>JAAYED010000073.1 GCA_012728955.1 Chloroflexota bacterium
CCATCCGCCGCGGCGAGCGGAACGCAGCGGACACACCATCCGCCGCTGCGGGAGGAACGCCGCGAGCCCACGCCCGCCGCAGTGGCAAGGGTAACGGCAGTAGCACTCCATCCGCCACGGCGGGCGGAACGCCGCGAGCACCCCATCTGCACGCTTGTGCGAACGCCCGCTCGGCCACTTTTAGCCCCGGCGGGCGGAACGCCGCGAACACGCCATGCACGGGCGAGGCAGACGCGGGGGACGCCACATCCGCCGCGGCGAGCGGAACGCAGCGAACACCCGGTCCACGGAGCAACAGAGACGCAGGAGGTGGTCCATCCGCCGCGGCGAGCGGAACGCCGCGAACACACCGCACATTTCTCCACATCTTTTGGAGCGGCAAGGATTTCTCCTATACTTTTTGCGATTCTTGCTACAGGTTGATGTGCATGCTCTCCTTCCGTTCGGCGCCAACCCGCTTTGGTGCAGGCTTTGGTGAACAGGGGCCCCCTTGAGGAGGCCCGCTGTCTGCATGCCTGCCTGCGCAGGCTGCCCGAACACGATAGCGCGGCCACGCCGCGCTTTTTTGATGCCTGTCATCGGAAGGAGACCGTTATGTTAATCGAGTGGATCGGTACACTCACCTTGCCCTGGGCAATGGCCGTCGGAGTGGCGGCCATGGTCCTGCTGGTGCTCAGCTCTAACCTCGCCGTCCAGAAACTGGTCGATCTCGCCGTCTACCTGGGCCTCTCGGCCACCTTTATGGGCATGACCGTGGTCTCGCTGGCCACCTCCATCCCCGAGATCACCGCCCACGTCACCGCTTCGGCGGGGATCCTCTCGGGCACGCTGGACTTCAAGATCGGCTCGGCCATCGTGCTGGGCTCTAACATCGGATCGGACGTGGTGCAGCAGACGGTGGTGCTGGGCCTGGTGGTCTGGATGGCCCGGACGCTGTATTTCCGGCGCTACTTTCTCTGGAAGAGCATGATCCCCATGATCGCCTCCACCGCGCTCTGCCTGCTGCTGGGCTGGGACGGGATCTACTCCAGGCTGGATGGGGCCATCCTCTTTGGGATCTTTTTGGCCTACACCTGGTACCTGTACCGCGACGAGCGGCGGCACTATCATGCGGTGCCCGGCGACAGGCACACCGACCAGCCCGCCATCACCACGGCGGCTCAGGCCTGGGGGGCCGCGGCGCTGACCCTGCTGGCCATGACGGCCACGGTGCTCTCGGCGCAAATGGCCTTGGGGGTGATCGAGCGGGTGGTGAACGACACCGGCGTGGGCGGCTCGCTGATCGGCGTGGTGACGCTGGGCATCGCCTCGGCGCTGCCGGAGCTGACCACCGCGCTGGCGGGCGCCCGCCGCGACGCCACGGGCATCTCGCTGGGCACGCTGGTGGGCAGCAACATCACCAATCCGCTGGTGGCCATCGGGCTGGGATCGCTGGTCTCGACCTTTGCGGTGCCCCGTCCCCTGCTGGTCTGGGACCTGCCCTGGGAAATGGTGACCGGCGCGCTCCTGATGGGCTTTTTGCTGTGGCGCAAGGGGCGCATCGGGCGCATCGGGGCCTTTTACTTTATCAGCCTGTACGCCATTTATGTGATCTGCCGCGCGCTCTTTTTCGCGGTGGACTGAGGGGCGGCGACGGCCGGGCCGACTACGGCGCCCCCTGCCGGCCCCGCCCGGGGTGCAAGCCGATGCGCTGGCGCTGCCGGGAGGCGCCGCGGAATGGAAGACGCTGGCCGACCCCGCCCGTGCCCGCTGGACGGAGGGGGTGGGCAGAACCGCTGCCAGAGAGGCCACCGGTGCGGCAGGTCCGCCCGGGCCCCCGCTCCGCACGGACTGGGGCGGCATGGGGCAAGCCAGCGCCACCGGCTTGCGGGAGGGGGGCGCCGGTGGCGGCCAGCGGCGCCTGACACTGGGGCCAAAGCGCGGCTCGGCCGCGTCGGAGCCAGCGCCCACAGCAACCGGTCGGTCCGCGGTCGGGGCCCGCAGGCTGGATCGCCGCTCCCGCCCGGTTGGCGCAAGCCAGCCGCGCCGGCCTGCGGGCGGCGTCGCCGGTGGCGGCCAGCGGCGCCTGACACTGGGGCCAAAGCGCGGCTCGGCCCCGCCAGGTGCCGGCGCCCACAGCGTCCGGTCGGTCCGGGTCGGGGCCCGCAGGCTGGATCGCCCCCTGCGAGCCTCCCCTTTTCGCGGAAGGGACAGCGTGGCGTGCCGCTTATGCCCCGTCAGGGGCCAGCGCCCACAGCAACCGGTTCGTCAGCAGCCACAGGTGGCACATGGCGCTGCTGGCGCACGACCCCGCCCTGCCCCTCTCCTGTGACGGGTCGTCCGGAGGCTGTGGGCCCCTCAGCCCTGTCTAGGCCATCAACTGCACGGTGACGATCTTTTTCCCACCCAGGGGCACGGTGACCGCACGGTCCTCCATGGGGTATTCGGTTCCGGTGGGCGTGCCCTCCAGATTGGTCTCGATGGCGCGCACACAGCCCAGAGCGGGATGAGTCCAGTATCTGGCCTGCACCGGCTCGTCCCCCGGGTTAAAGGCGCGGATCTCGAGCGCCGGGGCGCCCTCCTCGCTGGTGCGCTGCTCCACCGCGCTGAGCACCACCGGGCCCTCGACACGGAGCAGCCCGTCGGTGGGGGCCAGGCCGCCCTCTTCTCGCACCTGCTCGCCATCGATGGCCTGCAGCGTGCTCCAGCGCACCCCACAGGCGAGGCGATCGGCCAGGCCAAAGAGCACCGCCCGCTGCTGGGCGCTGGCGGGCACCGCGCTGAGCGGCGCGATCCAATAGTCAAACTCCAGATCCCCCTGCAGCTGGCCCTGGGGTTCGCCGGCGGTGTTGACGGTGCGCCGCGTGGCGCGGAAGAGGGTCAGCGCCAGCGGCCGCTCCGGCAGGTCGCGCACGGCGGTCTCCAGCAGGCCCTCGCTGATCACCGCCAGCCCGCGGGTGCCATCGGCCACGGCGCTCCAGGTGCGCTGGGGCTTGCCCTCTACCTCCAGCTCGCGGTAGAGGTGGTTGTCGCTGCGCAGGGCCACCGGCCGCTCCACCACGTCAAAGGGCGTATCGGCCAGCCAGGTATCCGTATCGGCGCCGGAGGGAAAGAGCACCCGCAGCCGGTGATCGAGCACGTTGTTGTGCACCGTGGTGTGCACCTCCACGTGGCGCACCCCGGGCCGCAGGGTGACCAGACTCTCGATCACCAGCTCGGCGCGCTCCGGGGTGCGGATCATGTTGTGGAAATCAAAGGCGGCGGGCACCTCCATGCGGGTGCGGATGCTAAAGGTGGTGACAAAAGGACCATCGTGCACCAGCGCCACCGCGGCGGGCGAGGCCGTGGAGCTGTACCACTGGTCGTTGACGGCCTGTCCGTGGAACCAGCCGTCGCCGATATCGGCGATATCCTCAAAGGTCAGCAGCCGCGTGTAGGCCTGACCGGTGTCCTTGTCCAACAGAGAGAGCGAGCCGTTGGGCTCGATGGTGACGGCCAGATGCTCGTTCTCCATGGAGCGCTCGCTGGTGGCCAGGCCGGGCACGGCGGGGTAGCGGGTGGGCTCGCGCGGGGCGGCGGGCTTGATGGTGAGGGTGGTGTACCCCAGCGCCGGTATCGACACCGGCAGCGATACGCCCACCTGGTTCACGCGGAACTGCTGCAGCACGCCGCGATCGAACACGCGCTCGCTGGGACGATTCATGGCCTGGCTGAGGCGCTGGTAGGGCACCTCGTTGCCCTCGGGATCATAGATGCGGAAACCGGGCTTGGGCTCAAAGCCAAAGAACTCGTTAAAGGTGGGCCACTCGGCGGGCACGTCCACCGTGAGCTCGACGGTGCCATCGATGGCCTGCTGCGCCCCGTTCCAGAGCAGCATGCGGGTGGTGCCCGCCTCCACCGGATCGCCCACGTTGGCGGCCAGGCGCAGCAGCGTGTCGTTGACGATGGCGCGGCCCATGGCGCGGCACTGGCTGAAACGATACTTCATGTCCTCGTGGACCTGATCGATGCTGCAGCCGCACATGGAATCGTGCGGGTGATTGGAGAGCAGCCAGCGCCAGGCCACATCCAGCAGCCCGGCGGGGTACTCGAGGCCCAGCAGGGCGTTGCCCAGCACCCCCAGCGGCTCGGCGTGACGGGTGAGCAGCGTCTCGCAGACGGCGTTATCCTGCTTGATCCACACGCGGCTGGAGAGTACCCCCGGGATGAGCCACTGGTTGTCGCGCACCAGCGAGTGCTGGGCCGGCTCGCGCAGCTCGCCCCGCACCCGCGTCTGGATGCGATCGGCCTGGGCGGCCATCTCGGTCACAAAGGTGTCCAGATCGGTGTGCACCAGCTCGAACCCGCCCGAGATCTCGTCAAAGCGCTCGGCGAGCACGGCGTACACCGTGGGATCCCACTCAAAGTGATCGCAGCCATCGAAAAAGAGCATGGGGTCGGTATCGGTGCACTCGGCATCCCAGGCCAGCTGGCTGTCCACCTGCTCGCCGATCCACTGGGGATCCTGCGATTGGGGGGATCCGGCGGTGCCGCGGGTCTGATGGGCAAAGGTGCAATAGCCGCTGTGGCCAAAGCGAAAAGCGGGCAGCACGGTGCCATCGGCGGCCTCCCAGAGCAGGGAGCGCTTGTCCCAGGTGTTGACGCCCCGCCAGATGAGGGCGCCCAGCAGGCCAAAGCCGGCATAGATCTGGGGCAGCTGGCTGTTGTGACCGAACATGTCGCAGCAAAAGCCGGCCCGGGAGGGCTGCCCGCCAAAGGCGCGGGCCAGCGCGCGGCCGCGGCGCAGGTTGCGCACCAGCGACTCGCCCGATTCAAGGAACTCGTCGGGCATGGCGTACCAGGGGCCGATGACCAGCTTGCCCTCGCGGGCGCGCTGCTCGATTTCGGCGCGGCGCTCGGGGCGCACCTCGAGGTAATCCTCCAGCAGGATGGCCTGGCCGTCGGTCTGCAGGGGGCCCTGCAGCTCACCGGTGTTCCAGCCCTCGAGGATGCGATCGATCATTTTGACGAGGCGAAAGCGGAACTGTTGAAAGGTCTGGTACCACTCGCGGTCCCAGTGGGTGCTGAGGACATAGTGAACGCGGCGATGCCTGAGAGTCATGCTGACGACCTCCTGTAGGCAGAAACTGGTGTGAGGACAGGGTAACTGAGGGGGCGGCGGCGGTCAAGGGCGACCGCCGCCAGGCGGCTGGGCGCACTTGCGGGCGGAGCGGGCAGGACGCGGGGGCGCGGGCAAGACCATCCGCGACCATCAGAGCACGGAGCAACGGAGACTGCACGCCGCCGAGCAGCCAACGGCTGCGGCGCCGTGGCCGCGGAACCCCCGCGGGCTGCGGGGCAACCGCGGGCGGCTGGGGACGTCCATCGGCGGGCCGGCGCCTTCCCTCTCGCAGAGCGCGCCGGCAGGACGTGGGGGCGCGGGCAAGACCACTCGCGACCATCAGAGCAGGAAGCAGCGGAGACTGCACGCCGTGGCGACTGCCACGCCGCCCAGCAGCGAACGGCCGCGGCGTTACGGGCGACCGCCGTTAGGCGGCTGGGCGCACGCGGGCGGAGCGACCGCCGCTAGGCCGGGCCGCCCACGCTGATGGGCACCTGGATCAGGGTCGGCTTGCGCTCGCGCAACGCCTCCCGCAGCGCGTTCTGCAGCCCCTCGGGGGTCTCGGCCCGCATGCCCCTGCCCCCCAGCGCCTGTGCCACCCCTGCATAATCGGCGGGGCCCAGCTCACTGGAGAGCCGTCGCCCGCAGGAGCGCTCCTGTCCCGTGGCCACGATGCCCCAGGCGCAATCGTCGGCCACCACGGTCACAAAGGACAGCCCCTGCCGCGCGGCGCTCTCGAATTCCATCAGGCCAAAGCCCAGCGAGCCATCCCCCGAGATCAGCACTACCGGGCGCTCGGGATAGGCCAGCCGCGCCGCCATGGCGCCGGGCACGCCCCAGCCCACCACGCCGCTGGCGCCGCAGGTGAGCCAGTGCGCCGGATAGCGCCGGCTGGCCAGCTGCATGTGCGCCCACTGGCCGATGTTGCCCCCATCGATCAGCAGCACCGGCTCCGGATCGCGCTCCTCCAGCACCCCGGCCACCGCCCGCACCAGAGCGCCGCCGTCCATGGCGCTGTGTCCATTGACGCCATAGCTCTCGGGCGTGCACACCCAGCGTCGGTAAAAGGCCTCGGCGCTGTGGCGCGCCTCCTCCAGCCATCCGGTGTGGGGAGCCAGCTCGCCGGCGGACCACATGTCGCGCCAGGCCTCCAGCACGGTCTGCGAATCCCCCAGGATGGCCACATCGGGGGTGATGCCCTGGTACATCTGCTGGGCGTCATCGGTCACCCGCACCACCTTGACCCCCGCCCGCAGGGGCGGCGCATCCAGATAGCGCACGCGATAGTCCACCGCCGCCCCCAGCATCACGATCAGATCCGCCTGGGTCAGGATATCGGGCTCGCCGCTGGCGGGCCCCACCAGCCCCACATAGGTCTCCCAGGGGGTATCGATGGCGCCCCGATCCCAGATGGGCACCACCACCGGCGTGGCCGACTGCCGGGAAAAGCGTCGCAAGGCCTCGCCCGCCTCGGCATAAAAGACGCCGCTGCCAGCCACGATCACCGGGCGGCGGGCGCTGGCCAGCAGGGCCAGACCGTGGGCCAGACCATCGGGATCGGCGGCCGAACGGCTGGAGGCCACCCGGGCCAGCGGGCCCAGCCGCTCTACCGCATCGGGCGGGAGCGGACCCTGCAGCGCATCCAGCGTGATCGTCAGGTGCACGGGGCCCGGTCGACCGCCGCAGGCCGCCCCCACGGCCTCGCGCAGGGCCAGCGGGATGCGGCTGGCCTGGGTCACCCGTTCGGCATATTTGGTGACCGGGCGCGCCATGCCGATCTGATCCATATCCTGAAAGGTGCCGCGACCCAGGCCCGGGGACGGGCTGGATCCCGAGATCAGCAGCACCGGCGCGCCATCGTACCAGGCGTTGGTGAGGCCCGCCAGGGCGTTGACGTGGGCCACCCCGCTGGAGACCGCGCACACCCCCAGCTGGCCGGTGAGCCGGGCGTAGGCATCGGCGATATAGGCCGCCGCCTGCTCGTTGCGGGTATCGATCACCGGCAGGCCGGCAGCGTCGGCCGCCTCCAGCAGGGGATCGAGGCCATTGCCGCAGAGCGCCGCGATAAAGGGCACCCCCATCCGTTGTAACAGAGCAACCGTCGCCTTGGCACCGTTCATGCGAATCCTCCCGCCTGTGGCTGGCCATCCTCCCCGGGCACATGCCGCAGTCTAGCCGGAGGTTCAAGGGCCTGTCAACCATGGGAGGGGGCCGCTGCAGGCAGGACAGGGGCCCGCCGCGGGACAGGATTTACGGAAAATTACGCCCGATTTTTGGGCGGACCTACACACGGCCCGCGGCGGTGGGCTATGGTAGGGGGAGCATCGTCCGAGGGGGGAAAGCTGGCGACCATGAGGGGGCCCGGCAAGGGGATCGATGTGGCGACCGGGAGCGGGTGGGGGCAGGTCGGCGGCGCCCTGCCGCTGATTCTGATGCTGGGTCTGGCGCTGGCGGCCTGCGGCCTGCTGGCAGGCTGTGGGGAGGCCGCCCTGCAGGGCGCCGGGGCAGCGTCGCCCTCGTTGGAGGCCCGGGTGGAGCTGCCGATGCCCAGGGCCAGCGTCGCCCCGGCGGCGCAAGAGACCCGTGAGCCCCGCTACAGCGCCCACGGCGCGCCGGACGCCACAAGCGAGGGAGAGCCGCGGGCGGCGCAGGGCGCCACACCGGCGGAGCAGCCGCCGCACAACCCGGCGCCGGCGGACTGGCGCGACCGTCCCACCGCCACCGCAGAGCTCGAGATCTGGCCGCAGCAGCGGCTGCCCGCCGCAGGCTATGGGCTGGAGGGGCTGCCCGATGCCGGAGCGGCCGAGGAACCGGCGGGGAGTGTGGAGGGCCAGGCCGCAGAGGTGCCCGGCGACGTGCCTGCCCCTGCCGACTCGGTGGATCCCGGCGATCCAGCGGGCGCGCCGGCTCCCACGCCCACGGCCACCCCCACCTCTCCACCGCCAGCGCCAGAGCCGGCGGCAGAGCCGGCGGTACAACCGACGGCAGAGCCGACGCAGCCAGAGCCGACTCCAGAGCCAACGGCACAGCCGACGGCAGAGCCAACGGCAGGGCCAACGGCACCGCCGACGGCACCGCCACCGCCGGCCGCCCCTACCCCTACCCTGCTGCCCTTTGAGACCCGTCCGCCGGAGGATCCCCCCGCGGTGACACAGCCGGGCTCGCCGGTGGGCAGCGCCGAGGCCATGGCCTTTCTGGACGAGGTCAACCGCCGGCGCGGCGAGCTGGGTCTGGCGCCCCTGCGCCCGGCGCAAGCCCTGTTCGTCTCGGCGCAGCGCCACTCGGACGACCAGGCGCAACTGAACTTTTTCAGTCACCAGGGCAGCGACGGCAGCGACCCGGGCCAGCGCATGGCCGCCGCGGGCTACAGCTGGGCCAACTGGGGCGAGGCGGTAGGCCGCAGCGCCCCGCACGACCATGTCGGCGTGGTGCAGGCCCTGTGGGACAGCCCGCCGCACCATGCCATCCTGTTTACGGCGGCCTTTACGGAGGCGGGCACCGGGGTGGCCTACCCGCCCGACGGCGTGCCCTACTGGACCATCGATCTGGCGAACCCGCGCTAGAGCGGGTTGCGGGATCGCCATATTGGGCTTACCCCAGCCTGCCGCAGCACACGGCAGGCCCCGCCACGGGGTGGCCGGCCGGGTTCGTGTCTCCCCGGCCGCGCCGCCCCGTTGGTTTTCGTGCAGGTCCGGCGGCGGGTTCCGCGATACAGGCGGAGGCCGCCAGAGGCACAACGGCGCGGCACGCTGCGCGACGCCCGCCCCGGCCGCGCACACCCGCGGGCGAGGCGGGTCTGGCGAAGCAAACGGCTGGAGGGACAGCCCGCGGGCCACGCGAAGCCGCCAGAGGCACCACGGCGAAACGCGCTGCGGGACGACCTCCGCGACCGCGCACACCCCCCGGGCGGGTCTGGGCGAAAGAAACGGTTGGGGGAACAGCCCGCAGGCCCGGCAGAGCCCGCCAGAGGCACCACGGCGACACGCGCTGCGGGACGACCTCCGCGGCCGCGCACGCCCGCGGGCGCGGCGGGTAGGGGCCAAGCAAACCGTTGGGGGAACAGCCCGCGGTACAGGCAGGGGCCGCCAGAGGCACCACGGCGCGGCACGCTGCGCGACGACCTCTCCGGCCGCGCACGCCCGTGTGCGCGGCGGGTCTGGCGAAGCAAACGGTTGGGGGAACAGCCCGTAGGCCCGGCGGGGACCGCCAGAGGCACCACGCGCTGCGACACACCGGAGGCCTGGGACCGCCAGAGGCACCACGGCGTCGCACGCTGCGGGACGGCCTTCGCGGCCGCGGACGCCCGCGGGCGGGTCTGGGCGAAAGAAACGGTTGGGGGAACAGCCCGCGGGCGGGTCTGGATCGGGTCTGGTCACGGGCCTGTGCCGCCGGCCGGTGGGCGGTGCCCACGCGCCTGCAGGGCCTTGCGCACTTTTTCCCTATGGGTTACTCTCTCGTCACAAGCGGCCGGTCCCCGGCCCGCCCACCGACCCGCCGGGAGGCATTCATGGATGAAGGTTGGATTGCGCTGGCCCTGATGTTTGTGGGGCTGCTGATCCTGTTGTTTGCCTGTCTTTACTATATCACCCAGGTCATGGCCGAGGCACCCCTCGATGGCCGCATCGGTTGGGGCCTGGCCATCGCCGGATCCGCCCTGTTCTTTGCCGGCGGCAGCCTCTGGCGCAGGGGAGTCCCCCGCGAGTAGGGGCGCCCCACCCACGAAAGGAGCTCCATGCACCGCGTAACCATCGACAAGGACGCAGGGGTGCTCTCGACGCTGCCCATCATGGTGGGGGATGTGTACGTGCAGCCCCTCACCGAGGGCTATGCCGAGACCATCCGCATCTCTTCGGTATCCTTCCCCAACGGCGCCCGCAACGTGATGCACAGCCACCAGCGCGAGCAGGTGCTGGTGATCCTGGAGGGCGAGGGGATCGTGGCCAATGAAGAGACCGAGCTGCAGGTGTCCGCCGGCGACGTGATCATCATCCCCGCCGGGGAGCAGCACTGGCACGGCGCCCGCCCCGACAGCTCCATGGTGCATCTCTCGATCATGGCCTGAGGCCGGCAGCATCGCCTGCAAAGAGACAGGGCGCGGCCGTGGCCGCGCCCTGCTGCTTTACCCCTGCGATCGCTAGTAGCCGATGCTGCGCAGATAGGCCCGCGAAACCAGGGCGCTCTCCAGCGCGCTGGGCTTCATGGTGCGGTCGATCTCGACGATGAACCAGCCCTTGTAGCCCGCGCCGTTGAGGATCTCGAGCATGCCCGGCACCGGCACGATGCCCTCGCCCAGTTCGGCAAAGATCCCCGCCTGCGAGTACTCGCCATAGGTCCAGCCGGCGGGCAGGCCCTTTTTGAGGACCTCGCCGTTGATGTCCTTGACGTGCAGGCACTTGATGTCCTGGGCATAGGTGCGGCAGAAATCGAGCACGTCGCCGCCGGCCCAGGCCAGGTGGCCGATGTCGGGACCCTGAAAGACCTTGCTGCGATCGACCTGTGCCCACAGGTCGTCGATCTCTTTGCGGGTCTCGATGTAGGAGCCCACATGGTTGTGGAAGCAGGCCATCACGCCCCGCTTGAGGGTCTCTTCGCCCACCTTGGAGATCACCTCGCCATAGTACTTGTACTGATCGGGGCTGAGGCTGTCGGCGGCGGTGGTGTGGGTGGCAAGATCGCGCCGGGTACGCCCGCTGGGAGTGACGTTCTGAAAGCCACCATCGGCGATAAAGATGGCGTCCACGCCCAGCTCGGCCATGTTATCGGCCTGCTCCTTGGCGCGCTCCATCAGCTCGGCGGTCAGCGCGGGATCCCACCAGTTGGCGCCGATGTAACCGGGACCGGGGCGCAGGCCGTGGCGCTCGAACTGGGCCTTGACCTCGGCGGCGGTGGTACCGGGGCGCACACCGGCGGGGCTGCCCTCATAGCCCGCCTGCTTGATCTCGGCCAGCATCTGGTCACGATCGTAATCACGACCCCAGGTGATGCCCGAAAACGCGATGATATAGTTGCTCATGCTACCCTCCCGAACAGATGGTCGAACACTGACAACGTTGACATCCTAGCACGAGAGGCCCCCGCAGCGCAAGCCCTGCGGGGGCGATTCTGCAGATATGACTAGATCCCCAGGCTGCGCAGATAGGCCCGCGAAATGGTGGCCGACTCCAGCGGCGTGGCCTTGGTGGTGCGGTCGGTCTCGACGATCAGCCACCCGTTAAAGCCCGCCTTATCCAGCAGTTCAAAGATCTGCGGATAGGGTACAAAGCCCTCGCCCAGCTCGGCGAACACCCCGCTGTTGTTAAAGACCATATAGTGCCAGCCCTCGGCGATGCCCTTGTCCATCACGGCCCGGTCGATATCCTTGATGTGCAGGGCCTTGATGTCCGCGGCATAGTCGCGGCAGAACTGGACGGTATCCACGCCGGCCCAGGCCAGATGGCCGATGTCGGGACCCTGAAAGACCTTGCTGCGATCGACCTGCGCCCAGAGGTCGTCGATCTCCTGGCGGGTCTCGATAAAGGAGCCCACATGGTTATGGAAGCAGATGCGCACGCCCGAGGCCAGGGCGGCCTCACCCGCGCGGGTGAGCGCCTCGCCGGCGATCTTGTACTGATCGGGGGAGAGGCTGTCCTCCGGCGTGGGGCGGCCGGCCAGCGCCATGCGCTCGATGCCCCGGGGCGACTTGACCATGAATCCGCCATCGGCCACGAAAAAGACGTCGCAGCCCAGAGCGGCGTGCATCTCGGCCATCACACGGGCCTGCTCCACCAGCTTGTCCGTCTCGGCGGGATCCCACCAGTTGGCGCCCAGGTAGCCCGGCCCGGCCTTGAGGTCAAAGCGCGCGAAAAAGGCGGCCACGTCCTCTGCCGTCTCACCGGGGAGCGCATGCAGCGGCGCGCCGTCATAGCCTGCGGCGGCGATATCCTGCATGGCCAGCTCCCGCGGGGGCGGGTTCTGCCAGTCCGTCATCCAGGTGATCTGTCCACATCCGACGATATAGTTGCGCATGCTGTCCTCCCTATGATGTGATACGGAAGCAGATTAGCACGGAGGCCGCCCGGAGCGCAAGCCTCAGGATGGATCAGGCCGCCAGAGCGATCAGGCTCTGGGCCAGATAGTAGCTGGCCAGCACCCACAGGCCCACCCGGGGCAGCGGCGCGCGAAAGCGGTCCCAGGCGAGCAGGCTGTCGGAGAGGATAAAGGCCGCGGCGCCCAGCATGCCCAGCAGGGCGGGCGGACCGCCCAGCTGCAGCCAGCGGGCGGTGGCCAGGCCGCCCATGGCCGCCAGAAGCAGGGCATAGGCCAGCACCGGCAGGCGCAGCGGTCCGGCGCCGCGCCAGAGGGCCAGCACCAGCAGGCCGGCATAGAGCAGCCAGGGCAGCAGGGCGGTCGCCGCGGGGGGCGCGCTGAGCGCGCCGGCCCAGGCGATGCAGTAGCAGAGCTGGGCCAGGGCAAAGGCGGCCAGCCCGGGCACAAAGCGATCCTCCGGCAGCATCAAAAAGACGTCGCCCAGGGCAGAGAGCAGCAGGGCCAGCAGCACCAGCGCCCGCGGGCGGTGGGGCAGGTCCGCGGGGGCGATGGCGGCCAGCAGCAGGATCAGCAGCGTGGTGAGGGGCTTGGCGACATAGTGCAGCGGGCGCCGCCGGGGATGCTGATCGCTGAAGGTGGCGAGGGCGGCACCGACGGCCACCAGGGCCAGCAGCGCGGCGACGACGGGCGGTGCAGCAGGCATGGTCCCCTCCTTTGGAGACGGTCGTCCGGTGCCGGCGATGTCCGGCTGCCGACCACTGCCCGGTGCCGCCGGTGGCCCGGGCCTGCGGAGGAAGCATAGCGCAGGGCGGCCCGGCGCGCCAGCGCAGAGGCCCATCGCCGCGGGCCAGTGGGTGGGGTCAAGGCGGGAGGGGGGGTAAGGGGTCCCGGCGCCATCGGAGCCTCCGGAGAGAGGGCGAGGGGCAGTAGTTTGGGCCCGCAGAATAAACCAGGGGGAGGCCTCGGCCTCCCCCTGCTCCAAAACCGGGAGCACTGCGCTCAGCGTGAGCGTTGCGCTCAGCCTGAGCGCTCTTTGCGGCGCCCCCGCTCCATGCGACGCTCCAGCGCAGCGAGGCGGCGCGAGAGGGCGCTCAGTGCCGCGTGCAAGTCGGCAGAGGCCACTGGCGCGGGGGTCTGGCAGGGCTGGGTGCCGGCGCCGCAGCGGCAGCGCTCCGTGGACTCGCCCTCCACCCGGCGCCCGCAGGCGGGGCAGCAGTGCCGGTCACCGTGCCCGCCCTCGCCGCAGCGGCAGCGCTCCGTAGACTCGCTCTGTGTGCGGCCTCCGCAGGACGGACAACGGCCCTCGCCGTGGCGGTGTCGGTCACCGTGCCCGCGTTCGCAGCGGCAGCGCTCCGCGAACTCGCCCTCCACCCGGCGCCCGCAGGCGGGACAACGGCCGGGAACGTGGCGGTGGCCATGGCGGTGGCGATGCAGGCCTCCTGCGCCGCAGCAGCAGCGCTCCATGGACTCGTCCACCACCCGGCGCCCGCAGGCGGGGCAGCAGTGCCGGTCACCGTGCACGCCCTCGCAGCGGCAGGGCTCCGTGGACGCGCTCTCCACCCGGCCTCCGCAGGCGGGACAACGGCCGGGGACGTGTCCCGCGCCGTGGCGGTGCCGGTCACCGCGCCCGCCCTCGCCGCAGCGGCAGGGCTCTACGGATTCGCGCTCGTCCCAGCGCCCGCAGGCGGGGCAGCAGTGCCGGTCACCGCGCCAGCCCTCGCAGCGGCAGCGCGCCATGGGCTCGCTCCGCATGCGGCCTCCGCAGGAGGGACAGCAGCCGTGAGCATGGCGGTGCCTGTCACCGTGCCCGCGTTCGCAGCGGCAGGGCTCTACGGATTCGCCGACCACCCTGCGCCCGCAGGCGGGGCAGCGGCCGGGGACGTGTCCCTCGCCGTGGCGGTGGCGGTGCAGGCCTTCTGCGCCGCAGCGGCAGCGCTCCACGGGCTCGCTCTCCACCCGGCGCCCGCAGGCGGGGCAGCGGCCGTGGCTGTATCGATACTCTGTATGTCTGTCGTTCATGCTCTTCCTTTCTTTTTCTGTGGGGCCCGACCCATCGTCAGGCCCAGCTCATCACTCGTCAGCGTCATGGAGCGTCGCGACGTCCTGCCTGGGTCCCCTCGCGAGAACCGACCCCATCGGCAGCGGCCGAGGGATCGCTCAAGGCGAGGCCCTCTCCCCCGGAGGGGTTCTGGGCCGCATAGGCCTCCAGAAAACGCTGCAGGATCTGCGCGGTGAGGCGCAGATCCACCGCCCACTGGTGCAGCAGAGCGCATCCCTCGTCAGTGAGGGCGTATACCCGCCGGGGCGGACCGCCACTGCCCTCACTGCTCTCGCTGGAGGTCAGCATGCCCTGCTCTTCCAAGTGGTACAGCACGCGATAGACACTGCTCACCTCCAGCGGATAACCCTCCAGACCCAGCTCCTGCAGGCCTTCCAGCAGGGCATAGCCATGGGCGGGGGCGCGCTGCAGCTGCAGCAAGACGGCAGGCTCCACAAAGCGCCGGATGCGCCGGGGACGAGGTCCGGCAGCATGCCCGCCAGGGCCTCTGCCATGCCCACGCCCGTGCCATCCGCCAGTGATTCCACGCTCCATGCCCAAACTCCTGTCGCAACACTATATGTATGACGCATATAGATGATAGCAGATACTCCTGGACTTGTCAAGGGGCACGGTGCGGCATTGATGGGGATGTATCGCCCGGCGCCCGACGGTGCCGACCGGCTGCATGGGATCCACCGCACCGGCGGACGCCGCAAAGGGAAAAGAAGGGGGCACCGGCGCTGGCTTGAGCCCAGCGCAGCACCCATCCGGCGGGTGAGAGCGTCACGGGCTGCCGCACGGACGCCGCGGCAGCGGGCACCCACGGACGGGACGGATCCGGGTGACCGAAGCGGCGTGGGAGCGGAGCGGGGGCGCGTCAGTCGGTGGCCCGGCTCAGTCCTCCCGCTCCCACACCGCCGGGTTCTCCGCCAGCAGCTCCTCCCCCGCGGCCAGCACCCGGGGCAGCAGCGCCCGCCCCAGCGCCGCCCGCTGCAAGAGCGCCCGCTCGTCCGGGATGCCCAGGTCCTCCAGCAGCCACCGCCAAGGGCCCCCGTGGCGCGCCCGGTCGGCGGGGCTGCCATCGGCGGCCAGCACACCCTGACAGCGCGCCGCGGTGGCGACGATCCAGAAGGCGGCCTCGCGATGCCCGCCCGCCTCGATATCGGCCCGCAGGCCCTGGCTGAGGATGGGTCGCGAGGAGGCGGTCAGGTCAGCGCTCCAGGGCAGCGGCGTGCGCATCAGGGCGCCACAGGCATCCACCGTCTCCAACAGGGCCTCCAGATGGCCACGAGCCTGTGCGGCCGTCCAATACGCACTGCCCAGCGCCTCCAGCAGCGCCTCGTGCAGGGGAGCGCGACCCGCCGCCAGCAGCAGCTCGCGCACGGCGTGATAGCGCCGGCGCACGGTGGGGTTGCGCAGGGCCGCCACCAGAAGGACGTGGGTCATGACGCCGGTGGAAAAGGCCCAGCCGTTGACCTGTGCCCAAAAGGGGGACGCCGGGTCCAGGCCGGACAGGCCCCGCTGGCTCTTTTCCATAGCCTGGGCCATGCGGGCGCGCACCCAGCGCCGACGGGCGAACTGGGCCTCCACCGCACGCTGCAGCGGGGCCAGCCGACCGTCCGGATCGCAGAGCAGGGTGTTACGGCGCAGGCCCTGGGCCAGATGATAGTCCGCCAGCACCGCCTCGGGGCTGGCCAGCCGCTGCGCCGGCAGGGGCGAGGCCTCCAACAGCACGCCCCGGTGCAGGAATTTCTCCCGGGGCAGCTCCCCGCCCGGCCCGTCTGTGACCAGCATCAGGTCCACATCGGACCAGGGCGGCCAGAGCTGCTGGTCGGGGGCCTCCACCACCGATCCGCTGAGGTAGATGCCCCACACCCCGGGGAGATGACAGCCCACGCTGCGGGCCCAGTGGGCGGCGGCGCGGCGGGCGTCGCCGGCGGTGACGCAAGAACCGGAGGCGGGCTCGCTGGCAGCGACGGCGCCCTCCCCTTGCCCGGCACAGGGGCCACCGGCAGCGGAGCCGCCAGCGGCTGTGGTACCGCAAGCCTCTTCGGCTGTCTCCTCCCCTTTCCCGGTGGCGACCTCTGCGGCGGGACGGTTCACCAAGCCCGCCTCCCCCAGCGCCCCGCCCTCTGCGGCAGGAGTGCCGCCAGCGCCTCCGTCGGCATGGGCGGGCTCGCTGGCAGCGACGGCGCCCTCCCCTTGCCCGGCACAGGGGCCACCGGCAGCGGAGTCGCCAGCGGCTGTGGTACCGCAAGCCTCTCCGGCTGTCTCTTCCGCTTTCCCGGCGGCGACCTCTGCGGCGCCGGTGGCGACCTCTGCGGCGGGAGGGTTCACCAAGCCCGCCTCCCGCAGGGCCCCGCCCTCCGCGGCAGGAGTGCCGCCAGCGCCTCCGTCGCCCTGGACAGACTCGCCGGCAGCGTCCACGTTAGAGTCTGGGACACCGCGGCCATCAACGGCAGCCCCGTCCGGTGTCCCGTGAGCGTCGCCGCCGCTGCTCACAGGCACGGTGCCGCCGGATCAGGTACAGCCACGGCCTGCAGCCTAATGGTGGCCGGCTGCAGCGCCCCCTGGGCGTGGCAGTACACGGTGATGGCCCCCGCCTCTCCAGTGGAGCGCAGATACACCGCCAGGCGGCCATCCAGCGCCCGGCGCTGGGCGGCGCAGGGCAGCGTGTTGTCCGCCAGATCGCCGTTGTCCAGGGCCAGCAGCTCGGCCGGCCCCTCCACCAGCACCGCCACGAGGGGGGAGGCCCCGGGCACCGGCCGGCCGGCAGCATCCACCACGCGCAGCAGGATCTGGGCCACGTCCTCGCCATCGGCCCGCAGGGGCTCGTGGCCCCAGGTCTCGGCCAGCAGGGCCACCGCCGGGCCGGTGGTCTCCAACTGGTCGCTGGCCCCGGCGGATTGCGGATCGCCCTCTGCCGGGGTCGCCGTCACCCGCAGGATGCCCGGCTCCCAGGGGACCCGCCAGCTGAGGCAGCCCTCCTCGGGGAAATCGGCCAGGCGCGCGCTGGCCACAACCCGGCCGTTGAGCCACAGGGTGGCCTCGGGGCAGTTGGTATAGCAGATGACCTCCACCAGCTCGCCGGCGGCATAGTTCCAGCTGCGGCCGAGCTGCGCCCGGCGCGCCCAGCGCCGCAAGGCGGTCGGCTGGCTGCGGGCCAGCGGCGAATCCTCGGGCTCGACCCGGGCCGTCACCAGATGGGCCACCGGCTCTGGCAGCCAGAGGCTGCGCCGGAACCAGTAGCCGGCCTTTTCAAAGCCCGCGGTGGTGAGCAGCCCCGCGCTGGAGCCATGGATGGGCCAGCCCCGGGCCTCGCCCAGATAGTCGATGCCGGTCCACAGAAACTGTCCGGCGATAAAGGGATTGTCGCGCACGGCCGTCCAGGCGGCATAGTGGCTGCCGTTCTCGCTGCCCAGCAGGGGCCGCCGCGGATAGAGGGCATGATCCTGCCGGTACCACTGCTCCTTGTAGTTGTAGCCCACCACATCCAGCACATCGCAATATCCGGTGAGGTTCGAGATCTCGGGATAGGCCACGGCGGCGGTCACCGGGCGGGTGGTATCCCAGCGCTGGACGATGGCCTTGAGCTGCTGCGCGAGGGCCACCAGCCGCTGGGCGTTGGGCTTGTCGGGGCTGTAGCGGCGCTCGGCAGCAGGCTTGTTGGCGTCGTTGTTGCCGGTGGTGCTGGCAAAGGCCGGATGCCCGTAGGGATCGTTGGGATAGTCGATCTCGTTGCCGATGGACCAGAGGATCACCGAGGGATGGTTGCGATCGCGCCGCACCAGCAGGCTCAGGTCGCGCTCGTGCCAGGCGGGAAAATCCTCATAGTAGCCGTACAGTTTGGGCGGATAGACGTTGTGGCCCTGCCACCACTTGTTCTTGGGGCCCTCCCACTCGTCAAAAGCCTCGTCGATCACCAGCAGGCCCAGGCGATCGCAGAGGTCGTAGAGGGCGGGCGCGTGGGGATTGTGGCTCATGCGGATGGCGTTGCAGCCGGCGCGCTGCAGCGTCTCCAGACGGCGGCGCCAGACGGAGGGATGCACCGCGGCGCCCAGCGTGCCGGCGTCGTGATGCACGCAGACCCCCTGCAGCGTGAGGCGCTCGCCGTTGAGCAGGAACCCCTCATCGGGATCAAAGCGGATCGAGCGGATGCCCACCCACTGGCGTTCGTCGTCAGAAAGGGTGCCATCCAGCAGCAGGGCGCTTTCGAGGGTGTAGAGGCAGGGATGGCCGGGCGCCCACAGGCGGGGCTGGGCCAGCTCCCCGCTCAGGATGAGGCTGGCGCGCTGGCCGGCGGCCAGGCTGCAGCGGCCCTCCAGCTCCAGCACGGCGCGCCCGTCAGGATCGCGCAGGGTGTGGCGCACCAGGGCCTCCACCGGGGCATCGGTCTCGTTGACCAGGGCGCTCTCCACCTGCACGCTGGCGCGCTGGGGAGAGACCTCGGGCGTGGTGAAAAAGATGCCGTACTGGTCGAAATAAACGGGATCCTTGACGAGCACGTGCACGTCGCGGGTGATGCCCGAGCCGGTGAACCAGCGGGAATCCGCCGTGTGGGGATGGTTCACCGAGACCGAGATCTGGTTATCGTCGTCGCCAAAGCGGGCGGCGTGGCTGATATCCCAGGTAAAGGTGGTATAGCCATAGGGCCACTTGCCCAGATAGTAACTGTTGGCCCACACGCGGGCGTTCTGGTAGACGCCATCGAACACCAGCCAGACCTTTTTGCCGCGGCAGGCTTCGGGCAGGGTAAAACGCCCCCGATACCAGCCCGCGCCGCCGGGGAGATAGCCGCCCCCGCTGGAGTGCTCCCGGCTGAATGGCTCGCTCACGGCCCAGTCGTGAGGCAGGGTCACCTCGCGCCAGGGCTGGGGACTGCTGGCTTCGTCATAGCCGCGGAACCAGGCGTCGGGAGCATCGCCCCGGTAAAAGCGCCATCCACGGTTGATCGTCCTGGTGTAGCGTGCCACGGTGCACCTCCGGATCGGGCAGAGTGTGGCTGGATTCTAGCGGTGCGGCGGGCCGCTGCCAAGGGCTGGCGACAGTAGGCCTATAATGGCGGCAGGCAGGTGGAGGTGGCGCCGGATGGCGGAGGACGGAGCGATTACGCTGCTGCAGGTGCAGAGCCCGGAGGAGCTGGAGGCGGTGCGGGGGCTGATGCGCGCCTATGCCGACGGGCTGGGGATCGATCTGGGCTTTCAGGGCTTTGAGGATGAGCTGGCGACGCTGCCGGGGGCCTATGGGCCGCCGCAGGGGGCGCTGCTGCTGGCGCGGGTGGCCGGGGCGCCGGCGGGCTGCGTGGCGCTGCGCCCGCTGGAGGAGGGGGTCTGCGAGATGAAGCGGCTCACGGTGCTGCCCGGCTACCGGGGTCACGGCCTGGGGCGCCGGCTGGTGGAGGCGATTGTGGCGGAGGGTCAGCGGCTGGGGTACCGCTGCATGCGACTGGATACGCTGGACAGCATGCAGGCGGCGCTGGCGCTGTACCACTCCTGCGGGTTCCACGAGATCCCGGCCTATACCTACAACCCGCTGCCGGATGCGCGCTACCTGGAGCGAGCGCTGTAGCGGGGACGCGGGAGAGTGCCGACGGCACAGGGCGGGGTGCGCAGGCGGAGCTCCAAGAACGACACGGGGCGCCGGCCAAACACTCCCGGTCCCAGCCCGCAGCGAGGGCGTGCTCAACAGGAACGCGAACCGTCGCTGTGATCGGCGGGCGAGGCACCGCCCGTGAGACGGCCGATGGTGCAGCGTCGGCCGGCGATGCCAGCGGCCCTGGGCGCCCGCGGCGAAAGCGCCCCCTGCGGCGACACCTCCCAGGGGCGCGGACGAGCGCCCACGGCACAGGGCGGGGTGCGCCGGCGGAGCCGCGCTCTGCCGCGGAGGAGCCACCCTCCCCGCCATCAAGCACACGGACAGCCGGGCGTGCGTCCCCCGGTGGCCGGCATCGGTCGGGCGGGTCGGCGGCCGGCGGCGCGACAAGCAACAGGGCGGGGTCCGGAAGGTCCCCCGCCCTGCAGACAGTCTCTCGCAGCCAGCTACTTGATCAGGTGCCGCAGATAGCCCAGCGAAAAGGCGGTGCCCAGATCGGACACGCCGTTGTTGCCCGGCTTGAAGGTGCGGTACATGTCGGTGGGCAGGTGCTCGGAGCGGACATAGCCGTTGTATCCACCCGCCTTGAGCGCGGCGATAAAGCGCGGCAGGTCCACGTCGCCCTGGTCCAGCCAGTACTCTTTTTCACCCTCGCCCTTTTTCACGTTGCGCACGTGGGAAAAGAACACCTTGCCGGCCTTGGCGAACTCGTACGTGGAATCGTACATGGCCTCGCCGTCGCCGTGAAAGATGTTGCCCGAGCAGAGCGTGAGCCCGTTGTAGGGGCTGGGGACGTCGTTCATCAGCTGCCACTGGACCTTGCTGGGCATGAAACGGCCGTGCCCGTGCAGGCCCACTTTGATCTTGAACTCTTCAGCGATGGCGATGAGCGGCGTATAGTAGGCCACCACCTCATCCCAGGGGGTATCCAGCTTGCCGGGAGGGAACATGACGACGGTCTCGGTGCCCACGGCGGCCATGACCTCGAAATTCTTGCGGAGGTTGGCAAAGTGGGCCTCTGCCTCGGCACCGGTGGGCAGATCGCGAGGCGCCCAGGCCACCATCGGTCCCCACTCTACGCCCGCGGCGAGGATCTCGTCCTTCATCGCCTTGATGGGCTCGAACTCGATCAGGCCCTTTTCGCGGTAGCTGGGCTGGGTGCCCCAGGCCACCGAGAGAGCCTCGATCCCCATGGTCTTGACGTATTCGATGGCGCTGGCAACGGTCCCGTTACCCACGCCTCCCACATCGGCACACCACTTCATGACTAGGCCCCTTTCTGAAAAAGAATCGCTGCGCTGGTGCCCCCGCTCAGGCCCGCAGAGGGCGGATCCCGATCTGCGCCGGGCCTGCGGCGCTCACACCTGTACGGTAGCCCCGATTGACAACGCTGTCAACCTCCCCGGGCGACCAATCTCCCCGGTTTGCCCTCTCAGGCGGGCAGCGAGAGCCCGGGGGCCGTGGGCGGCAGGATGCGGCCCTCGTGCAGCGCCGGCAGGCGCAGCCCGGCCGGAAAGTCGAGGCTGGCTGGCACCCAGGGGAGCTCCACCCAGGCCGAAAGCGGGCAGGTAAAAGCCAGCTGGATGCTGGCCGCCAGCGAGGGCCCCAGCCGGAAATTGTGGGGGCAAAAGGCCACGTTGTGGCGCTCCGCCAGGGCGGCGTGGCGCAGGGCCGGGGTAAGCCCGCCGATTTTGGTGATCTCGGGCTGGTAATAGTCCACGGCGCCACTCTCCAGCAGGCGGGCGCCATCGGCCAGGCTCCACTCGTTCTCGCCGGCCGCCAGGGGCAGCCCCACCTCGGCCCGCAGCCGCGCCAGGCCCTGCTGATCGCGCATGGGCCAGATGGGCTCCTCCAGCCAGAGCACCCCCAGCTCCTGCAGGGCCCGGGCAAAGGGGGCGGCCTCGCTGGGGGCCAGGTGCCCGTTGACATCCACCATCACCTGCAGGGGGCCATCGGCCCCGGCCGCCCGCACCGCCCGCTCGATCAGCCCCAGGTCCGTCTCGTGCAGCTTGACGGCGGTAAAGCCCGCCTCACGGGCCCGGACGATCTCGCCCAGCAGCGTGGCCCCGCCGCCCGCTCGGGGCAGTACGGCGCTGGCGCCATAGGGCGGCAGGCTGGCATAGGCCGGCAGGGAGGCGTGCACCGCTCCCCCCAGCAGCTCCAGCGTGGGCACCCCCTGCCGCCTGCCGGCCAGGTCCCACAGCGCCAGGTCGATGCCGCTCAGGGCACAGAGCAGCATGCCGCCATCGCCCCAGCGATAGCCGTCGCGGGTGAGGTCGTACCACAGGGCGGCGATTTGGCGCTCGTCGCGACCCAGGCAGAGGGGCGCCAGAATGGTCTCTACAATGGCGGCGGTGGCGCGCACGGGGGCATCGGGGAGCTGCGCGCCGTGGGCCGGCACGCCCCACCAGCACTCGCCGGTGCCCACCCGGCCGGCGTCGTCGCGCAGGTGCACCAGCAGCTGGACCATCCGTCCCGCCACAAGGATCTCGGTATCCACAGCAGCAATGCTCACGGTTGCTCTCTCCATCCACAGGCTGGCCCGGTGGCTCCGGGCCGCTCGGCAGCGTGCCTCCGCATCCCCATGTATGATCCGCAGATGGGCGGCGCTGTCAACCGCGGGGCGGCGCAGGGGTTGACCGGCGGGCGCCCCTCCGCTAGGATAGGATGCACCAGAGGCAAGGCGAGTCCCCTGGAGGGCAGCATGGAAGGTCTCGATCTGTTGACGCGCTTTGGGGTGGCCCTGACGATCGGGCTGCTGGCGGGCATGCAGCGCGAGTTTTCGCAGGGCGGCAACCGGCGGCTGTTCGCCGGGGTGCGCACCTTTCCGCTGCTGGCGCTGACGGGCACCACGGGCGCCATGCTGGCGGAGCAGGCCGGCAGCCCGCTGGTGCTGGTGTGCGTGCTGGCGGTGCTGGCGGCGCTGATGGTGCCCGCCTACCGCGCCGGGCTCAAGCAGGGCAATGTGGGCATCACCACCGAGGTGGCGGCCCTGTTGACGGTGCTCACCGGCGCGCTGTGCTACTATGCCCAGTATCAGGTGGCGGCGGCGCTGGCGGTGGTGAGCACCGCCCTGCTGACCCTCAAGCTCGAGATGCACGGCTTTGTGGAACACCTGGTGCGGGGCGATCTGCTGGCGGTGCTCAAGTTCGCCCTGATCACCGCGGTGATCCTGCCGCTGCTGCCCCGCTCCGGCCTGAGCACGCCCCCGCTGGATGTGATCACGCCCTTTGGCGTCTGGCTGATGGTGGTGTTTGTCTCGGGGATCAGTTTCCTGGGGTATGTGTTGATCAAGGTGCTGGGGCCGCGCCAGGGGCTGCTGCTGAGCGGACTGCTGGGGGGACTGGTCTCCAGCACGGCGCTCACCGCCAGCATGGCGCAGCGCAGCCGCGAGGAGACGGGGCTGGCGGTGCCCATGGCCATGGCCATCGCCACCTCGTGGACCACCATGTTCCTGCGGGTACTGGTGGTGGTGGGGATCCTGCACTGGCCGCTGGTGGGCCGGCTGTGGGCGCCCCTGGCGGCCTCGGCGGCGGTGGGCCTGGGCTATGCCCTCCTGGCGCTGCGGCGGCGCGCCCCGGGCCCGGGCAGCGAGGTGACCTATGACAACCCCTTTCAACTGCGGCCGGCACTGACCTTTGGGTTGCTGTACGCCTTGGTGCGGGTGGGCGCCGCGGCGGCCCAGATGTGGCTGGGCACCACCGGGGTGTACCTCTCCAGCGCCGCGGCGGGGCTGGTGGAGCTGAACGCCATCTCGCTCTCGCTGGCACGCATGGCCGCCACCGGCAGCGTGGGGCTGAGCCTGGCAGCGCGGGGTCTGGTGCTGGCCACCATCGCCAACACGCTGGTCAAGGGGGGGATCGTGGGGATGCGAGGGGCGCCGGAGCTGCGCCGGGCGCTGCTGCCGGTGCTGGCGCTGATGGTGGCCACGGCCGGGGCGGTGGGACTGCTGGTGAGCTGACGGCAGCCTGGCCCCGGCGGCGGCGGCCGACAGCGGACTACCGGCGGCAGAACTGGCTCCGAGCGGGTCGATGCGCCGCTGGATGGCGACGGCTGCGGGCACAGCGCCCGGGCCAAACGCGCTGCTCTTTCCTCCGCTCCGGGTATCTCCACCACGACGAACGAGCCACGGCAGCCTGCGCTGGTGCGAATCAG
>JAAYED010000074.1 GCA_012728955.1 Chloroflexota bacterium
CCTCACCGGAGGCGTTATGTCACCCACCGGCACCACACCGGCGGGCCGCGGACGGAGGCGCAGCCACACGCCACAACCCACCGAAACCGATGCGAAGGTTGCGGCACCCGGCGAGACGCTGGCCGGTGGCGGGCGGGATCAGATCCGCTTGCGGAACAGGCCGCCCGCTGCGGCCTCCGCCTGCAGGCCCCGGCGGCGTCGGGAGATGCCAACTGCCCCGCAGCAAGCCGCCCCCCCCTGCCGCTCAGCCGTGCAGAGGGGCGCGGCGGGCCGCGGCACACCGCAACAGATGCGAAGGTTGCAGTGCCGGGCGAGAGTCTGGCGAGTGGCGGGCGGGATCAGATCCGCCTGCGGAACAGGCCGCCCGCTGGGTCCTCCCCCCGTCAACGGTGGCGCCGGCGGCTTTTACCAATGCCAACCGCTCAGGCGCCGTGCAGGCGGCGGCATCGGGAGATGCCAACTGCCTCGCAGCAAGCCGCCCCCCTGCCGCTTAGCCGTGCAGAGGCGCGCTGGGCCGCGGTCGGAGGCGCAGCGGCGCAGGGAGCAGCGCACGCTGCAGCGCAGAACCTCGCGCGCAGCGACGGCGCGAGGATGTTACCCCCGCGCCGCCGCCCGCTCACGCCCTCAGCGCAGCTCGACCCGCAGCAGGGGCGCCGCCGTTGCCCAGGCCCCCTGCGGATCCTGCAACACCAGCTGCAGTGACTGCCCCGCCCCACAGGACAGCGCGATGCGCACGCTGCCGCCCAGCGCCAGCACCTCGCGCAGCACCAGCTCCTGCACCAGCGCGCCATCCACCAGCAGCAGCAGCCGCAGCTCCGCGGAGATGCTGCTCAAAGGCTGCCCCTCGGGGAGCAGCAGGGTCAGCCACCGCCAGCGCCCCTCCTCACGGCAGGTGCGCTCCAGCAGCAGGCACTGGCCCCGCTGGTCGATGGTGGGCCGGCCCTCGTAGCGGATCTGCCGCTGGTCCGCGTCCCCCTCCACCGGCTCGCGCAGCGCCTCGCGCGCGGCACCAAGCGGAGCACCCGGATGGGGCCTGCTCTTGTGCATGCGATCCAGCAGCGTGGGCCGGCGGGCGCTGCCCTGGTCCTGCACCGCATTTGCCATCGGCCGCGGGGACATGGGCGACGCCATCGTTCTCAACTGCATCGAGCCGGGCATCTCCTCCCAGCCCGCCGGCAGGGCGCTGCCCACCTCCACGGTGCCCTCCACCGGCACGCCCCGCTCCTGCCGCACCGCCACAAACCCGGTGTGGGAGCAGAGCAACCCATAGCGCAGCGCCTCGGCCACCAGCAGCGGCTCCACGGCGCTCCGCGCCAGCCCCTGATTCTCGGAATAGAGCGGCTGGCGCCCCTCGCCCGGTGCCCCGGGACCGTACCCCAATCGCTCCAGCTCACGGCGCTCCTCCGCTGCCGACAGGCGCCGTTCCAGCAGGCGCTCCAGCCCCAGCACCCGATAGGCCCCGAACACGGCCCGCAGCGCCCCCGCCAGATCGCCGGCGGCGCTGACGACCATCGCAGAGGAGGGCACCACGCTTCCATCGGCGGCCAGCAGCGCGATGCTGAGCGGTTCGGATCCCCCGGTGGGCACCCGACCCACCACCCACTGGGCCCGAGTGGCCGTAAGATCGCCCAGATCCAGCGCACTCCAGCCCTGGCGCGGGCTGGGCGCCAGCGCCGCGGCCCCGGTGGGCCCCTCCAGGCCCTCCCGATCCACCGCCAGGCGCAGCCCCGTGGCCAGCGGCAGCGCCCAGCCCTCCACGATCTCCAGCAGCGCCCCCTGCAGGTCGGCCTGCTCCGGGTCGCTGGAGAGAAAGCGGGCCACGCCGCCGCCCAGCGCCGCCAGTTGATGGGTGAGGTAGGCGTTGGGCGAGGCGTCGATGCACAGCACGCTGATGCGCCGCCGCGCCGCCTGGCGCGCCTCCCCCTCCACCAGCGCCAGGATCCGCGCATCGTCGGAAACCTGGGCGTCGGTGATGATCAGGATGTGCCGGCTGACCTCGCCCCGCGTGGTGCGCTGTGCCAGGGCCTGCTCCAGCGCGACGCCCAGCTCGGTGCCGCCCATGTCCGATCCCGCCTGCAAGAAGGCCTGCGCCCGCTCCACCGTCTGGCCATCGAGCCGCTCCGGCTGGCTGTGCATCCAGCGGCAGCGATGGTCGAACACCGCCAGGTTGTAACGATCGCCGGGCTGCAGGCTCCCCAGCAGGTGCATGGCCGCCCGGTCGGCCGCTGCAACCTTGGATCCACCCATGGATCCCGAATGGTCCACCAGCACGATGGCCTCGCGCGGCAGCACCGGCAGCCCCTCCCGCTGCAGCGGCGGGGTCACCAGGGCGGCCAGATAGGTGCTGGCCGGATCCTCGGTAGACGGGGCCGTCCACACCTGCAGCGTGGGACGGGTGAGGTCCTCATCGGCGGGCTGGGCGGGATCCCAGCGCAGCACGCAATCGCGATCGGGGATCAGCTCGCCCGCCGCGAGACGCACCCGCCGGTGCCCATCCTCCTGACTGGAGACCAGCCCGTGGGTGCCGCTGCTGATGTTGCCTCCGGAGGTGATCAGGTCCAGCGCGAAACGGTGCCCCGGATCCCGATACAGCGCCAGGGGCTGGGCGTCGCGGCGACTGCCCCGCTCGTCGCGGCGGACATAGCGGGGGGCCGTGGTCAGCGGGATGCGCAGCGTCCAGCCGAGGCCCTCGGGGGCGGCCAGCAGCAGACAGGTGGTCTCCACCACCACATCCTGATCGGGCTGCAGACCGGTGACCCGCAGGGTGAACACGTCCGGCGACTCACGGGTGGTGAGCGCCGCCTGCCGACCCTCGCGCCGGGCCCGCTCATAGTCATGCTCGGCCTCCTGACGCTCCTTGAGCTCGGAGATGATCTCCACGCTGCCAAAGGTCACCACCACGCGGCGCACGGCGGCGTCCCCGGGCAGGGGAAAGCGGTAGACCGCCTCCAGCACGCGATCGCACTGGGCGCGGGTGTAGCCAAAGGTGTGGGTGAGGGTCAGCTCGGCCAGGGGACCCTCCCAGCGGCCGTTGACGGTGCTGCGGCGCAGCGGCACCAGCGCCAGGGGCGCACGCTCCTCCTGGGGACCGGGCAGCGGCTCCAGGACGGCCACGCCCGCCGGCGCGGCATTGGCATAGTTGTTGGGATTCAGCATGAACGACCTCCCTGTGGAACAGAATCGGTGCGAGTGAGGCGCTCCTGCAGCCAACGCAGGAGGCCGAGAAAGGTATCTTGATCGGCGAGGGGCAGCGCCCCCCAATGGGCCAGCACCGGCAGGAGTGCCGCCCGCAGGCGGGGATCCGGCAGGGGCAGATCGCGCAGCGCCAGCGCCGGCTCTGCCGCCGGGGGCTCGGAGGCAGCCCCCAGTGCGGTGCGCAGCGGACCGGCCGCGGCGGGGGCCAGGGCACGGTCTGCAACGCCCGGCGTGCCCCCCCGGGCGGGCGGCTCGCCAATGGCATGCCCCGCCGTCCGGGAACAAGGATCGGACGCCAGCGCGACGGCGGCGTAGAGCGGCGCGCGAGGGCCACCCTGCTCCGCCGACGGCGCGGCGACCGACGGCACGGCGACCGACGGCGCGGCGGTGAGATAGCCCGCGGCGTCCATCAGCGCGGTGAGGATCTGCTGCGCCAGCGGCGCGGGATCGGCCTCTGGAAAGGCTGCGGCCAGCGCGCTGGCGAGCTTGCCCATGATGGCCGCCGAGGGTACCACCGGGCGCCCGAGATCGTCGTGCCCGCGCTCGATGGTGCGCACATAGGTGGCGGAGACATCCGCCAGCTCGGCGAGGCGCTGGCGGGAGAGGCCGGCGGCCTGGCGCCAGTGGGCGAGCACGGCGGCGGTGGCGGGCGGCGCCGGCAGAGGGGCAGATGAGCACATGGCGAACCTCCCTGGGACACTCAACAGAATTCTGCGCACAGCATACACACAATTCTGTTGATTGTCAAGGGGGGGGAGGAGGACATGAGCGCAGAGCCGGGGCTGTGAGCCCCGGGCTCGGCGGCGGGAGAGGCCGGAGAAGTGCCGCGCCCGGGCGCGGAGCAACTCACCCGCTGGGACCGCTCCGCCCGCGGAGGCGACCCCGCAGGCGCCGGAACCTGCTCCAGAGTGTGGGCCGCTCGAGGCGTGCCGCTCGCCGGTGCGGACCGTGGCTGCCGCACCGCCGCGCCCGCCACCGCACTACCCTCCGCGTACGCACCGCCCGCGGAAGGCACCACGCAGACACAAGTCGCGGGCTTGGCGGCGTGAGGCGCCGAAGGCGATCCGTTCCATGGACCAGAGCATGAGTGCCGTAGCAACCCGCCTGCGAACGCACCGCCCGCCGATGCGCCCGAGGGTCATCTGGCAGAGTATGGCAACCCATAGTGCAGACCCACACCGCCCGAAGCCACGCCGCAGTCACAGATGCCGGCTCGACAGCGTGAGGCGCTCGAGGCGAGGCATCCTGCGCCGCGGACCGTGACTGCGACCGCGACCCGCCCGCCAATGCACAACCCGCCACGCCCGGGCCACACCGCCCGCGGAAGGCACCACGCAGGCGCAGGAGCGGGCTCGGCGGCGTGAGCTGCTCGAGGCGTGCCCCTCGCCGGCGCGGACCATGGCGCCGCAGCGCCGCATGCGTCCACCGGACTGCCCGCCACGCCCGCACGGCCCGCGGAACGCACCCCGCAGGCGCCGGAGCCTGCTCCAGTTGTTGGGCGCCGGAAGCGTGCCGCTCGCCGGTGCGGACCGTGGCTGCCACAGCGGTCCCGCTCACCCATGCACAACCCGCCACGCCCACACCGCCGGAAGCCACCTAGCGGGCGCAGGAGCGGGCTCGGCGGCGCGAGGCGCCGGAGACGGGCCGCTCGCCGGCGCGGAGCAACCCTGCCGCTGCAGGCGCCGGAGCCTGCTCCAGAGCGTGAGACGCCGGAGGCGTGCCGGACGCCAGTGCGGACCGTGGCTGCCACAGCGACTCCGCTCGGCTCTCCCCTGCCCACGCCCCCCCGGGTCCGCTCCGCCCGCGGAACGCACCACGCAGGCACAAGTGGCGGGCTCGGCGGCGTGAGGCGCTCGAGGGGTGCCGGACGCCGAGGCGGACCGTGACTGATACAGCGCCACCCTCGGCTCTCCCCTGCCCGCGCAGGCGCACGCGCGGTCCGCGAAAGGCACCACGCAGGCACAAGTGGCGGGCTCCAGAGTGTGGGCCGCCCGAGGGGTTCCCCTCGCTCTGCGCCCCGCCGTTTGACACCGGCTCCGCTCCGCCTATGCTTGCGGCCACGCACCACACCGTCCCGGCGGTGCGCGTCGGCGGCAGGAGGCGGCAGGAGGCTGCATGAACGTCATCCAGGTGGAGCACCTCACCAAATTCTATGGCCAGGCCCGCGGCATCCTCGACCTCTCTTTCGACGTCCACGAGGGCGAGGTCTTTGGCTTTATCGGCCCCAACGGCGCCGGCAAGTCCACCACCATCCGTCTGCTGCTCTCGCTGATCTATCCCACCTCGGGCAGCGCCACCATTTTCGGCCGCGACTGCATCGCCCACGGCGCCGAGCTCCGCCAGGACATCGGCTATCTACCCTCGGAGGTCTTTTACTATGAGGGCATGCGCGTGGGCGATCTGCTCCACTATGCCGCCTCTTTTTACCGGCGCGACTGCCGCCAGCGCCTGCGCGAGCTCTCCGAGCTGATGGAGCTGGATCTCTCGCGGCGGGTGGACGACCTCTCCTACGGCAATCGCAAAAAGGTGGGCATCGTGCAGGGGCTGCTGCACTCTCCCCGGCTGATCATCCTGGACGAGCCCACGGCGGGCCTCGATCCCCTCATGCAGCGCACCTTTTTCGATCTGATCCGTCAGGAAAACCAGCGCGGCGCCACGGTGTTCTTTTCCTCTCACATCCTCAGCGAGGTCCAGCGCCTGTGCAGCCGGGTGGCGATCATCAAAGAGGGGCGGCTCATCGACCTGCAGGACATCCGTACGCTGCAGCGGGATAACTATAAAAAGATCCACCTCGTGGCCCCGGGTGTGGACCCGGAGCGGCTGCAGGTGGAGGGGGTGACGGGGCTGCAGGCCGGCGCCGACGGGCTGACGCTCAACTTTCGCGGCGATATCAACCGGCTCACGGGGCTGATCGCCTCGCTGCCGGTGAGCGATCTCACCATCGAGGACCTCTCGCTGGAAGAGATCTTTATGCACTATTACCAGTGAGCGCCATGAACATCTTTCGGCACGAGTTCAAGGCGCGGGTGCCTTCCGCGCTGATCTGGTCGCTGGCCAACGGGCTGCTGGTGATGGCATTCATGTCGCTGTACGCCTCCTTTGCCTCCGAGGCGGCCGCCATGGAGGAGCTGCTCTCGTCGATGCCCCGCGAGCTGCTGATCGCCTTTGGCATCACCAACATGGATCTCACCACTCCGCTGGGATATTTTGCGCTGCTGTTTGTGTTCGTCCAGCTCTGCCTGGGGATCCAGGGGGCCAACTATGGGCTGGGGCTCGTCTCGCGGGAAGAGACCGAGCTCACCGCCGATTTCCTGCTGACCCGGCCGGTGACGCGGGTACGCCTGATGACGCAAAAGCTGCTGGCGGCCAGCGCGGCGCTGTGGATTACCGCCCTGGTGGTGACCATCGGCAGCCTGGCGGCGGTGGCGCTCTTTCGCGACGGCGCAGCCGTCCCGCCGCGCCCGCTGGCGGCGCTGCTGCTGAGCGTGCCCCTCTTTCAGCACGTGTTCCTCGCGCTGGGGCTGGTGCTCTCGCTGCTGATGCACCGGGTGCGCAGTGTGCCGCCCCTCTCGCTGGCGCTGGTGTTTGCCCTGTACCTGCTCAACGCCTTTGGCGCCCTGGTGGGCGAGCGGGGGCTGGAGGTGCTCTCGCCCTTTCGCCATTGGAGCCCCGCCGAGATCGTGGCCCGCGGCGGATGGGAGTGGCCGCTGGTGGCCATCAGCCTCGCCGCCACGGCGGTGGCCATCCCGCTGGCCTATCGGCTCTATGCCCGGCGCGACATCCGCGGGGCGGCCTAGGGGGTCGGCATGCGCATCCTGATGCACGAGCTGCGCCGCAACGCCAAATCGCTGCTCACCTGGAGCGGCATCCTGATGCTGTTTGTGGTGGTGGGGTTCGCCAAGTTCTCGGCCTGGTACGGGAATCCCGAGATGCTGGCCATGCTGGATGCCATGCCGCCGGCCATGCTCTCGGCCCTGAGCCTGCGGGCATTCAACCTGACGACCGTGACGGGCTTTTTCGGGGTGATGGCCGCCTATTACGCCCTGCTGCTGGCCATCGCTGCGGTGCTGTGGGGCAGCGACGTGCTGGCCCGGGAGGAGCGGGAGCGCACCGCGGAGTTTACGCTGACGTTGCCCGTCACCCGGGGGCGGCTGCTCACCGCCAAGCTGGCGGCGGTGGTCCTCTGCGCGCTGGTGCTGAACGGCGTGGCCTGGGGCGCCACGCTGCTGGGCGCCCGGGGATATGCCCCCGAGCCCGCACTGGCCCCCTTTGTCACCCGCACCATGCTGGCCCTCCTGATGCTGCAGGGGATCTTTGTCTCTGTCGGCATCTGCCTGGCAGCCGTGCTGCCCAGGCCCCGGCGCACGGTCTCGGCGGCGGTGGGCGTGCTGCTGGGCACCTATTTCGTGTCGGTGATCGCCGGGCTGGATGCGCGGGTGGACTGGCTCAAGTACCTCACGCCCTTTCGTTATGTCGATGCCGGCGTGCTGCTGCGGCAGGGGGCCCTGCCCCCTGTCTACCGCTGGATCTCGGCGGCGCTGATCGTGACCCTGCTGGCCGCCACGTACCTCACCTACCAGCGGCGGGACCTGCACCTCTAGCGACACGGCAGTTGGCGGCACGCGGCGACAACCATCGCTCGAGCGGTGGCGACATTTCACCCTGCGACGGAATCTGTCGCGGCAGTCTGCACTTGACACGCCATTACAAATAGGCTAGCCTGTCGCACCAACAAACGCCACTGTTCAAGTCGCCCATGCCACCACCTTTCAAGAACCTGGAGTCCCGCCCATGCCTGCCTTCTATGATCGCATCAAGCCCACCTCGTACAGCATTCATACCTATCTCGAACGTCTGAGAGCCAAAGAGTATCAAATACCCACCTTTCAACGGGAGGTGGTGTGGGATCGCAACGCTGTGAAAAAGCTGTGGGACAGCATCATGCGCTATTATCCCATCGGCAGTATCCTGATCTGGATCACCGACGTAACGCTGCAGAGCCATCGCGAGATCGGCGGGCACGTCATCGCAAAGGAACAGGCGCCGGCCGTCAAACTGTATGTTCTGGATGGCCAACAGCGCACCACAGCCATGTTGACCGGGCTGTTCGGCGGCAGCATCGAGGGACAGCCCGATTTTGACCCCACCCTCTACATAGACCTGACCGTTGAGGATGAGGAATCCGAGAATGTGGCCACCGAGCGGTTCCTGTTTTGGGATGAAATCATAACTAGTCGGAATGCAGAGCGCTGGGAAAGGTATGAAAACGGCGAGATCGTGCGACTGCACGACATCATGTACAAGATTGGTGAGCTGGAAAAAAAGTTGGTCAATGGGAGACACCCGGACTGGGAAGACCCAGTCCGCGAGCGCCTGCGCGACAGCCGTGATGTGCTCGGCAGCTACCAGTTGTCGTTCATCGAGTTGTCAGGCATTGAGGTGGCTGAAGTCTGCGAGATCTTTGAACGGGTGAATCAGGAGGGCAAATCCCTCAGCATCTTTGACATCGTGGTCGCCAAGACCTTTCGTTTGCAAACTCCCCAGCAGAAAGGCTTTTATCTCAGGGAGCTAGTCGATCAATTTCGGAGCGAGACGCCCGGAGAGTATCCTTCCATCCCGGACATTACATATCTCCAAAGCCTCGCTATCTTTATCAATCGGGACTTTCCCGAGTTGAATGTCAGTCGCGTCTCACCATGGTATCTGAACCGAATCCGTGCCGAACACATCGAGGCGGTATGGCCGTATGCACCCGATGCACTGCGGCGGATGTTTGACTTTTTGGACAACCATCTCCACATTCGCGGCCCGCGCCTTATTCCCAATGGGTACCTGTTCTTGACTCTAGCCTCCCACTTTTATCGCAATCCTTCACCCAACTATGCCTACCTGCGACGATACTTTTGGCACAATGTGTGCAGTACCACTGACTGGCTCCGTGACACGACCGGTATCAGACAACACGTGGCGCTTCTAGAGCAAGCCAGAACTGGTGAACCTCCTCTGCCGACGTTCGTGATAGACCGCGAGAGTCTGCGCGCAACACGCTACCGACGAAGCAACCGCCTGGCTACTGGAATACTCTGTTTGTTAGCCAACCAGCAGCCCCACGACTGGCGTGAGGTCGAAAAGCAGGTCCTGAACGATGTGTACTATCGGCTGGTTGACACACCCAACCTGCATCATGTGTTCCCTACCAACTTTCTTGCCTCACTTCCCAACGGACAACGGCTGCAGGGCGACAGCATGCTCAACATCGTGTACCTGAGCCAGCTGACCAATTTGAAAATCAGCGACACGAACCCCATGCTCTATCTGCGAGAACTGGACAGGCCGGGCTTTGATGCCGTGCTGCGTGAGCACCTGGTGCCCCTGGAGGTGTTGCAGTGGGCGAGGGCCGGCCAGATGCCTGACGATGCTCTGCATCGCTTCCTCGAGGCGCGGATCGACCTGATTATTGAGGTACTGCGAACCAAGCTCGAGGGCGTACCCTTCCAGGTGATCGACACGGGATCCTGAGTGCCCGCGTAGGGTCGGCAGTCTGGCACTGGCCAGAGCGACGGGAGAACACCTGTAGTCTTGTCAGGACCCGCACCGCTCAAGAGGCGGCGCGCTGGACTCCCCGCTCTGCGTCCGGCGGGCCACGCGGCAGCCGTTCCCGTTGGCGGGAACCCTCCTTTCCCCTGCGCCACCCGTGCCCTCTCAGCCCGGCAACCCTCTCCCACTCCGCGCGGCCGCTCCTCGCCATGGCCCATCACCAAAGCAGAGGCGGAATTCCCTTCGCGGAGACCAGCGGCACTCCGGCACCGACCTCGCCTCCCACCGCCGACTCCGTCTCCGCAGGCGTCCGCCCGCCCGGCAACCCTCCCCCGCTCCGCGCGGCCGCTTGACCGCTGCCGCCGGCGGGGTATGCTGTCCCCATTGCCTTCAGCCTTTGGTCTACGGAGGGAGTCCCGATGCTCTACACCACCTTTCACGATCTGCAACTCTCACGGCTGGGGATGGGCGCCATGCGCCTGCCCAACCTGGGCGAGCGGCGCGGGCCCATCGACGAGCCCGCCGCCCGTGCGGTGATCGAGGCCGCCTATGCCGGCGGCGTCAACTATTTCGATACCGCCTATCGCTACCACGGCGGCGCCTCGGAGCCCTTTCTCGCCAGGGTGCTCAGCCAGTACCCCCGCGACAGCTACTATCTGGCCACCAAGCTGCCCGGCCACCAGATGACCTATCGCAACGGCGAGCTGGCCTTTACCGGCTATCTCTCCGGCGAGCCGGTCCAATCGCCGGCCACCATTTTTGAGGACCAGCTGGCCCGCTGCGGCGTCGAGTATTTTGACTTTTACCTGCTGCACAACGTCGCCGAGTCGTCCCTGCCGCTCTACAGCGATCCGCAGCTGGCGGTGGTGGATCTGCTGCTGGAGGAAAAGCGTCGCGGGCGCATCCGCCACCTGGGCTGTTCCTCCCACGGCCGACTGGAGACGCTGCAGCAGTTCCTCGATCGCTTTGACGGCGTGTTCGAGTTCGTCCAGCTGCAGCTGAACTATCTGGATTGGATCGTTCAGAACGCCCGGGCCCGCTACGATCTGCTGACCGCCCGGGGCATCCCCGTGTGGGTGATGGAGCCGGTGCGCGGCGGGCGGCTGGCGGCACCGGGTACCCAGGCCGAGGCGCTGCTGCGCGCCGCCCGGCCCGAGGCCTCTTACGCCAGCTGGGCCCTGCGCTGGCTCAAGACGCTGCCCAACGTGGGCGTGGTGCTCAGCGGCATGACCACCCTCGAGCAGGTGGAGGACAATCTGCGCACCATGAGCACCGTAGAGCCCTGGACCAGCGCCGACCAGGCGACCATCGACGCGGTGGTGGCCGCCATGGCCGATACGGTGCCCTGCACCGCCTGCCGCTACTGCACCGAGCTCTGTCCACAGGAGCTGGATATCCCCCGCCTGATCGCGCTGTACAACGAGCTGGCCTTTGAGCCCCGGGCCGATCTGAGCGCCGTGCTGGCGCAGCTCGATCCGGAGGATCTGCCCAGCAACTGCATCGCCTGCCGCTCCTGTGTGTCGGCCTGCCCCCAGGGGATCGAGATCCCCGATGTGCTGGCCCGGCTCGCCGAGCGCATGGCGGCGCTCTAGTCCGGATCCAACAGGAGGACCCATGCACGTCTTGATGATCAACGGCAGCCCGCACCAGTGGGGCTGCACCTGGCGCGCGCTGAGCGAGGTGGCGCTGGGCCTGCAGGAAGGCGGCGTCGACAGCGAGATTCTCTGGCTGGGCGACGGGGCCATGGCGGGCTGTACCGATTGCGGATATTGCCGCCCGGCGGGCCAGTGCGTGTTCGACGACCTGGTGAACGAGGTCAGCGCCCAGGCCGCCCGGGAGGATGGCTTTGTTTTCGGCGCGCCGGTGTATTTCAGCGGCGTGCCCGGCAGCATGACCAGCTTTATGGATCGGCTCTTTTTCAGCAGGGGTTCGGGGGACGCCGATCCCTTTGCGCTCAAGCCCGCGGCCTGCGTGGTCTCGGCCCGCCGGGCAGGCACCACCGCCGCGCTGGATCAGTTCCAAAAGTACCTCACCATCGCCGAGATGCCGGTGGTGTCCTCGCGCTACTGGCCCATGGTGCACGGCAATACCCCGGCCGAGGTGGAGCAGGATCTGGAGGGGCTGCAGGTGATGCGGGTGCTGGGGCGCAACATGGCCTGGATGCTGGCGAACATCGCCGCGGGGCGCGCGGCGGGCGTGCCACGGCCCAAGCAGGAGCGCCGGCTGGGCACCAATTTCGTGCGCTGACGGGGGGGGTCCGGGCGCGCGGGCGAGCGTCCGCGACATCTTGACCTGCTTCCCGGCCGCCCACAGCACCTGATTCCAGCCTGCCGAGGCGCGCCCTCCGGCGCCAGTGGAGCGCCGCGGCGCACCCAGAGGCACAGACACTTCCCCCGTGCGGCCGGCCCGCCTCCCCTTGCGACTGACTCTCGGAATGGTGGGGCGGCAGGCTGGGGGCGTACCGCCGCACCCGGAGGGCCCGCTGTTTCCACCAAAGGTAGCCGGCTCAGCGGGCGCGCGGGGCGAGGGGCTGGCGCGCCCGGAGGACGTCCCCTGACTCGGACAGAGCCAGCGTTTCCAACGCCCCACCCGGAAGCGACCGTCCGCGGCCGGAGAGCCGGCGCAGCATAGCGCGTGCCAGCACCTCACTCTCGGGTTGGTGGGGCGCCAGGCTGGGGGCGTACCGCCGCGCGCCGGGAGGGCCCGCTGTTTCCGGCGGATGCAGCCGGCTCAGCGGGCGCGTGGGGCGAGGGGCTGGCGTGTACCAGCGGCAGAGCTTGTGGCCTCGCCCTGACTGCGCTCCCAGAGTCGGCCGTGCCGGCGGCTAGTGTGACCCGGCTCCCTCGCCCAGTGGCAAGAGCACACCGTCGGCGCCGGCGGCCGTGCGCAGGCGCTCGCCGCTGAGCGGATCGTACAACCCCACCAGCAGGGCCGGCTCCGGGCAGGAGGGCCCCTCCAGCGGCAGGGCGTGCACATCCCGCACCTGCTGGCCCCGCACCCAGCCGCCGGTAGGCAGGCGCCCCTCGGCGGGGGGACCGTCGTGCTGGGCGCGCAGCGCGCCGCCGCAGAGCAGATGCACAAAGACGTGGTAATCGCGGGTGCCATCGGCCAGTGCGCTCCACTCCAGCAGCAGCACCCCATCCGCCAGCGGATCCCCCCGCAGCGCATCCAGCCGGATGGCGTCCCCCAGGACCTCGCCCACCGCCCGGACGTCCCCGGGCGCCTCCGCCTCGGCCTCCTCCAGCGGGGCCAGGGCCAGCGCGGCGGCATCCTGCCCCGGCTGGAGCGTCGCCACCGCCACCGTCCAGGGGCCCTGGCCCAGCGGCGCCGCGCCGTCGGCCGGCAGCGTCAGCGTAAAGTAGACCGGTACCGCTCGCTGAGGATCCCAGAATCCCGCGGAAAGCGTCCGATCCTGCCAGGCGACGCGCCGGCCCTCGGCATCCACCAGCCGCAGCTGCAGCGTCACGGGCTGGGCGGCATCGGGCGATCCCTGCAGATCCAGCCGCACCCGCAGGCCGGCGCCGGGGCGGGGCTCCACGGCCTCCAGCGCCCCGCCCTCCAGCGACAGGCCGGGCAACAGGTCGCCGCTGCGGGACGCGGAGCGCCAGCCGGGATCGGGAGAGCGACGCAGGGCCACCACCGCATCGCCCTCGGGCACCGGAACGGTGCGGTACGTGCTCTGAAACCAGGGATCCTCCCCGAAATTGAGGCCAAAGGTCTGCAGGCTGCTGGAGAGCACCAGCGCATCGGGCAGATAATGGGGGATCGTAAACCAGCGATCGCCCCGGGCCAGGGCGCGGGCCACCTCGGGCTCCAGCAGGCCGTGCAGATCGAGCATGCGCAGTCCCGAGACATAGCCCACCACACCCACATCGGCCACGGCGACGCTGGCCTCGGGGGGCAGGTTGGCGCGCAGCCAGCGGCCCACGGCGGCATAGCCCCGTCCCTGCAGGCCGGGGAGCACCTTTTCCTCGGCGGGATGGGCCTGCAGGCCCCAGCCCCGCTGCAGCGCCACGCAGCGGGCCAGCGCGGTGCCCTGGGCCACCAGCAGCGCCAGCGTCAGCAGCAGCGTCGCCGCGCGCCACCGGCGGCCGGGGCGGGTCAGCAGCAGGCGCAGGGCCGCCGCCGCCAGCAGGGCGCCGCTCACCGCCAGCGGCACATAATACCACTGGTAGGGGCTCACCCGCAGCAGGATGTAGGCGGCGGCGTGCAGCAGTCCCCAGCCCGCCAGGACGATGGGCAGCGTGGCGCGGGGATCCCACCGGCCGCGCTGGGCCCCCGAGGCCGGGCTCGCCCCGGGCTGGACCGTCGCCCCCGGCCGGTAGATCGGTCGCAGCAGAACGGGCGGCCCCAGCAGCGCCACCGGCAGCCAGGCGGCCAGCGCCGGCGACTGCCGCCACCAGCCCCGCAGCATGATCCACAGGCCCTGGGCAAAGGTCGTGTCCGTGCCAAAGCCCGTCACGCCGATGGCGATCTGGGCGCGCTTGGCCGCCAGGGTGACCGGCACCGGCGAGCCAAAGGCCAGGGTGAGGTAGAGCGCCAGGGGCGCCACCACCGCGGCGGCGGCCAGCAGGCCCCGCCAGGGGAGCCGACGGTGCTGCAACAGCCACCAGGCCGCCAGCAGCCCCGCCGGGAGCAGCGCGTCGGCACGGATGCCGATGGCCAGCCCCAGCAGCAGCCCGGCGAGGGCCTCCTGCCCGCGGGAGGCCGCAACAAAGGCGCCACAGATGCAGAGCAGCAGCAGGGGCGTCTCCATGCCCAGCACCAGCCAGAGCAGGGGCGCGCTGCACAAAAGCAGCGCCGCCAGGGCCGCCGGGCGCCGCCCCAGCGGAGCGGCCAGCAGGGCGTACAGGCAGGCGGAGCTGCCCCAGATGCTGGCGGCGCCCAGGGCATTGCTGGCCAGCGGGATGTCCAAGCCCAGCCAGGCGGGCAGCGCCAGCAGCAGGGCATACAGCGGCGCGGTGGTGCTCAGGGCCGGCGTGAGGGGATGCACCCGAAAGATGCCGCTGGAGGCCAGGTTGCGGGCGTAACAGTAGGTGATATAGGCGTCGTCCACGATCAGGTCGCGCAGGGCGAGGCCCAGGGCGGCCGCCAGCAGGGCCAACAGGGCGAGGAACAGCGCGGCGCAAAGCCCGCGGCCCACGGAGGGGCGCACGGAGGGGCGCCGCTGGGAGGCGGCCTGGGGCATTGGCTCGGGCGCCGGGGCGGGGACGGACGGCTGGCTCACGCTGCAGGGATCCTCCGGGAGTGCTGGCGGGGCCTCGGCCGCCGCGGCGGGCGCGGCGCGACCCAGCCTCGCGCCGGAGGATACCGCAGAGCGCGCCCCTTGCACAATCCGGGAGAAGGGGCGAGGCACAGTCCGGAGAGCGGTGATGGGACCCCTGAGCAGGGTCCGTCGCCTGCCAGACTCGGGCCCAGAGTCCGTGGGGCCATGCGCCGCTGCGGCCGAGGCATCGCGACAGCGCCCGGGGGAAAAGTGGCAGCAGGGAAAGTCCCCTTGCAGCAGCACCGAGCGGCCCCCCCCCGGGGCGGCCCGCTTGCAGCCCGTGGCCAGCAGAGAGGGGATGGCAAGGCCCCGCTGAGCAGAGAAGTGGACGCCGGCGCAGGTGGCGCCGGCCGCGGATCCCCCCTCAGACCCCGCAGGGCCGCCCAGTGGCGCGACGACCAGGGCTCACGAGCCCGGTGAACAACGCCGGAAGAGGGGCTGCAAAACAACTCCCCCACCCGCGCGGCGCCCCCTCACGCCGCGCCGTCGCAACCTCAGGAGACGTCTTCGAACTGGGCCTGGTACAGGTCGGCGTAAAAGCCACCCGCCTCCAGCAGCGCCTCGTGCCTGCCCTGCTCCACAATGTCCCCGTCGTTCATCACCAGGATCAGATCCGCATTGCGAATGGTCGACAGGCGGTGGGCAATGATGAAACTGGTGCGCCCCACCATCAGCTCCGCCATGGCCTCCTGGATCAGCACCTCGGTGCGGGTGTCCACGCTGGAGGTGGCCTCATCCAGGATCAGCATGCGCGGATTGACCAGGATGGCCCGGGCGATGGTGAGCAGCTGCTTTTCCCCCTGGGAGAGATTGGTGGCCTCCTCGTTGAGCACCAGGCCATAGCCCTCGGGCAGCGTGCGCACAAAGTGATCCACCCGCGCCGCCTGGGCCGCGGCCACCACCTCCTCATCGCTGGCGCCCGGGCGCCCGTAGCGGATGTTCTCCATGATGGTGTCGCTGTAGAGCCAGGTATCCTGCAGCACCATGCCGAACATGCAGCGCAGATCGCTGCGGCGCATGTCGCGGATGTCGTGGCCATCCACGCGGATGGCGCCGCCCTGCAGATCGTAAAAGCGCATCAGCAGCTTGACCATGGTGGTCTTGCCGGCGCCGGTGGGCCCCACAATGGCGATGCGCTGGCCGGGCAGCGCCTCGGCCGAAAAGTCGTGGATCACCGTCTGCTCCGGCGAATAGCCAAAGCGCACGTGCTCAAACTCGACGTGGCCCTGCACATCGGCGGGCAGCACCGGCGTGGCGCTGTCGGGGACCTCCTCGGCCTCGCCCATGAACTCGAACACCCGCTCGGCGGCGGCGGCCGTCTGCTGCAGCACGTTAGAGATGTTGCCGATCTGGGTGATGGGCATGGTGAAATTGCGCACGTACTGGATAAAGGCCTGGATATCGCCCACGGTGATCAGGCGGCGGGCGGCCAGCCAGGCGCCCACCACGCTGATGACCACATACCCGATGTTGCCCACAAAGCCCATGGCGGGCCAGATCAGCGAGGTCAAAAAGCCCGACTTCCAGCCCGAGCGATACAGCTCGCCGTTGAGGGCGTCAAAGGTCTCCAGGCTCTGCTCCTCGCCGTTAAAGGCCTTGACCACCCGATGCCCGCCAAACATCTCCTCCACATGGCTGTTGACGTGCCCCAGGTACTCTTGCTGGGTCCGGAAGAATCCCTGCGAATACTTGACCACCAGGGCCATGACGCCGGCGGAGAGGGGCAAAATCGCCGCGGCGGCCAGGGTCATCTGCCACGAGATGGTGAGCATCATGATCAGCACGCCCACCACCGACACCAGCGACGAGATCATCTCCGACAGGCTCTGGTTGAGGGTGTTGTTGACGGTATCGACGTCGTTGGTGAGGCGCGAGAGCACCTCGCCATAGGTGGTGCCGTCAAAGTACGACAGCGGCAGGCGGTTGACCTTTTCCGAGATGTCGCGCCGCAGGCGATATGCCATATCCGCCGAGAGCCGCACGGTGATGCGCCCCTGGATATAGTTCAGCGCCGCCGAGATGATGTACAGCCCCAGCACCTGCAGCAGCACGCCGCCGATATACGGCAGATCGACCCCCGTGCCGGTGCCCTGGATCATGGCGGCCACGTTCTGAAAGAGCCGCGTGGTGGCCAGGCCCAGGATCTTGGGGCTGACGATGTTGAACACGGTGGCCGCGGCGGCCACCAGCAGCACCAGGATCAGCGAGAGGCGGTACTTGCCCAGATAGGCGTACAGCTTGGACATGGTGCCGTGGAAATCGCGGGCCTTTTCGCCGGGCATGAGGCCCATGGGCCCGCCGCCACCGCGACGGCGGGAGGTGGCCGTGCGCCGCGCGGCGCCCACGGGGCGCTCGCCGCCCCCGGCGGTGGGTACGCCAGCGGCGGGTGCACCGGCGGCGGGCGTTGTGCCCTCGGCCGCTGCCCCCTGCTCCCGGGGATCCGGCGCCGCGCCCTGGGGCACACCGCTCACGCCCGCAGGGCCCAGCGCGTTCTGGCGGTTGCTCTCGCGCTCGAGGCCGGTCGGCTGTCCCCCAGCCGCCGCCGGCTGTCCAGCCGCCGGCTGTCCGGCAGCCGCCGGGTGCACGTTCTGCTCGGGGATGGGCTGGTCCGTCCGTTTGCTCATGCCAGCTCCTCCTCGCTCAGCTGCGAGCGGGCAATGTCGCGATAGGCCTCACAACTGTGCAGCAGTTCGGCATGGGTGCCGTGGCCCACCACGCGGCCCTCGTCCAGCACGATGATCTGCTCGGCGTGGCGGATGGTGGCCACCCGCTGGGTGACGATGATCACCGTGGCGTCGGCGGTCTCGGCGCGCAGGGCACGGCGCAGGGCCGCGTCGGTGCGATAGTCCAGCGCCGAGAGGGCGTCGTCAAAGATCAGGATGGGGGGCTGTTTGGCCAGGGCCCGCGCGATGGAGAGGCGCTGGCGCTGCCCTCCCGAGACGTTGGTGCCGCCCTGGGCGATCTCGGCCTCCAGGCCGTCGGCCCGGGCGCCGATGAACCCGCTGGCCTGGGCGATGCGGGTGGCCCGCTCCAGCGCCTCCTGGGGAGGCGTGCCGCTCCGGTTGCGCCGCAGCCCGTACTCCAGGTTGCTGGCGATGGTGCCGGAAAAGAGCGAGGCCGCCTGGGGCACATAGCCGATGCGGTCGCGCAGCTCGGCCTGCGACACGCTGCGCACGTCGCGCCCGCCCACCAGCACCGCCCCGGCCGTCACGTCGTAAAAGCGCGGGATCAGGTTCACCAGGGTGGATTTGCCACTGCCGGTGGTGCCGATAAAGGCCGTGGTCTCACCGGGGCGCGCCACAAAGTTGATGTCGCAGAGCACGTCCTCCTCTGCGTTGGGATAGCGAAAGCCCACCCCGCGAAACTCGACGGTGGCGACCAGCGGATCGGGAAAGGCCTGCGGATACTCGGGATCGGTGATGGCCAGCTCGGTATCCAGCACGTCGGCGATACGATCGGCCGAGACGGCGGCCCGGGGCACGTTGCCGAACATCATGGACATCATCATAAAGGACATCAGGATCTGCATGGCGTACTGCATAAAGGCCATCATGTCGCCCACCTGCAGCTGCGACTGGGCGATCTGGTGGGCCCCCACCCAGATCACCACCAGCGACACGCCGCTCATCACCAGGCCCATCAGCGGAAAGAGCAGCACAAACACGCGGCCCACAAAGAGGTTGATCTGGGTGAGCTCCAGGTTGGCCACGTCAAAGCGGTCGGCCTCGGCGCGCTGCTTGTTAAAGGCGCGGATCACCATCAGGCCGGTGAGGCGCTCGCGCATCACCAGGTTCAGGCGGTCCAGCTTGCGCTGGATGATCTGAAAGCGCGGGATCAGGATGCTGAACCCCACGCCCACCAGGCCCGTCACCACCAGCACCGCCAGCGCGATGACCCACCACATGCTGGTGGATTTGGAGAGGGCCCGCAGCACGCCGCCCACCGCCATGATGGGGGAATAGATCAGCATGCGCACGCTCATGCCCACCAGCATCTGCACCTGGTTGATGTCGTTGGTGGAGCGGGTGATCAGCGAGGCGGTGGAAAAGCGGTCGAACTCGGTGCTGGAAAAGGATTCCACCTTGGCGAATACGGCGCGGCGCACGTCGCGGGCAAAGCCGGCGGCGATGCGCGAGGCCAGCAGGCCCACGGTGATGGCGGCGGCCACGCCGGCCAGGGCCACCAGCAGCATCAGCAGGCCCATGTGGATGATATAGTTGCGCTGCAGGGCAAAGGTGTCCATGCCCAGCGCCAGGTACTCATCATGCACCGCCGCGATGGCCATCTGGCGCAGGATGGCTTCATCCACGGCCCCCAGCTGGGATTGCACCGCGGCGCCCAGCCCGGCACGCTGCTGGGGCGAGAGCCTGGCCAGCAGCTCCCAGGGATCGCCGCCGGCGGCCAGCAGCGCCGGATCGACGCCCAGGGCCTGGGCGGCCTGCGCGGCGCGCTCGGGCTCGGCCTGCAGCTGCTGCAGACCGGTGGCGGCGGCCAGCGCCGGCGTGAGGATCTGCTCCAGGCCGTCCAGCGCGGCGGGATCGCTGGTGTTGAGCAGGGCCACGGGCTCGCTGCTCAGCACGGGGTAGCGGCCGATGAGCTCCGCCGCCTCGGCGCTGCCCGGCTCCACGCTGCGATAGGCGGCCCGCAGGGTGCTGGCAGCATCCTCCGAGAGCAGCAGGCTCAGCCGTTCCAGCTGTGAGCTGCGCAGGGCCTCGGGCACCGGCCGCGGGATGCCGTTCTGCTGCAGGCCCACGTTGACGATGCGGGACATATAGTCCGGCAGGGCCAGCTCGGTGTTGGCGCGGGCAAAGTGCAGCCCGGCGATCACCAGGATGAGCACGAGATAGGGACGCAAAAAGGGTAACAGTCTGCGCACGGGCGCCTCCTGAGGAAAAAACGAACGCCGTCCTCCGATTGTAACGAAAACGGCCGCGAGGGCGAAAACGGCGCCGGGAGCGGCAGCGGGACCGGTCGCCCGGCGGGTGCCCCCCCGCAAGGATGATTCAGGCCACCGGAGCAGCTCGGCCCGTCACGAGGACCCATCGGAGACGGCGCAGAAGCGGCGGGCCTCCACACTGCCCCAGGCGCAGGATCAAGGGAGGCACGCGAGAGACGGTGACTGACCACGCCGGCGGAGCGGACCGTCCGAGGTTTGGGCCGCCGGAGCAGCACGGCGCTCTCGGCGGGTGCGTCCCGCCGATGGCGCAGCGCGCACGGAGGCATGCTGCGGGCACGGCAGCGGCAGCAGGGCGTCCCGTGTGGCAACACCCGGGCGCCGGGAGCAGCGCCGATCCCGGTGGCCCGCGCCTTGGAGCCGCAAAGCGGGACCGGTCGCACGGCCTGCGCCCGTCCGCTGGGATGGTTCAGGCCCCCGGCGCAGCAGGGCGCGCCCTGCCGGTGCGTCCCGCCGATGGCGCAGCGGGCACGGAGGCATGCTGCGGGCACGGCAGCGGCATCGGCGCAGGCGTCCCGTGTGGCAGCACCCGGGCGCGGGATCGGCAGCGGCGGAGGGGCTGCCCACGGCGGCGCTGCGCGGGGACGGCGCACTCCCCCTTGACCGCGCGCCCGCCCCGACCTATAACCTCCCCACTACCTGTCCCGGAGGTCGCCATGTCCACCAGCGCCCCGCAAGAGGTCACCGTCCGCGTGGATGCCAGCCAGTGGCGCGGCATGCTGCCCCACGCCTGGACCTATATCGGCTATGACGAGTGCAACTATACCACCAGCCCCGAGGGCGAGGCCCTGCTCAACCGCATCGGCGCCTTTCAGGAGCAGCCCTATTACGTCCGCTGCCACCACCTGTTCTGCACCGGCAACCGCCACGGCTTTTACAAATGGGGATCCACCAACGTCTATCTGGAGGACCCCGAGGGCGAGCCGATCTATGACTGGACCGAGATCGACCTGATCCTGGATACCATCCGCGCGGCGGGGCTCAAGCCCTTTGTGGAGCTGGGATTCATGCCCCGCGACCTGGCCGACCCGCGCTTTTACGATGCCGCCGGCGACGGCGGGCGGCTGGAGCAGTACCAGCGCAGCGGCTGGGCCAGCCCGCCGCGGGTGTACTCGCGCTGGTACGACCTGGTGCGGGCCCTGGTGGAGCATCTTGTGGAGCGCCACGGCGCCGCCGAGGTGGCCAGCTGGTACTTTGAACTGTGGAACGAGCCCGATATCCGCTACTACTGGAAGGGCACGCTTCAGGAATACTGCACGCTGTACGATTACACCGCCGCCGCCGTCAAGGACGCCCTGCCCGAGGGGCGCGTGGGCGGCCCGGGCACCACCCATCCCATGCCGGGGAACAACGCCGCCCAGTGGCTGGATGGGTTCTGCGCCCACTGCACCAGCGGCACCAACGCCGTGAGCGGAGAGGTGGGCACCCCGCTGGATTTTGTCTCTTTTCACCTGAAGGGCGGCGGCTACCGCGCCGATCCCCTCAACCGACCGCAAGCGCCGCCCTCGGTGCGCCGCATGCTGCAGGGCCTGCTCACCGGCTATGAGATCCTGTCGCGCTACCCGGGGCTCACCGCGCTGGAATGCGTGATCTCGGAGTGCGATCCCGACGGCTGGGCCGCGGGCGGCGCCTGGGACAATGCCTGCCTGAACTTTCGCAATACCGAGTACTATGCCAGCTTTGTGGCCGCCGCCTTTACGCGGCTGCTGCATCTGGCGGCCCAGCGGGCCTGGGACGTGAAACTGCTCACCTGGGCCTTTGTTTTCGTGGGCGAGCGCTGCTTTGAGGGCACCCGCGCCCTGAGCACCCAGGGCATCGACAAGGCCATCCTCAACCTGTTGCGCATGGGCGCGCTGCTGGGCCATCGGCAGCTGGCGCTGGAATCCAGCGGCGAGCGCGATCCGCTGGCCGAGGAGGGCCTGTGGGACGGCGGCGACGGGCCCGATGTGTGGGGGCTGGCCGCCCAGAGCGGCGACGGCGCCCTGCAGGTGCTGCTGTACAGCCATCACGATGACTGGGAGCGCCCCGAGCGCAGCACGGTGACGCTGGAGCTGGAGGGCCTGCCCCCCGAGGCGGCTGCCGCCCGGGTGGAGCACTATCGCATCGATGGCCAGCACAGCAACGCCTGGGCCGAGTGGCTGCGGCAGGGCCGGCCGCGCTATCCCGCCGGTGGCCAGCGCGAGGCGATCCTGTCCCGAGCGGGGCTGGAGCTGCTGGAGCCGCCCCGGGAGTTGCCGCTGGAGGAGGGCGCCCTGGCGCTCAAGCTGGAGATGCCTGCCCACAGCGTATCGCTGCTGCGGATCGTGCCGCAGCGCGCTCCAGCGGAGGGCTGAGGGGAGCGAGGCGGGTTAGGCGCGGCTGGCTCTCAGCACAGGCGCCAAGCACCCGGTGACACGACGGCATGGCCGGGGGCCGGATAAGACGGGTAAACAGCCCCGGGGAGCCGCCCGCTTGGAGGCGCCCCCGCAGAGCACGACGCCGGCGGCAGGAGGCGTTCGCCCCGCGCCGCCGGCCCATGCCATGCTGCCCGCTCAGCCTCCCTGAGGGGGCGCCCGTTTGCGCTCCCTACAGCCCCGTCTGCCGCTCCAGCGCCTCGGGATAGCGCGCCCCCACGATGGGGATGCGGTCCGCCGCGCTCTGGATCTCGGCCAGCACCTCGGGCGCCAGGCTCAGCTCCGCCGCCCCCAGGTTCTCCACCAGCCGCGAAGAGCGCCGGGTGCCCGGGATGGGCACGATCCAGGGCTTTTGCGCCAGCAGCCAGGCCAGGGCCAGCTGGGCCGGCGTGGCGCCCACCCGCTCGGCGATGGCCCGCAGCGTCTCTACCAGCGCCAGATTCTTTTCCAAGGCCTCGGCCTCAAAGCGCGGGATGGTGGTGCGGATATCCCCCTCGGTAAAGGTGGTCTTGGCCGAGATGGTGCCGGTGAGAAAGCCCTTGCCCAGCGGGCTGAAGGGCACCAGCCCGATGCCCAGCTCTTGCAGCGTGGGCAGGATCTCGGTCTCGATGGAGCGCGTCCAGAGCGAGTACTCGGATTGCAGCGCCGAGAGGGGCAGCACCGCGTGCGCCCGGCGGATGGTGCCGGCGCCCGCCTCGGACAGGCCCCAGTAGAGTACCTTGCCCTGCTGCATCAGCTCCGCCACGGTGCCGGCCACATCCTCGATGGGCACCTCCGGATCCACCCGGTGCTGATAGAGCAGATCGATATGATCGGTGCGCAGGCGCCGCAGCGAGCCCTCCACCGCCTGCCGGATGATCTCGGGGCGGCTGTCGGTGGGGCCACCGTCGGGCCGACCCAGGCCGCGATCCAGCCGGTGGCCGAACTTGGTGGCGATCACCACGCGATCGCGCACGGGCTCCAGCGCCTCGCCCACCAGCTCCTCATTGTGAAAGGGACCGTACACCTCGGCGGTATCGAAAAGGGTCACCCCCCGATCCACCGCCTCGCGGATCAGCGCGATCAGGTCGGCGCGCTCCCCGGCAGGCCCATAGCTCATGGACATGCCCATGCATCCGAATCCGATGGCCCCCACGCGGAGGCCCTGCTTGCCGACAAAACGTTCCTGCATGCTTTCTCCTCTGCTCACGATCATGCTGCAGCGCGGCCCGGGCTAGATCCGATAGGCCAGCGCCGCCGTACCATAAAAGAGCCAGTACCTCTCGAGATCGGAGAGGTCCTCGGTCACCAGCTGCGCGGCATCCCAATAGTCGCCATAAGCAAAGGCACGGCGATCCACCGGAAAGTTGCTCTCCAGCATGCAGCGCCGGGCGCCAAACCGGGCGATGCAGTAGCGGTACCAGGGGCGCATCAGCTCCGCCAGCTCCCGGGCATCGGGGGCGCGGGGGGCCGTCCAGCCGGCGCTCACCAGGTCCATGCCCAGGCCGCCCAGTTTCATATAGAGATTGGGCTGCTGCGCCACCTCGTCGATCAGGCGGGCCCAGGGCTCCCAGCGGTGGCACCGGGCCAGCGCCTGCTCCCCCTGGGGCGGCGGAAAGGCGGGCGTGAGGCCCAAGTGGTTGAGGATCACGGGGGTGTGGGGGTGGCGGGCGGCCACCTCCGCCGCCCCGCGCATGCGCTCGCCCCTGGCCGAGAGGTCCAGCGAGAGCCCCCGCTGGGCCACGGCGGCGCAGCCCTCCAGAAAGTGCCGGTCGGCCAGGTCGCTGTCGCCGGAGGGGCGGATGCCCCGCAGCCGGCCCTGGCCCGCCCGCAGGTGGGCCTCCAGCACCGCTTCCACCGCGGCGCCCTGCCCCAGATCGGCATAGCCCACGATGCCGGCGGCGATACGGGTGCGCCCCGGGTTACCGCGCCCCTCGGCCACGGCCCGGGCGGTCTCCTCCCAGGGCTGGCGCAGGCCGCCGCCATCCCGCAGGTTGCGCGGCCAGGCCTCCACGGCGATGGTGGCCACTACGGGCAGGGCACCCACGTCCTGCTGCAGCTGCTCCGCCAGATAGAGGCTGTCGGGATAGCTCCAGAGATGCTGATGGGCGTCGCAGATGCGCAGCCCACCGGCGGGCGCGGCTCCCACGCTGCGCGGGCCTTGATGCTCCATGCTGCCTCCTTTGTACACGCTCAGTCCGCCTGCGCCTCGGCCTCCAGCGCGGCCATGGCCTCGGGGCTCATGGGGCTGAAGGCGCGGGCCAGGCGCACGTTTTCCTCCAGCTGGGCGATATTGTCGACCCCCACAATGGCGGTGGCCACCGGATGGCTGAGCGTCCAGGGCAGCAGCTGCTCCATGCGCAGCCCCCGTCGCACCAGGTTGCCGCGCTCTACCACCTTCATGGCGATGACCCCCGTGCCGCGCGCCTGGGCCACCCGGAAAAAGCGCTCCAGATGATCCACATCCTGCATGACCGCGTGGGCGGGATTGAGGGTGATCAGCGCCGTGTCATAGGCATAGTCCTCCAGGGCGTCGGCCAGCAGCCGCGCCGAGTGCGCCGTGACGCCGATAAAGCGGATCACGCCCTCATCGCGCAGCCGCTCCATGGCCTCCCGGGCGCTGTGCCCGGTCTGCAGCTGCTCCAGATGCAGGCTCTGTCCCAAAAAGTGGTGCTGATACAGATCGAGGTGATCCGTCTGCAGGCGGGCCAGGCTGCGCTCCACCAGAGCCAGGGTGCCGTCGTAGGTGGGATTGTGGGACTTGCTGGTGAGAAAGACCTCGTCGCGGCGCTGGCGCATGACGACGCCGATGTTGAGCTCGCTGGCGCCATTGCCATAGCGCGAGGCGGTATCGATATAGTTGATGCCCAGATCGATGGCGCGGTTGATGATTTCCACGGCCTGCTCGTGGCCGCTCAGCTGGGCGACGCCGTACAGCCCTCCCAGCCCCAGCTGGGTGACCTGCACGCCGGTTTTGCCCAGGGGCCGGGTGGGCAGCAGCGGCCGTTGAAGGGTGGTCTCGGTCGTCGTGCTCATGATGTGCTCCTTTGGCCCGGCTCCGGGCCGGGTTGGGATGGGCCCCCGAGGGGAAGGCGCCATCGGGCGGGGTGGCAGAGGTTCACACAGAAGGACGATTCAGCGAGGCCCGCCGCCGGCAGCGCCCAGCCGACGGGACCGCGTTCCATGGGGCCGCCGGCGCCCCCCACTGGGGCCAGGCCCCCTGCGGGATCCGGCCACGGGCGGGCCTGCCCCCGGCCGGCGTCGGTCACCTCCCGAGGCTCAGCGCGGCACGTGCCGGCCGGGCCGCGGACAGGGCGGTGCCGGGCCGTGCCGGGCCCGCCCGCAGGCTGCCGCAGGCCGCAGGCGGTGCCGGCCGCTCTCTTGCGAGGCGGGCCGGCGGATCTCATTCGGGCGCCGGCCGCCGCCGACGCCCGAACGGATCGATGCGCAGCACCTGCGCAGGTCAGAAGGGGTTGCCCTGGTCCTTGGCGTCCAATCCAAAAAAGCTGAGCGCCTTTTGGATGGTCAGATCCCAGAAACGCCATTCGTGGGTATAGCCCTCGTACTCTTCAAAGGTGATGTCCGCCCCGATGGACTGGGCGTACTCTTTGAACTCTTGATACCAGCTGTACAAAAAGTCGTTCTTGCCCACGGCGCAGTACATGCGGGGCAGCTCCACCTTGCCCACCTTTTCGCCCAGCAGGCGCCAGGTGTTGGCGGGGGAGGCCAGCAGCGCCTCGATGCCGCCGGCGTTCTGCACGCTGGTGGCGGTGCGGTGGTTCTCCAGCGCCCCGGGCTCGCGCAGGGTGCGCTCATAGTTGCGGGCCGCCGAGGAGAGCACCGCCGCGCCGGCGAACTTGTCCGGATGGTTGAGGGCATAGATCAGCGTGCCGCCCCCGCCCATGGAGAGCCCGGCCACAAAGTTGTCCTCGCGCCTGGCCGAGGCCGGGAACCAGTTCTGCACCAGCGGCATGAGCTCCTCGGTCATATAGTCGAACATGTGATAGCCCATCATGCAGTCGTTCCAGTTCACATAGTTGCTGTTCAGCGCGCTGGGCATCACCACGATCAGGTCTTTTTCACAGGCGTACAGCTCGACGCTGGACTTGCGGATCCAGTCCGAGTGGTCGCCAAAAGTGCCGTGCAGCAGGTAGAGCACCTTGTATTTGGCACCCGAGCCATAGAACTCGGCGGGGCTGGTGGCCCGGGGCTTGTCCGGCAGGATGATGCTGACTTCGGTGTTGCCGTTGAGGTATTGGCTCTCGAAATTCAGGTTGACCAGTGCCATCGTACCAACTCCTTTGTTCCAGATGCCCACGGGTGGCGCGGGGGCGCGGGGTGGAGGCCTGTCGCCACCGACAGGGCCGACGCCAGCGGGCGCCGACGGATTCATCATAGGATGCAACGGGCCACAATTCCAGTGCTCCCGCCGGCGGGCGCGGGCCGCGTCCCGGGGCGTCTGAACCGGATGGCCGGTCCCGCGCCCCGGGGACCCGCGGGGCCCGCTCAGGCCTGCTCGGCGAACACCTCCCGGGCCACCCGCACCGCGTTCACGGCGCAGGGCCAGCCGGCGTAAAAGGCCATGTGGGTGATCAGCTCCGAGATCTCTTCCCGGGTGAGCCCGTTCTGCAGCCCGATGCGGATATGGCTCTTGAGCTCGCTGGTGCGATACAGCGCGATCAGCGCGGCCACGGTGGCCAGGCTGCGATCGCGGGGGGAGAGCCCCGGCCGCGCCCACACGTCCCCAAAGAGCACCTCGTCGGTCAGCTCCGCCAGGTGGGGGGCGACATCCCCCACCGCCCGTTGCCCTGCGCTCTGTTGCTCGCTCATCTCGCTCCTTTCCCTCATGCAGAATCTGCCCCGCCCGCCTCAGGCGCCGATCATGGCGGGATCAGGCCCGCCCCGCAGGCCCGTATCCAGCCCGTCGATGGCCGCCATCTCCTCCGGCGAGAGCTCCAGGTCGAACAGGTCCACATTCTCGGCGATGCGGACCGGATTGACGGACTTGGGTATGGGCACCACGCCGTTCTGCAAGTGCCAGCGCAGGATCACCTGAGCGGCGGACTTGTGGTGGGCCTCGGCGATGGACACGATGGCCGGGTGCCGCAGCGGGTCACCCAGGCGCTGGGCGTTGTCCAGCCAGTAGCGGTTCACCCCGCCGATGGGCGACCAGGCCATGCTGAGGATGCCGCGCTGGCGGTGGTACTGGCGTAGCGCCGGCTGGCTGAAAAACGGGTGCAGCTCCACCTGGTTCACCGCGGGCACCGCCCCCGTCTCGCCGATGAGGGCCTCGATCTGGTCGGCATCCAGATTGCTGACGCCGATGGCGCCCACGCGCCCCTGGGCCTGCAGCTCCGCCAGGGCCCGCCAGGCGGCCACGGTGCGCTCAAAATGCGCGGTGAGGGGCTGGTGCAGCAGATACAGATCCAGCCGCTCCATCCCCAGCCGCTGCAGGCTGGCCTCATAGCCCCGCAGCGCCTCGTCATAGCCATAGTCGCTGATCCAGAGCTTGCTGGTGACAAAGACGCCTGCAGGATCCACCCCGCTGCTGCGCAGCGCCTGGCCCACCTGCTCCTCGTTGCCATAGGCGGTGGCGGTGTCGATCAGGCGGTAGCCGGCGGCCAGCGCCGCCTGCACCGAGCGGATGGTCTCCTCGGGGCTGCAGCGATACACCCCCAGCCCGATGAGGGGCATGGCCAGACCGTTATTCAGTTGGATGTTGTCCTGTGCGCTGAGCATGTTCTTCCTCCCGATAACGTTGCTTGGTTGGCCGATACGGTTGCAGTTGCCGATACGCTTGTGTCCACGACAGCCCTGTGTCGCCGACAGCGTGACTGTCCCTGAGAGCCATGTGTGGTCCAGTGCCCGTGGCAGTTGCCGCCGAGCGCCCCACTCGGGCGGGCGGAGACCCAGCGGGGCGCCCCCTCTGCTCAGCACCCGCTCTGCTCGGCGGCCGCCTTACCGAGCGCCCCACTTGGGCGGGCGGAGACCCAGCGGGGCGCCCGCTCTGTTGAGCGCCCGCTCTACTGGGCGCCCGCCTTACTGGGCGCACGCTCTACTGAGCGCCCGCCCTGCTGAGCGCCCGCCCTGCTGAGCGCCCGCTCTACTGGGCGCCCGCCTTACTGGGCGGCGAGCTCCTGCTCGCGGGGCAGCAGGATGTCGTCATAACGGGCGATCTTTAAATCCAGCCGGTCGAGCACGGCCTGTTGCTCGGCGATGCGCTGCGCCAGCTGCTCCCGCTGGTCCCGCAGGATGGCCAGACGTGCCTCGATGGTGCCGTCGCCCTGGCGAAAGAGAGCCACATACTGGCGCAGGGCCTCGATGGGCAGGCCCGCGCTCCGCATGCAGCGGGCAAACTCGACCCAGCGGCAATCCTCCTCGCGATAGTCCCGCAGGCCGTTCTCCCCCCGCGGCACCGGCGGGATGAGCCCGATTTTTTCATAGTAGCGCAGCGTGTCGGTGGAGAGATCGAAACGCTCGCTCACCTCGGAAATCTGCATGGCGGCTCCTTTCCCTTTGGTCAGCGCGGCCGGGCGGCGCGAAAGGCGGTGATCCGTTCATCCAGCTCGGCCAGCACCCGGGGCACCTCGATCATTTGCGGGCAGACCTGCATGCAGGCCTCGCAGGCGATACAGTTGGCGGGCATGTCCGCCTCCCCCAGGGCCTGCAGCGCAAAGAACACGCTGGCCGTGGGCTCAAAGGACAGCTCGTTATACAGCGCGATGAGCGCCGGGATATCCAGCTCCTGCGGACAGGTTTCGCAGCAGTAGCGACAGGCGGTGCAGGGAACGAGATTCACCAGGCTGTCGGTGACCTGCTGCAGCACCTGGCGATCGCCAGCGCTGAGGGGCTGGGGCGCGTCAAAGAGCTGCAGGTTCTCCTCCAGCTGGGCCAGCGTGCTCATGCCGCTCAACACCACCGCCACCTGCGGCAGGTCCTGCACAAAGCGCAGGGCCCAGGAGGCAAAGGATGCCTCCGGCCGGGCCGCCCGGAGCAGCTCGGCGGCCTGGGGCGCCGGATTGGCCAGATAGCCGCCGCGCACCGGCTCCATCACCAGCACGGGCAGGCCCCGCTCCGCCAGCAGGGCGTACTTGGCCGCCGCATCCTGCAGCGTCCAGTCCAGATAGTTGAGCTGCAGCTGCACAAACTCAAAGGTATCGGGGCGCCAGTCCAAAAAGCGCGCGATGGTCTCGGTGCGGCCATGGGACGAAAAGCCCAGATGGCGGATGCGCCCCGCCGCCCGCTGCTCCTCCAGGTAGGCCACCACGCCGAAATCGGCGTCGGTATAGGTATCATAAGAGGACTCGCACAGATTGTGCAGCAGGTAATAGTCGAAATAATCGACCCCGCAGCGGGCCAGCTGGTCCTCAAAGATGGTGGCCGGGCTGGAGACATCCAGCCCGCTGAGATAGCCCTGCATCTCTACGCGACCGTTGCGGATCTGCATCATGTGGCCGGGAAACTTGGTGGCCAGATGCCACTGGGCCCGCGGATACTCGTTCAGCACCTGGCCCAGCAGCAGCTCTGAGGCGCCATTGTGGTAGCGATAGGCGGTATCAAAATAGGTGATGCCCCCTTCCAGGGCGCGGCGGATCAGGGCACGGGCGGCGGGCTCGTCGATGGGGCCCCCCTGCCCGAGGGTGGGCAGGCGCATGGCGCCCAGGCCCAGGCGAGAGACGGTGCAGCTGCCCAGCGTACGGTACTCCATGTCTGACTCCTGTGGATCGTGATGATACCAGCATAACACCTGGAGTGCACTCCAGGTCAAGTGGCGGAAAAGGACCGTGGGCGGAAGTCGATTGTGGGCGGAAACTGTCCGGCCAGGCCCTCCGCGGGCTCGGCCGCCAAGCGCCCCGCCACCCACTCTGCCCCTGTGCTGACACCTGGAGTGCACTCCAGGTCAAATCGCGGAAAAGGACCGCTCGCGGAAATCGAGCGTGGGCGGAAGCCCTCCGGCCACGGCCCCGCGGGCTCCACTGCGACCCACCATTCTATCCTAACACCTGGAGTGCACCCCAGGTCAGATCGCGGAAAAGGACCGCTGGCGGAAAACGACCTTGGGCGGAAACCGTCCGGCCACGCCCTCCGCGAACTCGCCCGCCAGGCACCCCGCCACCCAGCCTGCCCCTATGCTAACACCTGGAGTGCACTCCAAGTCAAATCGCGGAAAAGGACCGCTCGCGGAAATCGAGCGTGGGCGGAAGCCCTCCGGCCACGCCATCCGCGATCTCCACTGTGGGCCGCAATTCTATCCTAACACCTGGAGTACACTCCAAGTCAAGTGGCGGAAAAGGACCGCTGGCGGAAATGAGCGTGGGCGGAAGCCGTCCCGGCCACCCCACCGCGGGCTCGGCCGCCGAGCGCCCCACCGCCCAGCCTGCCCCCATGCTAACACCTGGAGTGCGCTCCAGGTCAAATGGCGGAAAAGGACCGCTGGCGGAAAGCGAGCGTGGGCAGAAGCCGTCCCGGCCACCCCACCGCGGGCTCGCCCGCCGAGCGCCCCGCCGCCCAGCCTGCCCCCATGCTGACACCTGGAGTCGGCTCCAGGTCAGATCGCGGAAAAGGACCGCTGGCGGAAGACGAGCGTAGACGGAAACCGTCCGGCCACGCCATCCGCGAACTCGCCCGCCGAGCGCCCCACCGCCCAGCCTGCCCCCATGCTAACACCTGGAGTGGGCTCCAGGCCAAATCGCTCACGATCGCCGTTCTGTCCGCCGCGCGGCCCCGCGGGCGGCACCATCACAGCCGAGCGCAAACCCTTTACCCGCGCAAGGGACGTGGTATACTCGCCCTGTCCGATCGGATCGGCTTGAGGAGGGGCAATGTCAGAAGAGATCTTTCGTCTGGGATTGGTGGGAGCGGGCATCATCGCGCGCACGCACATCCGCGCCATGGGTCTGCTCAAGGAGCGGGGCCTGGGGGGCTTTGAGGTAGTGGCCATCTGCGACATGAACGCCGAGGCGGCCGCCGAGGCCGTGGCCCTGGCGCAGGAGCTGCTGGGCCAGACCCCCAAGGTGTACGCCGATTATCGCGCCATGCTGGACAACGAAGAGCTGGATGGCGCCGATCTGTGCCTGCCGCACGGGCTGCATCACACTGCGGCCATCGACTGCATGGAGGCGGGCGTCAACGTGCTGTGCGAAAAGCCGCTGGGCATCACCATCAAGGCCAGCCGCATGATGGCCGAGGCCGCCGATCGCACCGGCGCGGTGTTCTCCCTGGCCGTGCCCCAGCGCCGGCTGCCCGGCATGCGCATGGTACGCTGGGCGCTCAACGACTCGGGGCTGCTGGGCAAGCCCCTGACCTTTTTCCACACCATGGCCCGCGCCGGCGCCCGCCGCGATCCCAACGCGCCGGTGCCCTATGCCAGCCGCTGGCGCGCCGATCGCCTGATGTCGGGAGGCGGCCCCGCCATGGACGGCGGCTTTCACTGGTGCGATGGCATGCGCTTTTTGATCGGTGAGGTGGATACGGTCTATGCCCGGGCCATCGAGATCGGTGGCGGCCAGGTGCAGAACGTGCCCGAGGTGCGCGAGGATACGCTGCACGCCGTGCTCACCTTCAAGAACGGCATCACCGGCACCTGGGCCTGGTCCTTTGACGCCCCGGGGGAGGGCTTTCAGAAGGTGCTCTTTTACGGTACCGAGGGCTCGCTGAGCACCGAAACCCGGCACGCCATTTTCCACCTGTACTGGCGCCAGGGCGAGATGATCGAGGAAGGCCTGCTGACCCAGCGCGAGGGCAAGCAGTTCACCTTTGACGAGCTGCACGGCCTGTACAAGGCGGCCACCCCGCCGGAGCAGTACGAGTTCCTCTTCCCGGCCGGCGTGCAGAACGGCTTTGCCTATGAGATCTGGGAGTTCATGGAGGTGGTGCGCGGCAACCGCGAGCGGGTGGAGGTGGATGCCTGGGACGGTATCAAGTCGCTGGCGGTGTGCGAGGCGATCTATGAATCGGCCACCTCGGGGATGCCCGTCAAGGTGGAGGACGTGCTCTCGGGCAAGGTAGAGGCCTACCAGGCCCCGATCAACGCCCACTGGAACATCTAGCGAGCTGGCAGCGGCGCCGCTGCCGGTGGGCTGGCGCCGCCCAGATTGCCCGAAGAGAACCCCTCGTCGCCACGGCGCGTCGCGCCCCTGCGGCGAGGGGTTTTGCGAGCCAGACCCCGTGCCCGCCCGCGGCGACGCCCCCTGCCCCGTGCAGCGCAGCGCCCGCAGCCGGTGTCGCATCGGCGGGCGGGAGGGGCTCCGGCGGCGCGCACTCCGCAGCCTCCGCCCCGCTCCCGGCGCGACTCCCTGCCCCGTGCAATGCAGCGCCCGCGCCCGGTGTCCCATCGGCGGGGCGGACGGCCTCCGGCGAGGCGCACTCCGCAGCCTCCGCCCCGCTCCCGGCGACACACCCTGCCCCGTGCAGCGCAGCGCCCGCGCCCGGTGTCCCATCGGCGGGCGTCGCGCCCCTGCGGCGAGGGGTTTTGTGAGCCAGGCCCCGTGCCGGCCCGCGGCGACGCCCCCTGCCCCGTGCAGCGCAGCGCCCGCGCCCTGTATCGCAGGGGCGGGCGTGGCGGTCCCCGGCGAGGTTCAGCAGCGCCAGTCGATCCGGGCGGGATGCGGCTCGTCCGCCACGGCCATGGCCCGCAGCGCGGCTTCCATCCGCCCGCACTCTTCCGCCGCCGCCCGCTCCAATTCCTCCCAGGGCGCCTCGGGACCCAGGCGCTGATAGGCCAGCGCCAGCGCCCCGTACAGGGCCAGCCCCAGGCAGTGCCGCGCGGCGTGGATGCTGGAGGCGCACTGGGCTATGGCCCGGGCCGCCCCCTGGGCCGCCGGATGCCCCTCGGCCTCGCGGGCAGCGGCGTGGGCCTCCTGCAGGATGATCCCCTTGACGGCCGGCAGCTTGACCTCGCCCCGCAGCCAGGCCCGGGCCCCCTGCAGGGCGTGCAGCGGACGCTCATCCCCGGGAAAGGCCTGCCCATAGATCGGGGCCAGATGCTGCTCGGCATAGCCCAGGCACCACTCTACCAGCGTCGCCTTGGACTGGGTCTGCACCAGGTCCACCAGGCTCTGCAGGCAGGGCGCCTGCCAATCGGTCCACATCCTGCGATAGCGCCTGACCATAGATCCTCCCAGCGACAGTTGCGGCGCCCCTCAGGCGGGGTCATCCTGCGGCAGCAGCCGCCTCCAGGAACGCTCGATGGCGATCACCCCCAGAGGCGCGGTTACCAGCATGGAGAGCACCGCCAGGGCACAGGCCACCCCTCCGCAGGGCAGCCCCAGCGCCAGCGGCACCGATCCGATAGCGGCCTGGACCGTGGCCTTGGGCAGACAGGCCAGCAGGCAAAAGGCGCGCTCGCGGGTGGTGAGAGGGGTGCCCAGCAGCGAGAGCCAGGTGGCCGCCGACCGCGCCAGATAGGCCGCCAGCAGCAGCAACAGTCCCGCGCCCCCCACGGCCAGCGTGGCCCGGGGATCCACCCCGGCGCCCACCAGCACAAAGAGCACCACCTCGGCCCACAGCCAGAGGTGCCCCAGGGCCGCAGCCAGCTCCTCTGCCGCGGGAACGGGGCTGCACCAGCGATAGCAGGCCGCCATGCCCAGCACCGCCAGCAGCCCGGAAAAGGGCCACTGGGCCGGGGCCAGCCCCTCCAGCCCCTGCAGCAGGAGCGCCAGGGCCAGCAGCGTCAGCACCACCAGCGTGGGTCGGGGAGCGGCCCCCCGACGCAACAGGGTCCTCTGCCCGCGGGCCAGCGCCCAGCCCGTCGCCAGCCCCAGGGCCAGCCCGCTCAGCAGGGCCAGCGGGATGCGCAGGAACGGTCCGGCTCCGGCCCCGTCCTGTGCCACGCGAAAGGCCGCCGCCGCCAGGGCCAGCACAAAGACGTTATCCAGCGACACCGCCGTGGCCAGGATGTGGGGCACCCGGTGGGCGGTGCCGCGCCCCTGCTGCATCAGCCGCAGCATGGCTGGCACGATCACCGCCGGCGAAATTGCCGCCAGCACGCAGCCCAGCACCAGCGCGCCGGACGCATCCAGCCCCAGCAGGGGGGGCGCCAGCAGCAGCGCCGCCAGCACCTCGGCCAGAGGCGGCAGCGTCGCGATCAGCAGGATCGGGCGGGCCACGGCGGCTGCCCCCCGCAGATCCACCGCCAGCCCCGCGTGCAGCAGCAGGATCAGCAGCGCCAGCCGACGCAGATCAGGCGAGAGGGCCAGCAGATCGGCGCCCAACAGGTTGAGGCCCACCGGACCCACGGCGATCCCCGCCAGAATCATCCCCAGGATGCGGGGCAGGCGCGCCTTTTGCGCCAGTGCCGCCCCCGCCAGCCCGGCCAGCATCAAGATCCCCATGGAAATCAGCATCCGCACGCCTCCTGCGCAGCGCCCCGCGGGCATGGCCCCGAGCATAGTCCCGACGGTGCGGGGAGCCAACTCGGCGGTGGCGCCGGGCAGGCAGGAGGGATGGGCCGCGGAAGGGTGGCTTGGAGTGGAAGCGGCACGGTCGGAGCGAACGGGTGGCACTGGCGGGAGGTCTCCGGCAGGGCACCCGCCCACTGTGTCAGCAGCCCGCCGCGACTGTGGGCGGCGGCAGCGCTTGGAGTGGCATGGCCACCGGCGGAGGGAACGGGTGGGCGCGGACGCGGCACTGCCTGCTGTCCAGCGCGCCGCGGTGCGTGCCCCCCCCTCGGGACGCCCCGACGGCACCCACGGGCGGCGTCGGCAGAGCCGCAATCCGAAGGCCCGGCGCTTGGCGCGGGCAGTGGGGCCTCCTACGGACCCGAGGGCCCACCGCTCGGCGCGGGCGGGAGGTCAGCGGCAGGGGAGCCGCCCACTGTGTCAACAGCCCTCCGCGACTGTGGGCGGCGGCAGCGCTTGAAGTGGCATGGCCATCGGCGAAGGGAACGGGTGGCCGAGGGCCCGCGGCCCCTACTCTGCGCCGGGCACCTCGGCCGCCGCTGCTTGCTGCGCCGCTGCCTGCTGCGCCGCTGTCTCCGGCGCCGCTGCCTGCTGCACCGCTGCTTGCTGCGCCGCCTCCCAGGCGGCGGCCTCGGCGGCACCCAGCTGCCGATAGGCCTCCTCCACCGGCTCCCACAACTCGATGGGCCGCCCCTGCGGATCGGCGATCTGGGCAAAGCGGCCGTACTCCCACTGGCTGATCTCTTGCAGCACCGTCACGCCCCGCCCGCGCAGCAGCTCCAGATAGGCCGGCAGATCATCCACCGTAAAGTTCAGCAGCGCGCTATCGGGATGTCCATCCAGCGTGATGATGGTGAACAGGTTGGGCTCCATAAAGCCGATGCCCGCGGCGCCCACCGCCAGCCCCAGCACATCGTGGTACCAGCTGAGCAGCGCCTGCGTGTCGCCATCCAGCTTCAGAAAGACGCCCCCCAATCCGGTGATCCGTGCCATGTGTCCTCCTCTCCTTCAGGCCCGCGCGGTAGTATCGCTCGCGCCCCCCTGCCCCGCCCGGCGCCGGGTGCGCCGCGTCAGGATCATCGCCAGGCCGGCGCTGATCAGCGCCGCCACGGTGCCCGCCAGAAAAACGGGGGCATATCCCGCCCGAGCCACCACCTGACCGCCCACGAGCCCCATGCCTCCGAATCCCAAACTCATGGACATGGAGGTGAGGCCCGAGACGGCGGCGCGCTGCTCGGGACGCGCCATCTCCATCTGCAGCGACTGATAGGCCGGACGCCAGAGCCCCAGCACCCCAAAGACGCCGATCAGCCCCAGCACGGCGCCGGCGGGGGCCCGCCAGAGGGCCATGGTCAGCAGCGCCAGAGCCATCCCCAGCGCCCCCACGATCATCATCAGGCCCGAGGGCAGCCGCCGGCCCAGCCGCCCCGCAATCAGCGCGGTGAGAGCGGTGGCGCACATCCCGCTGCTGGTGATGGCCCCGATGGTGGCCGAGGGAAGCGCAAAGACGCGGTCCAGATAGACGGTGGCAAAGGTTTTGCAGGCGGCGTGGCCGGCGTTGGTGGCAAAACCGCAGGCGGCCAGCAGCAGCAGGATGCCCTCCAGCGGGATGCGGCGCCGGGGCTGGGTGCGGGGGCCATCGCTGGCGCTGGATCTGGCGGGTGCGGACGAGGGCGCCACCGGGACCCTGCCGGCCCCCCGCTGCAACATGCCGATGGGCAGCCAGTTGGCCAGGCCGCCCGCCACCGCCACCCAGAGCGCCAGGGCATAGGGGCCGGGCAGCTCGGTGCTCACCCCCTGCAGGCGGGCGATGGCCCCCGGGAGCATCCCGCCCACCGCGGCGCCCAGCAGCATCCCGCCGCTGGAAAAGACCTCATTCAACGTAAAGGGCCCCCGGCCGCGGCTGCCCTGCGTGACGGTCCCCAGCGCGGCGATCACGTTGACCACCTGCAGCGACCAGCCGGAGGAGATGACCACCTGTGCCAGCAGCATCCAGATGCGCTGCAGGCCCGCGGGCAGCGCGCCGGTGAGGGGCGGCATGGCCATCCCCAGGGTATAGGTCACAGCGCCCAGCGCCAGGGTGCGAAAGGGGCCCAGCCGGGTGCCCAGGTAGCCCCCCAGCATGCAGCTCATGGAGAAGGAAAAGGCGCCGGTGGCCGCCACGGTGCCCCAGAACTCGGGACCATAGCCCAGGCGCAGGACAAAGAGGGCGTTGAGCAGCTGATGCATCCCCAGATAACTGCCGGCCCCCAGTGCCGAGGCCAGACACAACAACCAGACCCGCCGGTCGTATCCGCCGGGGGCACGCATTCGCGATGCAGACATGATCCTCCTGCGAGGGGTGATGGTCGCTCGGGCTCTGATGTGGAACAACTGGTCACCGCCGCCGGGCCGGCCCGCTGGCCGAAGGAACACCGGCGGCGCAGATCCACCGGCGGTGCAAGGCCATCGGCGGCGCAGAGACACCGGCGGTCCCGTGGCGCCGGCGCGTCCAACCATCGAGGCCGATGTGGCAGGCCCGCGCCCGGCAGCGCACTTGCCAACCTGCTGAGGCACAACCGGCAGCCAAAGGGTGGCCGCCTTGCGGCATCCAGGGCCAGCCGACAGGCCGCTGAGGGTCCCAAGCGACAGTTTCATCATATGCAATGTGCGACGGGAGGCGAACGGCGCCCCGGGGCCTGCAGCGGGCCCGGCAGAGAGCGGGCGCGGGGCCAGGGGAGCGGAGGAAACCCGGCAGACGGCGAGCGCCTCGCGGACGATCCCCGCGGCGGCCGGCGAGGATGCCCGGGAGGAGCTGTGTTCAAGAACCGGGCACCAGGCCCGGGACGCACACCGGCCCTGGTGGGAACGCCCCATCTCGCCGCACGGCGTCGCGGCGAATCGACCGTCCGCAGGGCGCCAGCGGTGGCCCGTCGCCGATGCGGTGGACGGGGGGTGGCAGGGGCCGCCACGGCCCCGTGGGCGGCCTGGATGCGAGGCTCGGCGGAGGGCAGTCGCCTGCAGAGAGCGCTCCCGTCGGCCAGTGGAACCAGCCACGCTGCCACGGGGGGCGCCCGGCGGTGGCCCGTCCCCGAGACGGAGAACCGGGGGCGGCCTGGATGCGAGGCTCGGCGGAGGGCAATCACCTCCAGAGAGCGCTCCCGTCGGCCAGTGGAAACAGCCACGCTACCGCGGGGCCGGCAGTCGCAGCTGCCACGCAGGGCGCCAGGCGGTGGCCCGTCCCCGAGGCGGAGGATGGGCTTCTGGAGGGTAGGAGGTTTGCTGTGTTCCATAGGGGCGCCAGGCGGTGGCCCCGTCCCCGAGGCGGAGGATGGGGGGTGGCAGGGGCCGCCGCGGCCCTGCGGGCGGCCTGGATGGGAGGCTCGCCGGAGGGCACTCGCCTCCTGAGAGCGCTCGCATCGGCCAGTGGAAACAGCCACGCTACCGCGCAGGGCGCCCGGCGGTGGCCCGTCCCCGATGCGGGGGACGGGGGGGGTGGCAGGGGCCGCCACGGCCCTGCGGGCGGCCTGGATGCGAGGCTCGGCGGAGGGCACTCGCCTCCAGAGAGCGCTCCCGTTAGCCTGTGGCACCAGCCGCACTGCCACGGGGGGCGCCAGCGGCAGCCTCCCGTGAGGATCCCGCCCTGCCTCGCCGGGCCCGGATCCGGCGGCGCCGCGAGACCACCCTCACACGGGATCCGCAAACCCACTCACGGCCGCGGCCTCGCACAGAGGCCAGCCCGGGCGGCGTGAGCACCCGGAGAGGCTGGCGTCTTCGAGGCGGGGCGCCCACGGCGAGCGGGTAAGTGGATCGCCATCCCGGCCGGCGGGCGGAGGCTGAAAGGGCAGCGTGGCGGCAGGCGGTGGTCGGTCTGCAGTCGTTCTCAGCTCGGCGAGCGGTTGAGCCCCACCAACCCCCGCCGCAGGGCCGTCAGCACCGCCTGCGTGCGGTCGTTGGCCTGCAGTTTGGCGATGATGTGGCTCACATAGTTGCGCACGGTGCCCTCGGTGAGGTACAGCCGCGTGGCGATCTCGCGGTTGGAGAGCCCCTGCACCAGCAGCTCCAGCACCTGCTCCTCCCGCACCGTCAGGCGCTCGGGCGCGACCCCCTCGTCCTCCAGGCGGGCCGCCGCGGGCAGCGAGGCCAGCCGCTGGAACTCGCCCAGCACCTTGCGCGCCACGGTGGGATCCAGCTGCGATTCGCCCCGCATGGCGCCGCGCACCGCCTCGGCCAGCGCCTCGCCGGTAACGTCCTTGAGCAGATAGCCCACCGCCCCGGCGCGGATGGCCTCAAACACCAGCTCGTCGGTATCGTGGGTGGTGAGGATGATCACATGGGTGTCGCGCAGGGCATCGCAGATCTGCCGCGTGGCGGGCACGCCCCCCAGCACCGGCATCTTGAGATCCATCAGCACCACGTCGGGCTGCAGCAGCAGGGCCTGTTCCAGCGCCTGCTGTCCATCGCCGGCGTGGCCCACCACGGTGATATCGGGCTCGTACTGCAGGATGGTGGCCAGTCCCTGCCGCACGATCTCCTGATCATCCACCAGCAACACACCGATGGTCTCGCCCATCCTGTCACCTCATCAGGACACAGGTCACCTGGGTGCCGGCCCCCGGCTGCGAGCGAAGGGTGAGCTCTGCCCCCATCAGCGATGCCCGTTCATGCATGCCCACGATGCCAAAGTGATCGGGCCCCACCTGCTCCGGCAGGAAGCCGACCCCGTCATCCCGCACCGAGACCGACACCCGCTCGCTGGACTGCTCCAGTTCGATCTGCACATGGCCGGCCCGGGCGTGGCGCTCGACATTGAGCAGGGCCTCCTCGGAGATGCGATAGAGCATCCGCGCCTCTTCCGCAGTGAGGTCGGGCTGGCCGCCGACGGTGCGAAAGGCCACGCGCAGGCCCGTGCGGGCCTCAAAGTCGGTGGCCATGTCGCGCAGGGCGCCCTCCAGCCCCATGCTGGCCACCGGATCCACCCGCAGGGCCTGGATGGCGTGGCGGGCCTCGGCCAGGCCGGCCCGGGCGAGCCCCCCCAGCTCGAGCACGGTGGCCTCGGCGGCGCCGGGATCGTGGGCCAGCTGCGCCCGCACCGCCTCCAGCTGCACGGCGATGGCCGCCAGCGAGTGGGCCAGCGTGTCGTGCAGGGCCCGGGCCAGCCGGTTGCGCTCCCGGCTGATGGCCAGCTGCTCCACGGTGGCCGCGTGCCGCCGCAGCCGCTGATAGGCCGACTGGAGCGCCTCGCGCTGGCGACGCTCACTCTCGGCCAGCACGCTGACGATGGTGGGCAGCACGGAGAACATCAGCACCAGCACAGCCACACTGAGCAGGTACTGGGGCACGGCCACCCCGGCATCTACGGCGACGTACACCCCCAGCAGGACAAAGAGCGTCGCCAGCAGGCCGCCCACCAGCGCCCCCAGCCGGCCATAGCCCCATCCCGCCAGGGTGGCGGGCACCAGCAGCAGATAGGCCTGCGGAGGCACCTGGAGGCAGGGCTCCAGCCGCGCGATGCCCGAGTGAGGCCCCTGCCAGGGACCGCCAAAGACCACCGGCGCCAGGGCGGTATCCACACCTCCCAGCACGATCTGGACGGCCAGCAGCACCGCCAGGTGGTAGCGGCCCAGGCGCAGGCTGAACCAGGGCAGCGTGGCCACCAGTGCCAGCACCAGCCGGGGGGCCAGAAACAGCCAGTACCAGCGCTCGCGGCCGCCATCGCCCACCGCCTGAAAGAGCAGCCCCAACACCCCAACCATGATCTCGGCTGCCAATACGAGGCGATAGATGCGCAGAGCTTCCCGTTGCGATCCGGTGGTATCCATGGGCCTATTATAGCCGCTGCCAGGGAAAAAGGATGTGGTCCGGGGAGGGAGAGCACCCCGGACCACCAGTCTGGTTCCAGACCGCGCCCGCCCCAGGTATCGCAACTCACTGGATCAGGCATCTCATACCAGGATGCCGGGAGGAGTGTCCAGACATCATGGACATCGACATGGGGAACGGCATAGAGCCAGTTGAACAAAGCGTACAGAATATGAGGCAGGGGAACCAGTGTCCAGCGTCACATGCTGGTGATGACAATTGTCACATCGTGCGGAAGGGGGCCAGTGCGGGGCAGATTGCGGCGCGTGGGAACCCTGGCGCCTGCCACCGCTGCGGCCATAGCGTGGAGCCCCACGGCGCGGGCCGGGGGCCCGGCCGCTGCTCCTCCCCCGCCGCCCGGCCCGCCGGAACCGCGCACCTGCCGGGGGAAAAAAGAGTCAGTGTTCGCAGTGCGACTCTGACAAAAAGCGGCGGCGGCAACACCGGGCTGGCCACAGAACAGACTGCCCATGCCAGCGTAGGTCATCGCGGCAGCGGCAAGGCCCCGGCTTCCGGACCGGCGGCCCGGCCCGCCGGAACCGCACACCTGCCGGGGGAAAAGCGACGGCCTCGCAGCGGGCCTCCATAGCCTTACCAGCAGATTTCAGGGCTGTCGGCTGACATCGCGGCAGCGGCAAGGCCCCCTGCTCCGTCCCGGCCGCCGAGACCGCCGGCAAGTTGCACGCAACTGCTGCCCGGGCTGGGCGGCTGCGTCACCGCCAGCTAAGCGTGCCTGCCTGGCAAAAGCCCGGGGCTGTGCGCTCCAGTGGCAGGGGCGTCGCCGGTGGGGGGCGCACACGCCGCTGGGGGCGCTCCGAACGGTGAGCTCGCCGCTGCGGGGGCGCTGCGCTGTGACGGGCGTCCTCCCTTTTTGGGCGCAGGCACGCGCTGGCAGCCGCAGGCTCTTCCAGCGGCGCGCTGGCAAAGGGCCTTACGCGAGCAGTGCGCCTGCCTTAGGGCACAGGCCCCCCTGCTCCGGACCGGCCGCCCTGCACACCTGAGCCGCGCACAAGCCGAGGACAGAGCGAGGGGCTCGCAGCGGCACTCTGGAGAAAAGAAGCAGCGGCGGCAACACCGCGCCGGCCGCAGAACAGACTGCCCATGCCAGCGGAGGTCATCGCGGCACCGGCAAGGCCCCCCTGCTCCGGCCCGCCCGCGACGCGGCACCCAGCCGTGGGAAAAGCGACCGGCTCGCAGCGGGCCTCTGGAGAAGAGAAAGAAGCAGCGGCAAAACCCCGCACCCGCCGCAGAACAGGTCGTCCCTGTCGGCGGAGGTCATCGCAGCAGCGGCAGGCCCCCAGCGGACCCTGCCTCCCGCCGACAACCAGCCGCGCACGGGCACCCTCAGCGCCTCAGCTCTCCCGCAGGCCCCCCTGCTCCGCCCAGGGCTGCCCCCTGGGCAGCTCGGGCCACAGCAGCGCCATGGCGTACAGGCACAGCAGGCTGCGCACCATAAAGGTGGGCTCGTACCCCGCGGCGTGGGCGATGGTGTTGCGCTGCCGCCGGATGAGGTGCGCCATGTCCACCGCGTCGCGGGGCAGCACCTCCAGATCGGTGGCCTGCTGGATCAGGTCATAGAGGCTGTCGCGCTCGCTCTCGGGGCGGTGCAGCAGCCAGCGCAGGCGATCTTCCAGCAGGCGCCCCACTCGGAGGGGCAGCTCGCCGGAGAGTTCCAGCTCGCGCAGCACGGGGGCAAAGGTGCTGTCGTTGCCGGTAGCGTCCAGCGCCATCTGCTTGAGCTGCACCTGCAGATCGCTGCCCCGGGTGCGTTCCAGCAGCTCCTGCTGGAGGCCCTCCAGGGCCTGCCTCGCCGAGGCCAGCTCCTTTTTCAGCCCCTCACGCTGGGCCTCGTTGCCCCGCGCCTCGCGGCGCAGATCGGCGATGGTGGCGTCGGCCAGGGCTCGGGTGGCCACCAGCTGTCCCCGCGCCTCCTCCAGCTGCCGGCTGAGCTCGGCGATCTGAGCGTCCTCGGTGCGCTCCAGGTCCGCATCCAGCACCACGTGTACCGGCGCGTTGAGCGCCTCCCGCAGCTCGGCGTTCTCCTGCTCCAGCTCGCGCATGCGCTCCCGCTGATCCTCAGGCGTGGGGGCCTCCTCCGAGGGCACCGGCCGCACCCGCGCGGCGCGGGTGAGCTCGTCGCCAAACTCGGCCACCAGCGCGTCCCACACGGCCTTGGTGCGCGGATACACCCAGCAGCGACGCTGCACGTCCCAGCGATAGCCGCGGATCACCTTGGCGCGCTCCTTGAGCCCGGGATGGATAAAGAGCAGAAACTCGTCCTCGGTGGCGGTGAGGGTCGGTCGGTTGGTGAAGGCTGCTTGGCTGCGGCTGCTGGTAGTCATCTGGCAATGCCCTCGTCTGATCGCTGAGCAGGTGGAACGGTCCGGGGAGTGCGCCGCCCGTCCGGGCGACAGCGGCAGTCTAGCTCCATCGGTGCCCCGCCGTCAAGGGATCGCGGCAGCAATTGACACCCCTCTCCCTCTGCGGCAGAATCAGGGGCAGCGCAATGCACCGGGAGGCCCGCCATGCCTGAACCCAGCCTGTACATCGGTCCCGAGGCCCTCACCGCCCTGCTGGCCTGGCTGCAGAGCCAGCCCTGGCGCGACATCGCGCTGGTGTGCGACGATCGCACCTGGCCGGTGCTGGGGGCCGCCGCGGAGGGGCGCCTGCGCGAGGCGGGCTGCTCCGTGCGCACCATGCGCCTGGGCGGGCCCGGCGTGGTGGCGGACGAGGAGCGCATCGTCGAGATCCTGCAGCAGGCCGGCGCCCCCGGCCACCTGCTCTATCTCGCGGTGGGCTCGGGCACCCTGTGCGATCTGACGCGCTTTGCCAGCCACCGCAGCGGGCGGCCCTTTGTGTCGCTGCCCACGGCGCCCTCGGTGGATGCCTACACCTCGCGCAACAGCCCGCTGGTGCTGCGGGGCCTCAAGGTGACCGTCGACGCGCAACAGCCCCTGGCGGTGTTTGCCGATCTGGAGGTGCTGCGCAGCGCGCCCTCCGCCATGATCGCCGCGGGCGCCGCCGATGTGCTGGGCAAGTACACCGCCCTGGCCGACTGGCGGCTGGCGGCGCTGCTGTGGGGCGAAGAGATCGATGGCGCGATCGTGCGGGAGCAGTACGCCGCGCTGGCGCAGGTGGCGGGCGCCGCCCGGGGCATCGGCCGGGGCGAGCCCGAGGCCATCGCCGCGCTGACCGGGGCCCTGATGGCCTCCGGATCGGCCATGGCCCGCTGGAAGAACTCGCGCCCCGCCTCGGGCGCCGAGCACCATCTCTCGCACTATTGGGAGACCATGCATCTGCTGCAGGGCCGGCCCGCCAGCCTGCACGGCGCCAAGGTGGGCCTGGGTGCCCTGCTGATGGCGCGGGCATGGGCGCGGCTGCGCACGCTGAACGCCGCGCAGGCCGCCACGCTGATGGGCGCCGCCCGCCCGCCTGATCTGGAGCAGGAGCGCGCCGCCATCGCCAGCGGCTATGGCCCCATCGCCGAGGCGGTGTTTGCCGCCCAGGGCGACCTGCTGCCCATGGCGCCCGAGCGCTGGCAGGGCCTGCGGGAGAGGGTGGTGTCCCATTGGGACGAGGTGCTGGCCATCGCCGCCGATGTGCCCTCCCCCGAGGAGCTGGAACAGCTGCTGTTGGCGGTGGGCGCCCCCACCGATCCCGCCGCGCTGGATCTCTCCGCCGTCGAGGTGGCCGACGGCCTGCGCTATGGCCACTATGTCCGCGACCGCTTTACCCTGCGCCGGCTGGAGGCCGCGCTGGGGCTCGATCTCGTGCTGTAAGGAGTTCCGCCATGCCCACCGTCGCCGCCGTCTACACTTCCACCTCGATCATCCCGGCCATGCAGGCCCTGTTCGACGAACTGCTGCCCGAGGTGCGCCTGATCAACATCGCCGATTCGGCTCTGATCCAGGACGTGATCGCCGCCAACGCCGTCACCGACGGGGTGATCCAGCGGCTGGTGCATTACTGGCAGGCCGCCGAGGCCACCGGCGCCGATCTGATCCTGAACACCTGCTCCTCGGTGGGCGAGGTGGTGGCGCTGGGGCAGCATCTGGTGCGCACGCCTATTCTGCAGATCGACCACGCCATGGCTGAGGCGGCGGTGCAACAGGACGGCGCCCGGGTGGGGGTGCTGGCGACGCTGCCCACCACGCTGGGGCCCACGGTGCGGCTGGTGCAGCGCAAGGCCGCCGAGGCGGGCCACCGCGTGACGGTACAGGAGGGGCTGGCGGAGGGGGCTTATCAGCAGCTGGTGAGCGGACACCCCGAGGAGCATGACCGGCGCATCCTGGCGGCGGCGGAGGGGCTGGCGGACCGCGTGGACCTGTTGCTGCTGGCGCAGGCCTCCATGGGCCGCATGCAGGAGGCGCTGGAGGCGGCCACGGGCCGGCCGGTGCTCACCAGCCCGCGGCTGGGGGTGCAGGCGGTGGCGGCGCGGCTGGCGGCAGGCCGCTAGGCCCGGCGGGTACCGAGGGCCTGGCGACCGATCCTGTCGCAGTACCCCTCACGCTGCAGGCCAGGCAACGGCCGGGATGGGGCGGAAAGGGCCCCTGTGGCGCCAACGGTGCGTCCAACGGCCGCCCGGGGCGCCAGAACCTGTCGCCACGGCGGCGCGGCCGCACGGAGCGGCGCAGAAGAGGTGACCTGCGGGCGCTGAGGCGCGGCGCAGACGCTGAACGGTGCCCGAGCGGGCGTCCTCGGAGAGGGGCCTGAGGGCGTGCCGCAGCGCCAGCGGCACTGCCGGCCGGCACAAGCGTGCGGCGCCACTCAGCCCACGGCGTTACGGAGTGGCGAGCTGGCGCGGCGCGGAAGAGGTGACCTGCGGGGGCTGAGGCGCGGCGCAGACCCCGAACGGTGCCCGAGCGGGCGTCCTCGGAGAGGGGCCTGAGGGCGCGCCGCAGCGCCAGCGGCACTGTCGGGTGGCACAGGCGTGCGGTGCCAGTCAGCCGACGATGGCAGCCCGCGGCGCCCCAGCGCAGGCAAGTGGTTGCGCTGGCTTCCGAAGCTCAGTGCAGTGCCCGGCGGGCAATGTCCGGACCGCAGCGATGTCCGAGGGCGCGAGGCAATCGTTGGCCCGTGCGGGCAAGTCCGGTCCGCAGGGCTGCCCGAGTGCGCCAGGCACCGTTTGAGCAAGCGAGCGCGGCGGCCTGCATGTACATGTGAGGGGCGCGCCCCGGAGGCAGCGAGCCGGCATCACCCGGAGCGTGGCATCCGCTGGTGACGGGAACCCAGTGCAGTGCCGGCGGGGCGGAGCCTGTCCTCAGGGTCAGCGCCAGTCGCCGGGAGCGCCCCAGCCGCCGCGCCCGGCCGGAGCAGCCTTGCGCAGGCAAAGGAGTTGTCGTGTCATCCACCATTCTGGTCCGCAGCATCCCCTGGATCCTGTGGCTGCAGCAGTTCAGCCCGGGGCTCGATTGGCCCATGGGCGCCATCACTCAGCTGGGGGAGGCCACCGGCATCCTGCTCTTGATCAGCCTGCTCTACTGGGGGCTGGATCGGCCGCTGGCCGTGCGCATGACGCTGCTCTTTGTGCTCTCCCTGGCGGTCAACACGCTGGCCAAGGAGCTGCTGGGGCAGCCCCGCCCCTTTGAGCTTGACCCGCGGGTGCTGCGGCTGGATTCCGCCAGCGGCGGCGGGCTGCCCAGCGGGCACACCCAGGCCGCGGTGGTGACCTGGGGCCTGCTGGCGCTGACCCACCGGCGCCGCTGGGTGATGGCCCTCTGCGGCGCCCTGCTGCTGCTGGTGCCCCTCTCCCGTCTGTATCTGGGGATGCACTTTCCCACGGATCTGCTGGGCGGCTACCTGCTGGGGGCGCTGCTGCTGTGGGGCTGGTGGCGCTGGGAGCCCGCCGCCACCCGCTGGCTGGGGGAGCGCCCGCGGCTGACCCAGCTGGCCCTGACGGTGCTGCTGCCCGCGGCGCTGCTGCTGGCGCTGGGCCGCGCCGATCGCCGGGCGCTGCTGGGTGCCTGCCTGCTGGTGGGCGCGGGCCTGGGATATCACCTGCTCTGGCCGCCGGCGCGGCAGAACAGCGCCGGCACGCTGCTGCAGCGGCTGCTGCGCTGGCTGGTGGGCCTGGGCTCTACGGTACCGCTGGCGCTGCTGGCCCTCAGCCTGCCCATCGGGCCGCTGCCGGTGGCCCTGCTGCTGATGCTGGTGGGCGTGTGGACCACCGTGGGCGCCCCGTGGCTCTTTGTGCGGCTCGGGCTGGCCAGCGGGCGTCCCCTGGCGCGCCGGCGGGCCGTTCGCCCCCGGGGAGGAGGTCGCCATGATCGTCATTCTGGATTTTGACGGGACGCTCACCGCTGAAGAGAGCCAGGCGCCCCTGCTGGCCCGACGGGCCCTCACCAGTCTGGCGCGGGAGGTGCTGCAGGTGCCCCGCCCGCAGCTGGTGCGGGACTATCGCCGCACGCGGCGGGCCATCCGGGCGCGGCCCTGGGAGTATGGCTGGTGGGTCAATGGCCTGCTGGCGGGCTATCCCGACGAGGGCGCCTTTCAGTGCAACACGGTCACGCTGCAGACGCTGCTGGCGCAGGTGCCCGCCTATGCCCGGCGGGTGCAGGAGCGCTTTGCCCAGGCCCAGTACGATCCCATTGTGGATTGCACCAACTGGCTCTTTCACCGGCACACCGCCGAGCTGGGCACCGCCTTTCGGCCAGAGGCGCTGCCGGTGCTGCAGGCCCTGCTGGACGATCCCCAGATCACCCCGCTGGTGCTGACCAACTCGCTGGGCGACAAGGTGGCCCGCCAGCTGGCCACGCTGCCCCTCTCGCGCCAGCCCGAGATCCTGGGGGACACCCGTCAGTACGAGATGGATCCCCACTGGCAGCCGCCCCTGGCGTTGGCCGATGGCGGGGACCTCCACTGGCAGGTGGATCCGCAGCGCCGCATCGACCTGCGCCGTCCGGACTATTTCCGGGCGCTGGAGCGGGTGCGGGCCCGGGATCCGCAGCTGGCGGTGGTGGCCGACAGTCTGTCGCTGCCCGGGGCGCTGCCGCTGGCCCTGGGGATCCCCTTTTTCCTGCTGCGCACGCCCTATACGCCGGATTGGTGCATGGCCGCGGTGCGGGCCCGGCCCACGGGACGCCTGCTGGGCTCGCTTTCGGAGCTGCCCGCCGCCCTGCGCCAGCTGTAGGAGATCGTTCAGGGGCTGGGCGCCGGCCCGGCCTCGGGGGGGATGGAGGGCCCCTCGGGCAGGCGACGGATTTCGTCGCAGCCCCACAGGGTCACATCGTCCCACACATACCCCTCGGACACAAAGGTGTCGATATCACGGATCCAGTGGCGGCGCCCCTCCCGCAGCACATAAATGTGCGGGCTCTCGGAGCACTTGACCACCAGATCCAGCGGGCGCCCCTCGGGAAAGCGCTCCAGAAAGGCGTCCTCCACCTCGTGGACGTCCTCCCAGGTCAGGCCCAGCGCGTCAAAGGCCTCCAGCGACGAGATCCAGCGGCGCTGGCCGTCCTGCAGCATATAGATGCGGGCGTCGCTGCCCTTGAGGACCAGCCCATCGCGGATGGTGAGGGCGGCGCTGTCCGGCAGGATGCGGGCCAGGCTGACGCCGTGGGCCGTCAGGGGGATGTTGATCAGCACCACCAGCGCGGCCAGCGCGATCAGCATGCGGCGCAGCAGGCGATCCACACCCAGCGGCGCACGGAGCGGCGCGTCGTGCGACGCACGCAGCGGCGCACGGAGCGGCGCACGGAGCGGCGCACGGAGCGGCGGCGATTCCGTACTGGCGAGATCCCTGGCCGCGGCGCCAGGTGCGGCGGCCTCCCCGTCGCCGGACGAAGCGGCGACGGGCCCGGTATCCCAGGGCCTCGCAGCGGAGCCTGGCTCCGCAGAGGCAACGTGCCCGGCCGCAGAGGGGTCCTCCCGCGGGGTGGCATCGGGCGCCGCGACCCCGGTCGGCGCCGCGACTCCGCTTCGCGCCGCGACCCCAGTCCGCGCCGCGACCCCGGTGGGCGCCTCGGGCTGGGGCGAGGCCTCACGGGCCACCGTGCGCTCTGCCGGATCCGCAGGTGTGGTCGGTTCCGCCGCGGCGGCGGCCCGCTGGCGGGCCCGCTCCTCCAGCGCATCCAGCAGGGCATCCAGAAAACGGTCGCTGGCGGCGGGAGCGCTGCGATTCTCCTGATCAGCCATGGCTCCCCCTAGTAGACCCTGTGCAGTCCGAACACCTCGCCCAGGCTGGCAAAGACGTCCGCGTAAAAGTTGCCCCCCAGGTGCCGAAAGAGCTCAAAGGGCATGCTGGGGGCGCCGATAAAGGGCCGCAGAGTCCAGGCCATCTGGCAGCCCACAAAGGCGTACAGCACCACCCACAGCCAGGTGACGCATCCGCGGCCGCGACCGCTCTCGGGGGCCACCATGGCGAGGCCCTGGGACAAAAAGTAGACCCCCACCACCCCGCACACCGCAAACACGCCCACGTTGAGCACCTTGAAGAACTGGTAGCCGGCGGTGGTCAGCAGGAAAAAGAGGGCGATGGGCGTAAAAGAGAGCAGCAGCACCGCGGTGACGGTGATGGCGGTGAGCATGAGCGCCACGGTCTGGGCCAGGCCCTGCTGGGCGCCCAGCAGCAGATGGAAAAAATAGAGCGTGGGGGCGCACACCAGCAGCGTGGCCAGAAACAGGATGGGGAGCTTGACGGCCGAGCTGAGGGCCTGCAGCACCCCCGCCTGGGAGCCCAGCACGGCACCATACAGGGCGAAAAAGAGGACGCTGGAGACCAGCATGGCCCGGATCTTGTGGCGGATGGCGATGCCGTCGCGGATCTCGAGAAAAAAGCTGCGCCTGTCCCGCAGGATGGCCTCGATCACGGTCAGATCGCGCACAGGAACCTCCTTTCAGGGGACGGGCCCGGCCCCGCTGGCGGCAGTCCAGCACAGCGCCGGGGCGGGCCGAAATCGGTAACGCCTGTGCGTGGCACGGGCGAACAGAGACGCCTGTCAGGAATACGCACAGAATGGCGGACGGTTGCGCCGGCCGCGTTGCCCAAGCCGCTCAGCGGCGGCTCGGAGGGGCCCGCCGAAACGACCGTGGCGCCGGCGAAGCGACAAGTGCTCACAACCGGTTGCGCCGCGGGCGTAGCGCCCACCGCTCAGCGGCGGCTTCGGAGGGGCCCGCCGAAACGGCGGCGGTACCGACGGACTGACAAGCGCTCGCAACCAGTTGCGCCGCCGTCGTTGCGCCCTGCCTCTCCGCGGCAGCTCGTGGGGGGCTCGCAGCAATGGGTGCGGCGCCGGCAACGCGACGGGCGCTCGCAACCAGTTGCGCCGCGGGCGTAGCGCCCACCGCTCAGCGGCGATTCGCTGCTCCTTAGCCCGTCAGCCCTCGGCGCCGCCCTCCAGGCTCGGCTGCCAGCGGTGGATCGCCCACACCAGCACCATCCCCAGCGCAAAAAACACCATCAGCAGCGCAAAGGGCAGCGCCCGGTCGATGGCCGAAAGCTGCCCCGCGATCCAGCCAAAGGGCGTGGTCGCCAGGATCAGCAGCACGTACACCAGCCCCGTCAGCCGCGCCCGCTCGTGGGTCTCCAGCGACACGGTGAGCAGCGACTCGGTCATCGGGTTGACCAGCGCCGCCGCAAAGGCCTCCAGCAGCACGCTCAGCACCAGCAGGGGCACCGAGCGGGGCGGCATGAACACCAGCAGCCCCTGGGCCACGAAATAGGCGCCAAAGCCGGTCCACAGAGGCAGGCGAAAGCGCCGCAGGCTGGTGAGCCGCGGCGACACCAGAAACAGGCACACCGCCATCACGATGGAGCGCAACGCCATGTAAATGGCGATCTGGGCGTCGGGAAAGCCCAGCTTGCTGGTAAAGAGCACCCCCCAGAAGCTGGTGTTGACGGTACGATAGACGTTGGTCACCACCAGCAGGGCCAGGGCGGCCATAATGGGCCGCGAGCGCAGCAGCTGGCCGAACACCCGGTGCGACTCGCCCACCAGGCTGGCCACGGATCGCTGGCGCGTCTCCTCCATCCGCCGGATGCCCCGCTCGGTCTCGTGCGAGTAGAAATACAGCACCACCGCCTTGGCCGTCAGCATGACCGAGGCCACCGCCAGCAGCCCGCGCATGGCGGGCACCAGCCCAAAGCGGTTCACCACCCAGCCGCCGATGGGCGTCAGAAAGGAGGCCGACATGCCAAAGAGGCTGATCCAGGTCCAGATGTGCACCAGATGGTGCTCCTCGGCATCCTCGATCATCAGGCAGGTCCAGGCGGTGTGGGCGATGCGCCACAGGCCGTTGATCAGCGCCGCCACCACGAAATAGACCGCGTTCTGCGCCGCCGCCCAGATCAGGCAGGCCACGCCAAAGGAGATGATATCGGCTACCAGCACGGTCACCCGGCGGCCGAACTTGTCCACAATGGCGCCGCTGAGCCAGGTGGCCACCAGCTGCGAGAGCAGCCCCAGGCTGGCCAGCGTGCCGATGCCCCGATCGGTGACGCCCAGGGCCAGCATGTACACGGACATAAAGGGCATGTACAGGTTATAGGGCACCCCGAACATGGGCTCGGTGAGCACACAGGCGCGGGGGTTGCCGCGCAGCTCGCGCAGGGTGCGGACCAGCGGGTTGTTGACGATAGCAGCCACGGGCGATCCCCTCCTTGCCGACGACGATGTCAGGCGGTTCCCTCCAGCGGGCGCTGCTCACGGCCGATGGCCCAAACCAACAGCATCCCCAGCGCAAAGAGCCCCAGGTTCAGCCCAAAGGGCAGGGCACGATCCACGGCCGAGAGCTGACCGGCGATCCAGCCAAAGGGCGTGGTGATCACCAGCAGCAGCATGTACACGATCGAGCTGATGCGGGCGCGCTCGTGGGTGTTCATGGCCACGGCCAGCAGCGCCTCGATGATGGGGTTGACCAGCGCGCCGCCGATGCCCGCCAGCATCACGGCGGGGATCAGCATCCAGAGCGAACGGGGCGGCATGGCCACCAGCAGCATCTGGCTGAGCAGATAGAGCCCGAATCCCAGCCAGAGGGGCGGGCGCGCGTGGGACAGATTGCGAAAGCGAGGCCCGATGCCAAAGATGCCCACCGCCGTGGTGATAGAGCCCAGCGCCGCAAAGAGCGCGATGCTGGCCTCGGGAAAGCCCAGTTTGCCCGTCACCAGCACGCCGAAAAAGCTCCCGTTGACGGTGTTATAGATGTTGGTGACGGTCATCAGCGCCAGGGCGCCCCGGATGCGCCGCGAGCGCAGCAGCGGCCCCACCACCTGCCGGTACCCGCTCAGCAGGCTGAGCAGCGACTGGTCGCGGGTCTCCATGCGGCGCTGCACGCCGCGTTCCGTCTCGTGCGAGAGCACGTACAGCACGGCGCACTTGGCGGTGAGCATCACAAAGCCAAACAGCAGCAGGCCGCGCATGGCGGGCACCAGCCCAAAGCGCTGCACGAACCAGCCCCCCACCGGCGTAAAGAAGGACGAGCCCACGCCAAAGATGGTGATCCAGGACCACATGTGCACCAGCAGGTGTTCCTCGGCATCCTCGATCACCAGGCAGGTCCAGGCGGTGTGGGCCACGCGCCAGGTGCCGTTGATCAGCGCGGCCACCACGAACCAGGTCATGTTCTGGGAAAAGGCCCAGATCAGGCAGGGGATGCTGAAGGACACCAGATCGGCGATAAAGAGCGTGAGCCGCCGGCCGTACTTGTCCACCAACGTGCCGCTCACCAGCTGGGAGAGGATCTGCACCGCCAGGCTGAGGCTGGCGATCAGTCCGATCCCCTGGTCGGTGACGCCCAGGGCCAGCATGTACACCGACATAAAGGGGTTGAACATGTTGTAGGGGATGCCAAACATCCACTCGGTGAGCACCGAGTAGCGCGGATTGCCCCGCAGCTCGCGCAGGGCCTGAAACATCGGATGGTTGCGAATGCCGATCTCTCCCCCTTGACCAGATCCGTTACGGACGGAAAACCGGGGGGTGCGCCGCACGTGGATGCACGGCGCACCCATCAAGTCACTCAACGCCGGATCTGCTGCAGCAGATCCGCCACAAAGGCCTCGGGCGGCTTGGGCAGCGCGCCCGCTCGAAACTCGAGCACGCTCACCAGGGGCGTGTCTACGAACATGTCCATGATGTTGAGCCCCAGCCCCTCGCTGCCGTCCCCCTCGCCGAACAGTCGGCGGGAGGCAGCCGCCATCTCCTCCAGCACCGGCGCCAGCAGCGCCTTGCCCTGCGGATCGGCCAGCCACTCGCGCATGGTGGATTCCATATCCAGCACCGAGGGCAGCGGCTGGCTGACCTGCATGGTCACCGGCAGGCAGGCGCGCACATCCACCGAGGAGGCCGCCACCAGCAGCGTGAAATCACCGGGCTCGGCGATCCAGCGGCCATGATCGGGATGCCAGTAGGAAAAGGCGCGGGCATCCAGGGTGATGGTGACCGTCCTGGTCTCGCCGGGCTCCAGGGCCACTTTGGCAAAGCCCTTGAGCTCCTTTTCGGGGCGCACCAGGTCGGCTTGACAGTCGTGCACATAGAGCTGCACCACCTCCTGGCCCGCCACGCAGCCGGTGTTGGTGACATCCACCGAGACCTGCACCCCGTCCACGTCCATAAAGGTATCGGCCGAGACCCGGGCGTTGCTGTAGGCAAAGCTGGTATAGCTCAGGCCATAGCCAAAGGGGAACAGCACCCGGGCGCCCTTTTTGTCATAGTAGCGATACCCGATAAAAAGCCCCTCGCCATAGCGCACGGCGCCGGCCTCACCGGGCCAGTTGAGGTAGGCCGGGGTGTCCTCCAGCGCCTCAGGAAAGGTCTCGGCGAGCTTGCCGCTGGGGTTGACGGCCCCGGTGAGCACCTCGGCGATGGCCACGCCGCCGGCCTGGCCCATCATGTAGGCCTCCACCACCGCCGCCACGCCGTCGATCCACTCGCCCATGGCCACCGGCGCGCCATTGTTGAGGATCACCACGGTGCGGGGCTGCACCGCCGAGACGGCCTTGATCAGGGCCACCTGCTGCTCGGTGAGATCCAGCGACTGGCGGTCGTACCCCTCGGACTCGATATAGCTGGGCAGCGCGATGTAGAGCAGCGCCACCTCGGCAGCGGCGGCCTGGGCTACGGCCTCGCCGATGAGATCGGGACGCGCGGCGGCGTCGGCGGGATAGCCCTCGCAATACGTGATGCTGGCCTGGCCCAGGCGGGCGCGCAGCTCTTCCAGCGGCACGGCCACCTTGGTGGGGTTGATGTGCGACGAGCCGCCGCCCTGATAGTGGGGCTGCTCCGCCGAGCGGCCGATGACGGCCACGCGCTCCACGCCGCACAGCGGCAGGATGCCGTCGTTCTTGAGCAGAACGATGCCCTCGGCAGCCACCCGGGCGGCCAGGGCGTGGTGCGCCTCGATGTCAAAGCCCTGGGTACGCTGGGCGCCCTGCCCCTTGGCCACCATCTCCAGCAGCCGGCGCACGGCACGGTCGAGCACGGCCACATCCAGCGTGCCGGCCTGGACGGCGTCCACCACGGCCTGCACCCGCAGCGGCTTGGGCCCGGGCATCTCCAGATCCAGCCCGCCCTTCAGGGCCGCCACGCGGTTGTGCACGGCGCCCCAGTCCGACACCACCACACCTTCAAATCCCCACTCGCCGCGCAGCACCTGGTTCAGCAGGAAATCGTGCTCCGAGCCATAGGTGCCGTTGATTTTGTTATAGCTGCACATCACCGTCCAGGGCTGGCCCTGGCGCACGGCGATCTCAAAGGCGGTCAGATAGATCTCGCGCAGGGTGCGCTCGTCCACCCGGGTATCGATGCTGAAACGCTGGAACTCTTGGTTGTTGGCGGCATAGTGCTTGAGCGAGGTGCCCACCCCGCGGGACTGGATGCCCTGGATGAGCGCGGCGGCCAGCTGGCCCGCCAGGAAGGGATCCTCGGAATAGTACTCAAAGTTGCGGCCGCAGAGCGGCGAGCGCTTCATGTTGACCCCGGGCCCCAGGACGACGTTCACGTCCATGGCCAGGGCCTCCTCGGCGATGGCCTCACCCACGCTGCGCACCAGGGCGGTGTTCCAGGTAGAGGCCTGCAGAGAAGCGGTGGGGAAACAGGTGGCGGGCAGCGAGCGCTGCCCCAGGCCCGTATTCTCGGGGGTGCGCCGCAGGCCGTGGGGCCCGTCCGAGACCACCGCCGCAGGCAGCCCCAGCCGCTCCACGGGTGTAGTGGTCCAGGCGGTGTCGCCGGTACACAGCGCAGCCTTTTCCTCCAGGGTCATGCCAGCCAAAATCTTGTCGACGTCCATGTCTACCTCCCCTCGTGAGCGCGAGCCGTGACGGTTGAGCGGTGCGAGGCCAGGACGGCCAGGCCATAGGCCGCCGCCAGCGCCAGACACACCAGCAGCAAAAAGAGCGGAATGGTCTCCAGCGATACGCGACGGGCCAGCACGCCCATCAGGCTGGGGACCACCATGGTGCCGAGCCCGGTAGCGGTCATCTGCAGGCCGATGGTGTTGGCCGCGTGGCGCGCGCCCACCCGCTGCTCGGTGCCCGACATGAGCGCCGGAAAGATGGGCGCGATGCTGAACCCGATCAGGGCCACCGCCAGCACGTTGGCGCCCTGCGAAGGATTCCAGAGCAGCAACAGCGCGCCCAGCACCGCGCCGGCGATGCTGACGGCCACCAGCGACTCGGAGCGCACCCGCAGGGCCAGTATGCCGGCCAGCAGGCGCCCCACGGTAAAGGTGGCCCAGTAGCTGCCGGTGAAAAAGCCGGCCAGGGCGGGCTCGATGCCGCGGGATTCCACCAGCAGGGTGTAGGTCCACACCCCGGCGCCCGATTCGGCCCCCACGTACAAAAGGTACATGAGAAACGAGAGCCAGACAAGGGGGCTGCGCAGCGATTCCAGCATGGGGGTGTGATAGTCGGTGAGCAGCGCCTCCGGTTGGGCGCCTGTGGTGTCGGCGGCGGCGCCACCAACGGCATCGCCGTTGCCAACGGCAGCGCCGTTGCCGTTGCCGTTGGCGGGGCGGGGCGCATCGGCCCAGCGGCCTGCGGTGATCGCAAACACCACCGCCAGAACCAGCTCCAGGGCGCCCACCACATGATAGCCCGCATGCCAGCTCCCCAGGCGCCGCAGCCCCAGCGTCATGATCACGGGTCCGGCGGTGATGCCCACCCCCCAAAAGGCGTGCAGCCACTGCATGATGGATTCGCCAAAATGGGCGGCCACGTAGGTGTTCAGGCCCGCGTCGATGGCGCCCGCTCCCAGGCCGGCGGCCACGCCCAGCGCCACCATCAGGCCCCAGCCGGGCACCAGGGTATAGCCGATCAGGCCCAGCCCCGAGAGGGCGCAGCTCAGCACCAGCACCCGCCCCACCCCCAGCCTGCTGGTGACCGGCCCGCTGAAAAAGGCGGCGGTCATATAGCCCGCGGTGACGGCGGTGATCAGCATGCCGATGGCGTCCAGCTGCAGGCCGAACTGGCCGCGGATGGAGGGCCAGGCCACACCCAGCAGACCGTCGGGCATGCCCAGGGCGATAAAGGCCACAAAGGCCAGCAGGATCAGCAGCAGGTGCGGATGATGGCGCAGGCGGTACCACAGCGACATGGGCAACCCTCCGGTCGAGGCAGAGTAGAGAGCGGAGGGTGCCTCCGCCACAGGCTGGAATGTAACACCTCGCCGGGGTATGGGCAAACGGAGGGTCCAGGAGGCTGGCGGCGCCGGGCGGCGCGGGTTAGAATGGGGCCCGTAGAGATCGATCGGCGGCGTACCTCCCGGCTCGGGGCGGGCCGCCGGCTCACAGCGAGGGAGGCTTTGCGCCATGGATCAAACCCCCATCAGCATTGTGCACTATAGCGAGCGGGTGGCCGCGCTGAAACAGGGCGGCGTGCGCAGTTTTGTGGTCACCGGCAGCCAGCGGGCGCTGCTCATCGACACCGGCTTTGGCGGCCCCCAGCTGGCCGAGCGGCTGGCCCAGGTGACCACCCTGCCGCTGGACCTGCTGCTGACCCACAGCGATGGCGACCACACCGGCGGCGCCTCGCTCTTTGAGCGCATCTATCTGCATCCCGCCGAGATGGATCGGCTGCGGGAGCGCCTGCCCGAGCTGCAGGCCACGCTGCTGCCGGTGCAAGAGGGCGATACGCTGGATCTGGGCGACCTGCAGCTGCAGGTGTTGCACACGCCGGGGCACACCCCGGGGAGCATCTGCCTGCTGGAGGCGCAGCAGGGCGAGCTCTTTTCCGGCGACACCGTCTCTCACGGACCGGTGTTTCTGTTCGGGCCCGGGCGCGACGCGGCGCTGTACGCCAGCAGCCTGGAGCGGCTGGGGGGGATGGCGGGGATCCGGCGGATCTATTGCTGCCACGGCCCCTGCCCCATCGGCCCGGAGGTGATCGGCGAGCTGCGGGCCTGCCTGGCGGGGATACTGGACGGCACGCTGCAGGGCACGGTGCCGGAGCGAGAGTTTGGGGCGGGGGCGCAGCCGCTACTGTACAGCATCGGCAAGACGGGGATCTATGCGCCCTGAGGCGCGCGGCGGTCGCTGAGGGGCGAGTGAGGCACCGAGGGCGCTCCATCCGCCGCGGCGAGCGGAACGCAGCGGACACACCATCCGCCGC
>JAAYED010000075.1 GCA_012728955.1 Chloroflexota bacterium
AGAGCATGATCCCCTACCACTTCCTGCACGAGCAGACCCTCGCCAAGCGCCTGGACGAGTACAAAGCGGTGATCCTCCCCGACCAGCGCTATCTGTCGCCCGACCTGGTGGAAGCGTTGCCAGGCTGGGTGGAGCGGGGCGGCGTGCTGCTGGCAACCGGCCTGACCGGCACGCTGGACGATACCTATGCCGACATGGGCCAGTTCGCCCTGGGCGACCTGCTGGGGCTGCGCTACGAGGGAACTTACGATCAGCCCCACGCCTATATCGCCGTCACCGACGAGCGGCTGCAAGCGGGCACTCTGAATATGCCGCACCTGGCCGAGACGACCTTTGCTCTGGCCCGCCCCGTGGCGGAGGATGTGCAGGTGTTGGCAAACCTGCACAAGATCTACCTGCGCAGCGATGGCCGCTTCCTGTTGCGCTGGTCGCCGGTGGGCGAGTATTCCGGCTATCCAGCGATTACCGCGCGGCGGGTGGGCAAAGGTTGGGCGGCCTACATCGCCGGAGACCCCTTCCGCGCCTATCAGGTCAAGAATCAGTGGAACCTCAAGCATGTGGTGGCGAACCTGCTGGGTCTGCTCATTGAGCAGCCGTTGGTGCAGGTGGATGCTCCCGCGTGGGTCGAGGTAACGCTGATGCGCCAGGAGGCGGAGGGGCGCACGCTGGTGCATCTGGTCAACCAGCACGGCAATCGGCCCGTGGACCGCAATTACTACTGCCTGGAGCAGCCCTTGCCCGTGCGCGACATTACCGTACGGTTGCGCTGCGCTTCCCAACCCTCCCGCGTCACGTTGGAGCCGGAAGGGATCGAGCCAGTCTGGGAATATCAGGAGGGTGTGTTAACCGTGCGCGTGCCGCAGGTGGTCATTCATACGATCATCGCCGTGGAATAGGGCCATAGACAGAAGGAGCGCCTAGTGCAAAAGGATCGAGCGTTGGATGCGGTAGCGGGTGCTGCTGCCGCATCCAACGCCATCCTGTTCGACCTGTTCCATACGCTCAGTGCAATCGAAGTCACCAACTCCCCGTTGCCGCCAGAAACGTGGGAGATTCTGGGGCTAGAGCGGGAGGAGTGGCAGCAGGCGTGGCGGGCGAGCAATCAGGCCAGGAATAGGGGCGAGAGTACCGACCCCTATGAGATGGTGGCGCTCCCAGCGCGCGCCCTCGACCCGGCCATAGACGAGCAGCTGATTCGGGCTGCCGTGCAAACGCGGCTGGGCAAATTCGCCAACGCCCTGCTGCACATTGCGCCGGGCGTGCTGGAAACGCTGGCCGCGCTGCGCCAGCGCGGTAAAAAACTCGGCCTGGTCAGTAACGCCGATTCCATGGAGATCGCCGCCTGGCCCCGGTCGCCGCTGCGCGCGGCTTTTGATACAGCGGTGTTCTCCTGCCAGGTGGGCTGTTGCAAGCCCGAACCGGATATCTACCTGCGAGCCTGCCGCGACCTGAGCGTCTCCCCCGGCGAGTGCCTGTTCGTGGGCGATGGAGGCTCGCGCGAGTTGTGGGGAGCCAAACAACTCGGCATGACCACGGTACACATGACGGGCATCCTCGCCCGCTTTTGGCCGGAGCGCGTCGCAGAGTGCGGCGCTTATGCCGATTACTCCATCAGCGACCTCCGCGCCCTGTTGGGCAACCCCTGACCTGGCGGCCAGATGCCAGTAAGGATGCTGCTCCCCCTCCTTGTTGACAGATCGGCGCTGCGCTCTTACCATACAGCCCATTCACCACCTAGATCAGAGACGGGGGGCAACATGGCACTTGTCGCACAGGATATTCACGAGCATTTTCGTTCGGTGGGAAGCAGGGTCAACTGGCAGGGGGGCACGTGTGA
>JAAYED010000076.1 GCA_012728955.1 Chloroflexota bacterium
AAGATGCGGGATGTACCGGGCCGGTGGCCGATGCCCACGCGAGCGAGGCGCCCCGATAGCGCACCGTGCCGATATCCATGCCACGGTCCAACAACACATCAAAGGAGAGGCCGGTGCCCGTCTCAAACTCGGCCACCCGAACGCCACGCCCAGCGCCCTGCTCCAGCACCACCTCGCGGACACCCCCCGCCTGATAGAGGCTGCCCATGTGGGACAAGAGCTCGCGCTGCGTATACCTCTTGCCGAACAATGTGACCATCGCACAGACCTCCTTACCGCTGTCGTAATGCCGCGGCTCTATTCACCACGCTCTCTGCAGCGACAACTTTGCGTACCCAGAAGGTGCGCCTGGCACCGCACGGCCCCCGGCCCCTTAACCCGTGAGATCAGATAAACTGGTGCCCTCAGGCGATCAGCAGACAGGGCGACGTGATGTAACGCGCTATGCCCTGCAAAAAGCGTGCAGCAGGGGCACCATCCACAAGCCGATGATCGACGCTCAGGCTCAGCCACATCTTTTGCCTCACCACGATCTGACCATCTATCACGCTGGGCACCGGCCGGATGCGGCCCACGCCCAAAATGGCGCACTCGGGCAGATTGATGATGGGTGTAAACATGTCCACACCGTACATCCCGAGATTGGTGATGGTAAAGGTTCCTCCGCTCAGCTCATCAGGAGTGGAACGGCCGGCTCGGGCACGCTCCACCAATTCTCGAAAGGTCCGTGCGAAATCCTTCAAGCCGCGCTGATCGGCATCTCGCACCACCGGCACCACCAGGCCCCGCTCTGTATCCACGGCCAACCCAACATTGACGCCGGGCATCTGTCGAATGCCCTCGGAGGTCAGCTGCACGTTCATGTAGGGGAACTCGACCAGGCACCGTGCCACGATCAGGCCCAACAGATCATTGTAACCCACCGAAAAGCCGAGCTCCTCGGCCAGTTCGGCTTTGAGCGCCTCACGGGCGGCCACGAACTCGGTGGCATCCACCTCTGAATGCAGGGTGATGGAGGCTGTGGTGTGCGCCGAGTTGGCCATGCGCTCCGCGATGATCGCACGGATCCCACGCAATGGTGTGACCTCACCGCCCACTGGGGCGGCCTCTGCCGCCGTTGCAGCCACTGGCTCGGCCTTTGCCCCGCTGGCCGCCCGAGCCACCACGTCCGCTGCCAGCACGCGACGCCCCTCCACGGGTACGCTCGCCAGCGGAACCCCCATACTGGCCGCAACGCTCGTCGCCAGGGGAGTCGCCGCAGGTTGCGCCTCAAGCCATGCCAGCACATCTGCCTCGATGATGCGCCCCTCCGGTCCAGTGCCCGTGAGCTGCGCCAGATCGACCCTTCTCTCGCCAGCCAGGCGCCGGGCCCGCGGCGAAGCCAGGACGCGCCCTCCCGCACCGACCGCAGATTCTGCCGCCGATTGCACGGCGAGCGTCTCCGGCTCTTCCACGGGCCGCTCGGCTTGCGAGGCCCCGTCCACAGCGGCCCCATCGCCCGCCAGTTCGGCCAGCAGGGGAGCGATGTCCTCACCCGGCTCACCGATGATGGCCACGGGCGTCAGCACGGGCACCTCCTGGCCCACTGGCACAAGAATCTTGAGCACAGTGCCACGATACCGGGACTCGGCATCCAGCACCGCCTTGTCCGTCTCTACCATAAAGAGCACATCGCCCCGATTGACGGTATCGCCCTCGTTGACGACCCACTCGGTGATGGTCCCCAGCTCGACCGTTTGGCCCAGTTTAGGGAGGGTTACGACATTCGCCATGGCACATCCCCCACAGTCTTGATTGCCGCCCGACTATCGCCGCCGAAGCGTCTGCCGGATGCCTGCGATGATATCCTTGACACCCGGAATCGCCGCATCCTCCAGCGTCTCTGCCATGGGCACCGGCACATCAGCGGCAGCCACACGCACCATGGGGGCATCCAGATAGTCAAAGGCAACTTCGTTTACACGCGTGATCAGCTCGCTGATAAAGGAGCCGGTACGATAGGCCTCGGTTACGCCGACGACGCGCCCGGTCTTGCGCACCGAAGCCGCAATGGTGTCCATATCCAGCGGCTTGAGCGTGCGCAGGTCCACCACCTCGACGCTGATCCCTTCCTCAGCCAGCGCCTCGGCGGCCTCCAAAGCACGATGGACCATGCGCGAGTAGGTGAGCACGGTGACGTCGTTTCCCACCCGCTTGACATCGGCCAGGCCCAGCGGGATGACATAATCCTCCTCAGGCACCGGTCCGCGCAGACCATAGAGCATTTTGTGTTCGATAAACATGACTGGGTTGTCGTCGCGAATGGCCGCCTTGAGCAGGCCCTTGGCGTCATAGGGAGTGGAGGGCATGACCACATAGATCCCTGGAAAGTGCGTCCACAGCGCCTCCAGCGACTGGGAGTGATGCGCCGCGATAGAGCGGCCGGCACCGCCCTCGGTACGGATCACCATGGGCACACGGGTCTTGCCCCCGAACATGTAGCGGTTCTTGGCCCCCTGGTTGGCGATCTGGTCCATAGCCAGCGGGGTAAAGTCCACATACATCAGCTCTGCCACGGGTCGCAGACCGGTCATGGCGGATCCCACCGCCGCACCGCCAATCAGCGCCTCTGAGATGGGCGTATCGCGCACCCTTTCGCCCCCGAAGCGATCAAAGAGGCCCCGGGTGGCCCCATAGGCGCCACCATAGAGCCCCACGTCCTCACCCATCACAAAGACGGACGGGTCCCGCTCCATTTCCTCCGCCAGCGCATCGCGGATCGCTTCCCAATAAGGCTGGGTGCGCATCTCCGAATCGGTGCGCACGCGTTGAGCCAGCCGGCGCTCGGCCTCCGCGGCAGAGGGCGAGGCCGGTTGCAGCACATAGACGTCTTCCTCCACCGCCGCCGGATCGGGCATGGGCGAGGCCAGGGCGAACTCGGTCGCCTTTTGGACAGCGGACTCGGCGGTGGTCTCGACGGCATCTACCTCCTCACGGGTAGCGATGCCCAGCTCCACCAGACGATTGCCAAACACGACGATCGGATCACGCTGGCGCCACTCTTGTTCCTCTTCACGGCTGCGGTAGGCGCGCGGATCGGACCGCGAGTGCCCGTACCAGCGATACGTCTTGCACTCGAGCAGGGAGGGCCCATCACCCCGGCGGGCGCGCTCCAGCGCTGCCGACACCGCCTCGTACACCGCCAGCGGATCCATGCCATCTACCACAATGCCCGGGATGTCATAGGCCGCCGCACGGGCAGCCACATCGGGCAGGGCACTGATGTTCTTAAAGGGCACCGACATGCCGTACATGTTGTTCTCGACAATGTACACCACCGGCAGACGCCACGCGGCCGCCATGTTCAAGGATTCGTGAAAGTTGCCCGTGTTGCTGGCACCGTCACCGAAAAAGCACAGCACCGCCCGATCCTGTCCCTGCATCTGGATGGACAGCGCCGCCCCGGTCGCTACAGGGATGTTGCCCCCCACGATTCCAGTGGCGCCGAGGTTGCCCTTTTGCACATCTGCGATGTGCATCGAGCCCCCACGCCCGCGGCAGTAACCGGTCTCCCGTCCGCACAGTTCAGCCATCATCTTGTTCAGATGCTGCTGCTTTTCCTCAGGGGTGCTGGCAAAAGAATCGCCGTGGGCGTGGCAATGCCCATGGCCGCGATGGGTACTGGTGATATAGTCATCCGGTCGCAGCGCCGCAATCGCCCCCACCGCCACGGCCTCCTGCCCGGCATAGAGGTGCGACGCGCCCTTGATCACATTCTGCCCCAGGAGGTCATAGACCGTGTTCTCAAAGATCCGAATCTCCCACATGCGACGCAAAAGATCCATCAACGTGTCACGAGAGAGATCCTGCACTCCCACTGTAATCGTTTTCTCAGCCATCTATTCGCCTCCTGCTTGCTCGCCTCGGGCGCATGCACCGTCGGCGCATCTATCCACAGTATACCGCAACCAGAGCGTTCCGCCTGCGCGAACCGTTGCAGCCCGCAGCCGTAACGGCGTCGGCCAGGCATTGGGTGCCAGATCTGGCCCATCGAAGAGCGTCGGCGTGGCTGTGCCCCCGATCAAATCGGGTCTCAGTATCGGGTGTAACTCGTCTACCAGCCCTGCCCGCAGCAATGCCCCGTTGAGCCGCGCCCCGGCTTCAGAGAGCAGGGAGATGACCTGCAGTTCCTCGCGCAAACGCCGCAGCGCGAGAGGGAGGTCCACCCGTCGCTCGCCAACGATCCAGCAGGGGATCTTGTGTTGCCGCAGAAAAGCCAGATACTCGGCAGGAGCAGCTCTGCTGGTGAGATGCAGCATGTGATGGTTGTGCCGCTCGGTTCCCGTGTATCCGCCCCGCAGTCTTCCACGGCCGTCTGTCACTACCAGCCAGTTGAGTGTGGACGCCTTACTGGCCAATGCGGCCGGCATATAGTCCGTGTACAACGCAGAGTCTCGCTCCCAGGGTGGCAGGGGACGGGGCGGCTCGCCGTCGCGAACAAAGGAGCCCGTCCCCTGCCATTCTGCGCGGGGCTGCCAGGTACGCAGGATGTATGCCTTGGCTTCTTCCCAGGCTTCTGAGGCCCCAGGGCCCGCCGCTGGACGCCCCCTGCGTGGATCTTCCAGATCGTCCGTCCAGATGCGCCCCGGGCCAAGGCTCACCCGCCCGTCCACCGACGTTGACGAGAGTACCACCGCGCGGGGACGCTGGTCACTCACGATTCAGGCACCCAGGCGCTGTACGGTAACCTGCGGCAGCAGTGCCTCCACCTGATCCCGAGTCGGAAAAGAGGTGCCGTCCAGGCCTGCGGTTGCCGTTCCCGTGGCCACCGCCATGCGAAGCAGGTCAGCGGCCGCCAGACTCTCCGAGATGGCAGAGAGGGCGCCAGCCAGGGCGGCATCGCCCGCCCCCACGTTGTTCACCTCGCGGATGGAAGGGGGCGTCGCCAGCCAGCATCCGCTGCCATCGCTATAGGCCGCACCCTGGGCTCCCAGCGACAGGAGCACCCGTTCGGGCCCCAACTGGCGCAGCAGGGCGATGGTCTCACAGGGATTGTGGGCAAGGGGCGCCTCCACCAGCTCGGCGGCCTCTGTCTCGTTGGGTTTCACAAGCCAGGGCCGCTGCCGGCAGCCATTGGCCAGTGCCCGGCCGCTGCTGTCGAGCACTACCTTTCCACCGACGCCCTGCACCGTTGCGGCCAGGCGGGCATAGGTGTCCGGCGGGGCTCCGGGAGGCAGGCTGCCAGCCAATACCACCAGGTCACCAGGCGATACCCGGGCAGCCAGTTGCTCGTCAAGCGCTGCCAACGCCTCCTCAGACACGGCAGGGCCTGCCTCGTTGAGCTTGCTCACCAGGCCGCTGCCATCATCGATAACGGTCACATTGGAGCGCGTCTCACCCTCGGTAAACACAAAGGAACAGGCATAGCCCCGTTCCACCAGGCCATCCACCAGCAACCTGCCAAATGCTCCGGCTGCCAAACCCATCAGCAGCGACGGGTGCCCCAGCTGACGCAGGGCGATCGACACATTGACGCCTTTGCCGCTCAGATCCAGGCTCGAGCGGCTGGCGCGATTGACGGCGCCCCAACGCACCGAGCCAAAGTGCAATGTGCGGTCGAGGCTGGGGTTCAAGGTTACGGTGATGATCATGGCCTTCCATCCTGCTGCGAGGGGATCTGACCAATGGTGGGCTTCAGAGAGTGCCCCCGCCTTGGCAGCGTACAGGTCCGCATCCGTTCAGCCTTGCAGTTGTTGATACCGATCGAGCACGCGCACACCCAGCGGCTCGCACGCCTCGATGTGACAGAGGGTCCGCAGCACCTCGCCGACACCCTGCTGCGCGATGCGAGACTGCAGCTCCACCGCAGCAGGGTCTTGCTCCTGGTCATAGCGCAGGGCGGCGGCGATGCCCCAGGCGAGCCCGTCGGGCTGCAAGCCAGCGGCTTCGGCAGCCCGGGCCGCCCCTACCAGCCGATCGGCGGGGGCCAGCTTGCGCAGCGGGTCACGGGCCAGCCGACGCACAGGATCGCCCAGCGCTCGGTTCCCCAGACGCTGCCACAGCTCGGCCACATGGATAAGCAGCTCTCCCACATCCAGCGCGTGGATCGCTGACAGGCCCGCCACCGATTCGCCCAGAGCGGCTGCCAACCAGGGCCGCACCAGCGGGTCCTCCAGCACTTGATAGCCATAGCCCAGCCCGCGCCAGTAGCCCAGATAGCCCATCATGCAGTGAACACAGTTATGGATGAACAGTTTTCGATCGATCCATGGCCTGAGAGGGGCGTGGGCGATGAGATGGTCGATTTCGGGCACCTCACCCACGAAGCCCCCTCGATCAGCATAGGTATCGGCATAGGGTTCGGTGAGGATGGCAGTGACATCGCGGGCGCGCATCTCGGCGGTGGGCTCGGGTACCATGCGCCCGATCACCATGTTGGCCAGCCCCAGGTGTGCCCGGGCAAAGGCCAGCTGCGCGGGATTCAGGTGCGCCTCGAGCTGTTCCCACATGAGCGCAGCGGCGTCGGGGATATTCTCGCACATGAGTACATTGAGAGGACTGTCGACCCCGCACTCCATGCGACGCGCCAACCCCGCTGCCAGCAGTGGAGCGATGGCCACCAGCGCTCGGGCGCCCACAGCGGTCGCAGCCAAAGCAGCCGTTTCCAAGGCTGCCGTTACGGCAGGGACATCGCCGCTCAGGGTGGCTCTGACGGGCTCTATGGTTTGCTCCACCAAACCCGAGCGGTCTGCCAGGGTGAGAGTGTAGCTGCCCCGCACATTCAAGGCCCGCACCAGGGCCTGATCGATGTCGACAAAGTGTACCAGATAGCCCGAAGCAGTGAGCAGCTGCCCCATCAGGCCACGTCCCACCGATCCCGCCCCAAACATGACTGCAGTCTGCACTAGTCGCTCCTTGCGCGGGTCGCGCCGGCAGCAGATCCAGGGGTGGCCCGTGGGTATGCGGCAGAACCGATCAACACCGCCCGCGTCAGTTCATCTCCTGCCCGCCGGTGACATTGATGGCCTGTCCGGTCATATAAGCCGCTTCATCAGAGGCGAGAAACACCAGCACGTTGGCAACATCCTCATAGGTGCAGCCGCGCTTCATCGGCACCTGCGCCACGTACCGTGCGCGCACCTCTTGTTCGCTGATGCCCCAGCGCCGCGCGTACTGGGCATAGAGGCTGTTGACCCAGAGGGGCGAATCCAGCAGGTTCCCCGGGCAGATGGCATTGACACGAATGTGGTCCTCCGCCAGCTCCAGCGCCAGGGACTGGGTCAGCCCGATGCCCCCAAACTTGCTCGCCGCATAGGCCGAGTTCTTGTAACTGCCCTTTTTGCCGGACTTGCTGTTGATCTGGATGATCACGCCGCCGCCCTGGCGCTTCATGATCACCGCAGCAGCACGAGCAACGTTAAAGTATCCGGTGAGATTGACGGACACCACCTTGGCCCATGCGGCCGGATCGATCTCGTCCACCGCGCCCGAGACCAGTATCCCCGCATTGGACACTACAATATCCAGCCCGCCCAACAGTGCGGCTGCGGATTCCATCGCCGCGAGGGTGCCGGCCGGATCGGTAACGTCCAGCGCCACCGCCAGCGTCTCGATGCCCACCTGCTCCTCGATCTCGTCTGCGGTGTTCTGGGCCGCCTCCGCCGCGATATCCGCCACGGCGACGCGCACACCTTCGCGAGCCAGCCGCTCCGCCAGAGCCCGGCCCAGCCCCTGTGCCGCGCCCGTTACCAGCGCCGTCTTGCCCTGCAGTCTGCCTGCGCCGTTCATGGGAGCAGCTCCTCGAGAAAGGCACGCTCCGCCTCGACTGTCCAGCTCTCGTTGGGGCCGAGCTTGGCGTACACCGAAGGCAGGCTCTGGGCCAGATCTGACAGTCTGGTGAGAGGGAACGCGAGCACCTGCGGATAGATGACCACTTTGCCGGGATATTGGCTGTGCATCACCCCCGCCAGGCCCTCTTTGGCGGCGTTGAGCCCCGCCACCGCCACCACCGAAAGGTTGGGATCGAGGGCTCCCCGTTCGGTGACCTCCAGCATGTGGCGCAGATCGTCGATCAGCGAGCCGCTGCTGCCGATCAGCCGCACGCCCTTGCTGACAACCGCGGTCAAGTCGAGCATGGCACGGGTGCCGCGAGGCAGGCCAGCAAAGATGTTCATCACGCCACCGGGCGCCAGCAGCGGATAGGTCTGTTCCACTACCCCGGCGCTGGGCGCCAGAATGACCACATCATCATATCCCTTGCCGTCGGTCGCGTTACACAGCGCGGTGACAAAGGCCTCGGGCGATATGCCAGTCGAGGCCAGAGTGAGCACGCGGGTCACGTCGCTGCGAGCGTCAATGAGCGAGGCATACTTGGCGGGCAAGAGATGCAGGCGGTCCATCACCCGGGAGGTGGCTGCGATCACCCGCGGCGGAACTGGAGCCTGCAGGGCACGCTGAAAGTGCATCTGACCCATGGGCCCCGCGGCGCCCACCAGCGCCATGCAGCCGCCCGGCTGAAACTCGGTGCGAATGGGTGCATAGGCGGCACCTATTTCGGCGGATGCGGTGCCCATCAAGCCCAGCCCATCATAGTGCAGGCGCCCCACGTCCACCGGTGCAGGCCCTGCGAGCCCCGCTGCACCCACCAGCGCAATGAGGGCACCCTTGGCTGCCAGCGGCTCGAGCCGGGCGTACATTTCGGCATCCGCCCCCAGCAGCACGAGGTCGTCGAACCGCGGTGTGACATCGGTGCCCACCAAGGCCTCCAGGCTGTCCAACGCGGTCAGGTTGCTTCCTCGAGCGGTAGCGGCGGCCTCCAACTCTGCACGCAGCCCCGCAGGCAGCCCCACCATCAAAACCTGTGCCGGCGCCCCCGCGGGATCAAAGGGATCGCCCAGTACCGTATCGGGATCCACGGCAGGCCCGGCGACCACCGCCACGGTGCCGCCCGGCTTCCAGGCTTTGCGGTAGACGATACGATAGGCGGCCACCACACAGGCCCAAGGCTCGGTAAGGGCCCCCTGCGCATAGCCAGTGGCATCCGCCATGGGGATGAGATAACAGCCCTCATCGCCGTTGAGGATCTCTTCTCCGACGAGGTTGTACTGCGAGAGGCCGCCCTGCAGCGCATAGCCATAGGCGAGCCCTACCCCTCGATAGTAGATGTCCGCCTGCATGATAAAGCGATCGCCCGGCCGATAGCGATCCGCTAAATGCGCGCCCACCGCCACAACCGTCAGCGCCACTTCGTGCCCCAGCACAACGGGGTTCTGCTTCATATCACGGCCGAGCAGGCGCGGGTGGCTCTCGCCGGCTGCGATCACTTTGGTATCTGAAAAGCACAACCCCACCGCATCGTGACGGACCAGGAGCTGGTCAGCTGCGGGGACAGGAAGGGGCACCTCTATCGGTGCGCCATCCCGTCCAAGGGCATCCAGGCCCTGCCCATACAGGGGCCACAACCAATGCCTGTCCGGAAGTGTTCCCTCGCCCCGCTGGTACCCGGCGACCTTGTTCGTCATCACGATATTCGGGCTCCTCTCTATTGGCCTGCCAGTGCCTTGCGCCTGTAGAGCTCATCGGGCCGCGTGTGGATGCGGTCCACATTGGCCTGCGTCAGAAAACAGGGACCTCCGAGGGAAAACGTTCCGCTCAGCACCCGAAAGGTCTTGACTGCCATGGCAGTGATATTATCGACTTCTTGAGGAGAGGCGCCAAGGGCGATCATGCCATGGTTCTGCATAAGCACCAGCTTGGGAGCCATGCCATAGGCATCGGCATAGCGCCGCATGGTCGCCCGCACCACGGCGGCGAGCTCGAACCCGGGGTCGACGTAAGGGACATAGGCCGGAGCCGGCCCGCAGACGACGATCTCGTCGGGAAACAGGCGGCCACTGACTGCCTGCTCGGCCCCCTCGGAGCAGAGCACGGCGTTTACCGCCACCGGATGGGTGTGAGCGATATAGCGCACACCCATCTCGTGCAGCGCCAGGGCATGCAGCACCGTCTCTACCGACGGCCTGCGCGGATCGCCCTTGTCCACCCGCGCGGACTCCAGCAGCGCCTTGAACTGGGCATCGTCACAGCTGGAGCGCTCGGCGATGGCACATACCTCGGCCGTGTGCATGCGTACAAAGGAAGAGGTGGTGGCGGTAGCCAGCTGGGTGCCACTGGCCTTGACCCAGAAGGTGCCATCGCCGGCATCGGCAGAGGTGTTGCCCTCCCCCAGGATCACCAGCTCACGTTCGGGTCGACCCAGCTCCACCGACAGCGCCACCAACGCCTGCAGAATCGAACACGGGGTGTCTGACATGCCTACGCCCCCTGAAAGCCCGAGCCGCTGGAAGACACGCCGCGCTCGGCGACGATGCGCTGCTGGTAGCCGCTCTGCAGATACGCCGCCAGCGGATCAGGATCCTTGCCCAACTCGGTGCGCATGGCCGCCAACAGCGGACGCACATCGGTGCGATAGGCCTCCAGCAGGATCTCTTCAGCACGAATGACGTCGCCATTGCCCTGCGCCTCGCGCAGCGCCGGCCGGTCGATGAGCAGCGCCTGTGCATAGGCTACCTGCACATTCATCACCGACTGGATCATGGCGGGGATCTTGGGTTTGATGTTTACGGACTCGTCCAACATATAGGCGACGTCCATCTTGACCGCAGGATCGAGCGCCCCATCGATGAGCTCGTTAAAGATCAAAAAGAGCTCATAGGGGTTTATCGAGCCCACCGTGAGGTCGTCATCGGCATACTTTTTGTTGTTAAAGTGGAAACCGCCCAGCCGCCCCTCATCCAGCAAGAGAGCCACGATCTGCTCGATATTGGTGCCCAAAGGATGGTGCCCCAGATCCACCAGCACCATGGCTCGCTCGCCCAGCCGGGTGGCCATCAGGTAGGCGGTGCCCCAGTCACCCAGATCCGTATGATAAAAGGCCGGCTCAAAGAACTTGTACTCGATGAGCAGGCGCATCGGATCGGGCATGGCGGCATAGATCTCTTGCAGCGAAGCCAGCAGGCGCTGTTTGCGCGAGCGCATGTGATCCTGCCCCGGGGAGCTGGTGCCGTCAGCCAGCCAGAGGGAGATATCCCGCGAGCCCACCGTCTGTGCGATCTGCACACACTCCAGGCAGTGGTCGATGGCCTGGCGGCGCACCCCGGCGTCGGGATGGGTCAGGCTGCCCAGCTTGTACGCGTCGTCCTGGAAGAGGTTGGGGTTGATGGCGCCGAGACTCATCCCGAGAGATTCGGCATACTCCCGCAACTCCTCATAATCATCGACCTTGTCCCAGGGGATGTGCAGCGCAACCGAAGGCGCCACACCGGTGTAGGCGTGCACCTGCGCCGCATCAGAGAGCTTTTCCTGCGCGGTGCGGGCCGCCCCCGGCTGATTGAACACCTTGAACCGGGTGCCAGAATCGGCATATCCCCAGGAGGGGGTCTCGATGTGCTGAGCTTTCAGCGCAGTCATCACGGCGGACAACTCGATGCCGCGCTCTGACTGCGCGTCGCAAAAGACCTTCCAGGCCTCATTCCACTGGCGCATAGTGCCTCCTCGAAATAGTGTGTCACCCCTGAGGGGCCGGGCCAGGCGCGCCTAGACGATGATCACCTCAATACCACGTTGGCGCAACTCCTCCACAGCCCCCTGCGGCGCTCCACTATCGGTGACCAACCGGGCGATACGTTCGATCGGCGCCGAGGTGGCCAACGCCACCTTGCCGAACTTGCTCGAGTCCACCATCACGGTCAGCATGCGATCCTGCCCGAGCAGGGTATGCTTCAAATGGGCTTCGTCACGGTTCGGATCGGACAGCCCTGCCTGGAGCGAAAAGCCGCCGCCAGAGTAAAACACTTTGCCGAAATTGGTATCTTCAGGGATCGAGTTCCCCAGAGGATCGATCACGGCGCCGGCCTCGCGCCAAACACGGCCACCGGGCATGAGCACGGTGATGCCAGGGCCGCGCATGAGCTCAATAGCGACGTGCAGACCGTTGGTCAGCACAGTGAGGTCACGGTGCCCAACCAGCTTGCGCGCGAGATACCAGGATGTCGTACTGGCATCGAGGATGATCGCCTCACCATCCTCCACGAGAGATGCTGCGGCGATGCCGATGCGCTCCTTGACATCCGAGCGCTCCTTTTGCCGCGCAGAAAAGGACGAGAGGTCGTCAGGCGTCTGATGCAGAACCGCTCCGCCATGGGTGCGCTGCAGGTGACCTTCAGCGGCGAGGGAATCGAGATCACTGCGCACTGTAACCGACGATACCCCGAGGGATTGCGCAAGCTCGGTAACCGAAACATAACCAGTTGAGTAGAGGCGCTCCAATATGAATACGAGTCGTTCCTGACGATACGGTCTTCTGGCCATCTTGCTTTACGTCTTCTTTCCTTTAGATACTTTCAGACAATTGGATACTACCACCACGCAAGCCTGACGTCAATCAGAGCCCGGGCGGCGGATGCGCGGTGTACCAGGACCGGATCTACCAGAGGGCACGGCTCAGGGTGTTGTGGCGCTCCGCCAAGGAGCGCAGATCGGTGCCGATCAGTTCGCCCTGTTCAACGACGGGGTTGCCATTGATCACACTCAGGCTCACCCGACCAGGCGTGCAGAACAGGAGCGCCGCCAGTGGATCGGCCTGGGCGCCGGCCAGCTCCAGGGCATCCAGGTCATAGCCCACCAGATCTGCAGCCATACCCGGGCGCAGGCTCCCCAGGTCGTCGCGGCCGAGTACTGCGGCACCGCCACGGGTGGCCATGGCCAGCGCCTGGCGCGCAGAGAGCGCGTCGGCACCACCGTGCACCCTTTGGAGCAACATCGCCAGGCGCGCCTCTGCGAGCATATTGTTCGAGTCGTTGCTGGCGCTGCCATCCACCGCCAGGCTCACATGTACGCCGGCATCCAGCATCGCCCGCACCGGCGCGATCCCCGACCCCAGGCGCATGTTACTGGAGGGGCAGTGCGACACGCCGGTGCCTGTCTCGGCCAGCAGCGCAATCTCCTCGGCGTTCAGGTGCACCGCGTGGGCCCACCAGACGTCGGGGCCCACCCAGCCCAGCGACGCCATATAGGCCGCCGGGCGCATCCCCACCCGCTCCAGGGTGTAGGCCTCCTCGTCCTGCGTCTCGGCCACGTGCGTATGCAGCAGCACGCCGTATTCCCGCGCCAGCTCCGCCGAGCGGCGCATCAGATCCTCAGAGACATTGAACGGTGCACAGGGCGCCACGGCAATGCGGCACATGGCATAGCGCGCCGGATCGTGCCAGCGCTCGATGGCCCGCTGTGTCTCGCGCAGCAGGGCGTCCTCGTCCTCGACAGAGTTGTCGGGCGGCAGGCCGCCCTCGGACTCGCCGATGGACATGCTGCCGCGGCAGGGGTGGAACCGCACGCCCAGCTCGCGGGCGGCGCGAATCTCGTCATCGATAGTGGCGCCGTTGGCGTACAGGTAGAGGTGATCGCTAACCGTGGTCGCGCCGGTGAGCACCAGCTCGGCCATGGCGGTCTTGGCGCTCACATAGACCATCTCGGGCGTCAGCCGGTTCCAGCGGGGATAGTGGCTGACGAGCCAGTCAAAGAGCTTGGCATCCTGCGCCTGGGGCAGCGCCCGGGTGAGCGACTGGAAGAGGTGATGGTGGGTATTGACCATCCCGGGCAGGATCACCAGGTTGGAGGCGTCGATGGTGCTGAGCCCCGGCGCGCGCCGCCAGGCGTCGGCGAGCTCACCGGCGGGCCCCACCCAGCGGATGACGCCGTCCTCGATCAGCACGGAGCCATCGGGAATCTCGCGCCGGTCCGCGTCCATGGTGACCAGCAGCCGGACGTGGTCGATCAGTAATGTGGTCATGGTATCCTCCTGGGGTGCGAACGGCGCACACCCACGGTTCCAACCGGGGCCGCGTCCATGCTATACTGCAACAGTCACGCACATAGCGGGGAGAAGCATGAACTCTGACGGCACACGGCTCATATTCTGGCTGGACCTCCTGGTCCTCATGGTCGGGATCGGTGCGGCGATGCTCGGCAAATGGGACTTTGTCCTGGCGATGGCCATCGCCCTGCTCCTGATGAACGGCTACAACACCCTCTGGAACCAGTGGCGCAAAGGATGA
>JAAYED010000077.1 GCA_012728955.1 Chloroflexota bacterium
CACCTGCAGGGGCTGGGCGAGGCGCTGCAGCAGATACACTTTCCAGACTCGATGGAGCAGGCACGGCAAGCGCGCGACCGTTTGGCCTTTGATGAACTGCTATTGCTGCAGCTGGGTGTGTTGCGCAAGCGCCAGGATTGGCGCAGCGAGCCGGGCATCCCCATCGCGAGCGAGCCCGGGCTGGTGCACGATCTGGAAGCACACCTGCCCTATACGCTGACCGGTGCACAGCAGCGTGCCATCTCCGAGATCCTGCAGGACATGACGCGGTCAGTGCCCATGTCACGCCTGTTGCAGGGCGACGTCGGGTCCGGCAAGACCATCGTAGCGCTGGCTGCCATTCTCACTGCTGTGCGGGCCGGCTTTCAGGCGGCTCTGATGGCCCCCACCTCCATTCTGGCCGAGCAGCACATGCGCACCATTTCGGGCATTCTGGAGTACTACCCAAAAGTGCGGATGGGGTTGCTGCTGGGCGGGCAGACAGCATTGGAAAAAGAGGCGATGCGCAGGGCTCTGGCCGAGGGCGAGATCGATCTAGTGGTGGGCACCCATGCCCTCATTCAGGATGAGGTGAGTTTCAAGCGCTTGGGCCTTGTGGTGGTGGACGAGCAGCACCGCTTTGGGGTGGAGCAGCGGCAGACGCTGCGCGCCAAGAGTATCGCTTGGAGCCCTCACCTTCTGGCCATGAGCGCCACCCCTATCCCGCGGACGCTGGCACTCACGCTGTACGGAGACATGGAGCTCTCGGTGCTGGATGAACTGCCGCCCAACCGCCAACCGGTTGTGACGGCGGTGCGCACCGCGAGCAGTCGGGAGGGCATCTATCGCTTTATTCGCGACCAGATTTCCGCCGGGCACCAGGCGTACATCATTTATCCTCTCGTGGAAGAGTCGGAGGCGGTAGAGGCGCGCGCTGCAGTGGAGGAGCACGACCGCCTCGCGCAGGAGGTGTTTCCACAACTGCGCCTGGGATTGCTCCACGGGCGTATTGGGGCTGAGGAAAAAGAGCGAGTCATGTCCCAATTCCGTGAGGGGCAGCTCGATATTCTGGTTTCCACGGCGGTGGTCGAGGTGGGCATGGATGTGCCCAACGCCACGGTGATGCTCATCGAGGGAGCAGAGCGTTTCGGGCTGGCCCAGCTGCACCAGTTTCGCGGTCGTGTGGGACGAGGTTCGTCGCGCTCCTATTGTATACTGGTGTCCGACAGCACCACGGAGGAGAGCCTGCAACGCCTGCAGATCATGGCCGAGACTGAGGATGGCTTTGTCCTGGCGGAAAAGGACCTGGAGATGCGAGGCCCGGGAGATTTTATTGGTGTTCGGCAGAGCGGTCTACCGGAGCTGCGGCTGGCACAGGTTACCGATCGGGTCACGTTGGAGCAGGCACGTGCCGAGGCGCTGCAGATCTTTGCGCAGGATCCGGATCTGAGCGAGTCGCGCCATCGCGCGCTCGCAGAGCATGCAGAAGCATTTTGGCGACCGGTATCGCCAGCCTAGGGAGGTTACGTGACAGTAGCGGTGTATCCGGGCAGTTTTGACCCCATCCACTATGGGCACATCGATGTGGCGCGTCGCGCCGCGCGGGTCTTTGATCGCCTCGTGGTGGGGGCCTACGGGAACCCCAATAAAAAGTTGATGTTCTCCGTGCAAGAGCGCGTCGCCCTGGCCAGGGAGGCCCTTGCCGATGTGGACAACATTATCGTTGAGGGGTATGATGGCCTCACGGTGGACTTTGCCCATCGCCATGGTGCCAAGGTGATCGTCCGCGGTTTGCGGGTGATCTCGGATTTTGAGCTCGAGTACCAGATGGCCATGACCAGCCGCAAACTCGATCCCGAGGTGGAGCTGGTCTGTCTGATGACCGGGCTGGAGTGCGCGTTCATCAGCTCGTCCATGGTCAAAGAGATCGCCCTGGCGGGCGGATGCATCGCGCCAATGGTGCCGGATTTTGTTGCCAGGCAGGTTTTTGCTCGTATTGAACAACAGCGCCAAGCGTAACGGAGGCTCACCATCGACATCCTAGAGTTGGTAGACCGACTGGAAGAACTGGTTGAGAGTGGGCGCCGCCTCCCCTTTGGTGGGAACGTTTCGGTGGACCGTGAGACGTTCCTGAATATCGTGGACCAGATGCGCATCACGATTCCACAGGACCTGCGACGCTACCAGGAGTTTGAGGCGGAAAAAGAACGCTATATCGCACAGGCACAGGAAGAGGCACGTACCATCCTGGAGCAGGCGCGTGAGGATGCCGCCCGGCTGCTCGATGAACAGGCCATCCGCAAGCAGGCGGAGGAGGACGCTCAGGCCATGCTGGAGCGTGCCCATCGTGACGCCCAGGAGGTCCGTGCTGGCTCAGATGCCTACGCGCTCGACTCGTTGCGCGTCTTGCAGGAACAGGTAGAGCGCCTCGCCACCACCATCCAAAACGGTCTCGCCCAAGTTGCCCGATCGCAGGGGCGTCAGGCTGGCGATGGCCGCGGGTCGACCAGCATCGAGCTACCTTCGGAGGACGCCCTGGACGCCTCCTGACGGATTTGCGGTCAGTCGCACATCTCGAGCTTGAGGCCTTCGGCCACGAGGTTTGCGGGCAGGATCCTCGCGCCCGCTGCCTCCATGGCTCGTTTCACACTAGCAAGCTGCGTGGGCTCGGCAAAGGTGATCATACAACCACCGCCCCCCGCGCCGCATATTTTGCTGGCGGCGGCGCCTGCCGCCCTGCCGGCTGCGATGACAGCTTCGATCTCGGGGGTGCTTACGCCCTCGGCAAGTCCGTGGCGCA
>JAAYED010000078.1 GCA_012728955.1 Chloroflexota bacterium
CCATCAACACCACGTCCGGGCGCAGCTCACGGGCCAGGTTGACAGCGCTCTTGCCATCGCCGGCCTCTCCCACCACCAGATAGCCGAGATTCTGGAGCATCTCGCGCAAGTCCATGGCAAACACGGACGAATCATCGGCGATCACAATCCTCGTACGTTCCACTGTACACCCCCGGTTACTTGTCAAAGGCAACGGTAGCGCTGGTGCCCGAGCCCGGTTCGCTGACCAGCTCAAAGCTGCCGCGCAGATCGCGTTGAACCATATTCTGCACCAATTGTAGCCCAAGATTGGCGTCGCGCGCCAGATCGAAATCCTCCCCCAAGCCCACGCCATCATCACTCACCAGAATGCGCACACCACCGCCGGCGTCCACCAGCTCTACCTGAATGCGGCCGGTGTCGCGCCCCTCCATACCGTGCTGGATGGCATTTTGAACCAGCTCATTGATGATCAGGGCGCTCTGGGTGGCGCGCTCGGCCTGCAGCCAGATGTCAGGCCCAGAGAGCGTGAGGCTGATGCCCCTGTCGGGCGGCAGCAGCGCCTGCTGCACCTGGGTCACCACGCGGCCGGCGACATCCCGCAGGTTGATGGTGATGCCCTGGCCTTGCTGCGAGAGAAACTCGTGGACCACCGCCACGCTGAGGATGCGCTGGATGCTGTCCTCCAGTGCCTCGCGGGTCTCCTCCTGCCGGGCGCGGCGAGCCTCCATGCGCATGATGCTGGCCACCACCTGCAGGTTATTCTTGACCCGGTGGTGCACCTCGCGCACGATGCTCATCTGACTCTCCAGCTCTTGCTGAGCCCGAACGGCCTCGGTCGCATCGTGGATCAGGATAAAGACGCCCCGCTGGCGCACGCCGTAGGACTCGCGATGCCGCCGCGTAATCAGGGTGCGCAGCGGCAGCACCGGCGCCGTAATGGGCAGCACCTTGCGAATATACAGGCGCCCGTCCTGCTCCACAGAGCGCTCAAAGGCCCGGTTTTCAGCGGTGGCTTTTTGGGCCATCTGATAGTCAATGGTATCGATATCGCTGATGGAACGATCCATCAGGCTGTCACGATAGCCCAGGCGCCGATACAGCTCGGCGCAAATACCGCTCATGTAGCGGATATAGGCCTCCGAGTCGACAAACATGATGCCGTCGTGCTCGCGAAAGGGCGTGAGATCCTCAGCGCCGTTGAACCTGCCCCGCAGGACGGTCCACATGAACTCGAGCAGGGCGCGCCGGTAGGCCAAAGGACGACGCTTGTGTCGCTCGTGCGCCAACCAGTAGGCGTCACGGGCCAGCATGGCGATCAGCTGGCCGTCATCGTTATGTACAGGCAGGATCATGCGGGCCACGTTGGCCCCCCGCACCTGCAGCGATTTGAGCCGATGGGTTCGCAACCGTGAACAGCCAAAGCCGTCGAGCACCGAGGCGTCTTCCAGGGTACCCACCACACTCTCGGGATAGAGCGTAGCCGAAGACCTGGGACGGGCCTGTGCCTCTACCACCACCGCCCCCGCCCTGGGTGCGGTGTACAGCAACAGATCGGCACGGGCCACATCGGCGGCGATCGCCAGATCCGAATTGATCCTGGCGAGCAGCGCCCGATCGCTGTCAGACAAACGGTCGCGATAGACGATATTGCTTCCCAACATAACCCCGGCATTATAGCACAGAGAATGTGCGGTGGACCAGTGCCAGAAAGTTCTATCACATGGTACAGGCCCGCCGACAACCGCCCTACCCTCTCACAGGCTGGGAATAGACGCCTGAGGGCGCACAGCCTGCCGTTCGTTATGTCAAGTACATCGCAAGAGCACTTGCGTATGGAGCGCCGGGCCCCGGCGAGTTGCCCTTGCCCCACGGGACGCTATAATCGCAGGGAACAACGGGCGGTGTCCGGTGGCGCCGCAAACCTAAAGGACAGATTGGGGTAAGCATGCGCTTTTTGGTGTTGGTACTCAAGGGAATGCTGTATGGCACCACCCACGTGGTTCCCGGTATTGGGGGCGGCATCGTGCTGCTGCTGCTCGGCGTGTACGAAGAATTTGTCGAGTCGTTGGGGAACCTCTTTGTGCGACGGGATCGCTGGCGCCAGTACCTGCGCTTTTTGATTCCGCTGGGCATCGGCATGGTGCTGGGTATCATCGCTGCCGCCGTGCTTATCGAGAGCCTCATTGAAAAGTACCCTGTCCCCAGTATGTTCTTTTTCATCGGGTTGTTGTTGGGCACCATCCCCTCGGTGCTCAAACTGCACAAGGACATGCGACTGACGCCCCGACGGGCAGCAGCCTTTCTGGTGGGTGCAGCCATCGTGGTGCTGATGCGCCTGGCGGGACCCCTGCTGGCTGGTACGGAACGCGCCTCTTATACACTGACCAACGCCCGTGAGGTGGCCTACAATGCTCTGGTGAGTTTTCTGGCCGGTGGAGCCAGCGTCACCCCCGGTTTGGATGGCTCGTACGTGCTGATGCTGGGAGGCACCTATCCTGCAGTGCTGCAGGCCGTGGCCAATGTGCGACATCTAGTCTTTAACTGGCCGGCCCTGCTTTCGACGGCGGTGTGCGCCGGGCTCGGCATCCTGGTCTTTGCCAAGCTCATCGACGCACTGATCAAGCGCCAGCCCTCGGCGGCTTATTATGGCGTGCTCGGGCTGGTGGCAGGGTCGATTTATGGACTGTGGCCCAATGAACCCATCCGCGGCAATCCGCTGGTCCTGGCGCTGGCGCTGGTGGTGGGCGTCGCAGCGGCCTACTTGATCGGGACCAAATCAGCTCAGCCCACCACAGACGGCGCTGCAGATCGCAGCGTGCCGTACTGACCTACGCCCGGTTCCACACGCCCACACGGGGAGGTAGCCTGTGAAATACAACTATGAGTACGATCGCAAGCTTCAGGTCGGGTATATCGGCGCAGGCGAGCACTCGTTTCGCAACATTCTGCCGGCCATGCAGTACGCCCCCATCGAGCTGGTTGCGCTGACGGACCACAACACCGCCCGCGGCCTGGCGGTGGCGCGCCAGTTTGGGTTCAAGCGATTCTATCCCAACCACAAGGCGCTGATCGGCAAGGAAAGCGGGCTGGATGCCGTGCTGATCGCCGTAGGTCCCGACGAAGAAGGCCGGCCGCGCTATCCGGAGCTGGCCGCCGAGGCGCTGACGGCCGGTTTCCATGTGTGGGTGGACGCCCCACCCTGCCTGACGGCCTCTGAGATCTCGACCTATACCAACGCCTGCATCAAGCGGCGCAAGTATCTTGCGGTGGGCTTTGTGCGGCGCTTTGCACCGGGCTACCAGCGTGCCATCGAGATCATGGCGGACAAGACTTTTGGGCCGCTGGCCACCTACAGCTACACGATTCCCATCGCCCTTCCGGACTTGGCACACCGGCGAAGCGACAAGGGGATGGCGGCTTTTCTGCCGGCAACGGAGGCGCTGGCGCTGCTGGCGGATCTCTTTGGTGAAATCCGCGCTTTCAGCATCGCGCGCGCTGCCAGTGGCGCGGCTGTGCTCTCACTGATGCACGAGGGAGATCTTCCCGGAGTGCTCCACCTGACCGCGGGCCAGGCCGGATCGGCGCCTGCCGAACGTCTCCAGATCACCGGTCGTCGCGCCACACTGGTGGTGGAGGACCGCAACAATGTGACCTATTACCGCAGGACGGCAGCACCCAGTCCCGAGCTTGCCGGCCGGCAGGCCAGCGCACTGATGGAGGGCACGGATACGGCACCGCTGGTGTGGCGTCCACGGTTGGACCTGCAGGAGCCGGCCACCCAGGCTGTGGCACTGTCGGGGTACCTGGGGAGCCTTACCGCCTTTGCGGAACGGCTGCTGGCCAACGAGCCTCCGCGCCACGGCACCCTGGTAGAGGCGCTGCACGTCATGACTGTCTTTGATCGTATCCGCCAGGCTAAAGATATGGAGTGGACCCGCGTTCAAGGCTGAACGGAGGAAAGATGAGCAACACCATCCAGCTGGGTATCTGTGCTGCGCCCGAGCAGGCTGCTGGCCTGAAGGATCATTATGACTATCTCGAGCTGGCCTTTTCCACGGGCCTTGCGCCCCTGGTGGAGGATGCCGACTTTGCCGAGACCATGGCCATGCTCAAGGATCTTCCCATGCCGGTGCGGGCATGCAACAACTTTGTTGCCCCGCAGGTGAAACTGGTTGGGCCCGCCGTTGAGCAGGATACGGTGCGGCGCTATCTGGAGCGGGGCTTTTCGCGAGCCGAAGCACTCGGCGTCGAGCGAGTGGTGTTTGGCAGCGGCGGCGCGCGCCGCGTCCCTGAAAGTTTCTCACGGGAGGCAGCCTGGGAGCAGCTGGTAGCCTTTTGCCGACTCTGTTCCGAGTACGCCTACCCTGGCCTGGTCATCGCCATCGAGCCACTGAATCAGGGCGAGTGCAATATCCTCAACACTTTTGTAGAGGGGCTGGCTCTTGCGAGGGATGTCGATCGACCCAATGTGGGCATCCTGGCGGATATCTACCATATGGAGCTCGAGTCCGAGCCGGTGTCAGTGCTGCCTCAGGGCGCCGACATCCTGGCGCACGTCCACCTGGCCGACTCGGGCAGGTTATACCCGGGCAGCGGCAGCTACCCTCTGCGGGAGATGTTTGCCGTGTTGCACGAAAACGGTTACCGGCAGCGCGCCTCGGTAGAGTGCCGCTGGGGCGATGACTTTTATCGAGAGGCGGCTCTGGCAGCGGCCTTTCTGCGGCCTCTGATGTAGACTGGCCTGCGAAAGACGGGGGGCGGATTACAGTCCGCCCCCCGTGTGTTCTTGCGCTAGCGCCAGGGATCTACCGGCGCATCCGGATCCTCGGGCTCCTCAAAGGGATCCTCCTTGCGTTTTGGGCCGTCAAAAAGCCCCTGGAGGAGGTCACCGACGCCGGCAGAGACCTTCTCGCCAATGGCGCTCCAGTCTGCGCCCTCCTCAGCGCCCACAATCCGGCCGATCTCGCGACGGGTGGAGCGATCCAATTGTTCTCCGATAGCCTCCCAATCCGCCCCTTCATCGGCGCCCACCGCCCGGGCAGCGCTGCTGCGCACCGTGTCATCGGTACGCTCACCGATGTCGCGCCAGTCGGCGTCCTCCGGAGCCCCGACAATCCGGGCAATGTCCCTTCGGATCTGCTGGCCGATCTCGGAAAACAGCGTCTGCCACTCGTCTACACTGGACCGTTTGCGCGGCCCCTGCTCTGTCATGTCGATACCTCCCTGAATGCAAAGCTGCCAACTGTTACGTCAGCGGCGTTCCTCAATGATCAGAATCCAATCCTGTGGATGTCCGGCAAAGCTCACCGACGGCGCCCGAAAGCTCCCCTCGCTGCCCACCGCAGGCCGCTCACTTCCGTCCACAGGGCTGAACCAGGCAGCCCGAATATCACTGCCAGGGAGTGGCAGGCA
>JAAYED010000079.1 GCA_012728955.1 Chloroflexota bacterium
CGTGCCGCCGACGGGGAAAGCTGCAGCGTCGTGGAACGTCCCCCAATGGCTGGGACTCCAGCAGGGCGCCACCTATGCTCGCGAAATCATCTTCGACCTCGCAGAACTGGAGCCGCTGGTGGCGGCTCCCTACAGCCCGGAGAACGTGGTGCCGGTGGCGCAGGTCAGTGACGTTCCTGTGGACCTGGTGTTCATCGGTACCTGCACTAACGGCCGACTCGGAGATTTGCAGACGGCTGCCAGAATTCTCGCTGGCAGGCACATCGCCCCTCACGTACGGCTGCTGGTGATCCCCGCTTCCCATCGGATTCTGGAGGCGGCCACGGCAGACGGAACGCTGGCGACACTGCTGGCTGCAGGCGCCACCCTGGGCACGCCGGGCTGCGGGCCCTGCATCGGGCGACACATGGGCGTCATCGGCAGAGGTGAAGTCTGTCTCTCCACGGCAAATCGCAATTTTCGCGGGCGGATGGGCTCGCCTGATGGCAGGGTGTACATTTCCTCTCCCGCCACGGCGGCGGCTTCGGCGCTGGCCGGCCACATCGTTGCTGCAGTTGGGCACTAGGAGGCACACATGGCTACCGTTTGGGTGTTTGGTGACGATGTCGATACCGACCAGATCGTTCCGGGCCGCTACGCGCCCTATATGAACGCCGAATCCGAGCTGGGCAAGTACCCCTTTATCGAAGCGCGACCCGAATTCGCTCGCGAGGTGCAGCGTGGTGATGTGATTGTGGCTGGACGTAACTTTGGCTGTGGTTCATCCCGCGAGTATGCACCCCGGGCTCTTTATGTGGTGGGCGTTGCTGCCGTAATCGCCCCCAGCTTTGCCCGGATCTTTTTCCGAAACAGTCTGAACCTCGGTTTGCGGTTGATTCAGGCGGATCTGCGCGACGCGGTGTCAGATCGTGAGCCAGTGGAGCTCGATTGGGAACACTCTGTGCTCCGGGCAGGGGACCGTGCGCTGGCACTGCCCGCTGCCCCGGGCTGGTTGCGGGCTGCCTGGGACGAGGGCGGCATCGTTCACTACTATCTCGCTCACGGCAGGCTGCCGGTGGAGGCGAGCCAGTGAGCCCCACAATTTGTCTGATCGAGGGGGACGGCATCGGGCCTGAGGTGGTTCAAAGCGCCGAGCAAGTGCTGAGGGTTCTGCTCCCCGAGTCGAACTTTATTCGGGCCGAGGCGGGTTGGAGGACTTTTCAGGAGCGGGGCACCGCTCTTCCCAGCGAGACTGTGGATGCGGTGCGCGCTGCCGATGCCACCCTCTTTGGGGCTGTATCATCGCCCTCGGAGGCGGTGGAGGGCTATCGCTCGCCCATCGTGGGCCTCCGGAGGTCACTGGATCTGTTCGCCAACCTGCGTCCGATCCAGTCCCAGCCGGTGCCTGGCTCCCGCCAGGGTATCGACATGCTCATCGTGCGCGAAAACAGCGAGGGCCTTTATGCGGGTATTGAGCGACGGGAGGCGGATCGTGCCGTTACCGAGCGCGTCATCACCCGGGCAGGCTCGGAGCGCATCGTGCGCCAGGCCGCCGAGCTCGCCATGGGCAGGGGCAGACATCTCACCATTGTGCACAAGGCCAACGTCTTGCGCGCTACCTGCGGGCTCTTTCGGGAAGTGGCTCTGGATACGCTTCGGGATTATCCCACGTTGACCGTCGACGAGCAGCTGGTGGACGCAGCCGCCATGCGCCTGGTGACGGCGCCGCAGGATTATGACGTCATCGTCACCACGAATCTGTTTGGCGACATCCTCTCAGATGAGGCGGCTGCTCTGGTGGGAGGTCTGGGCCTGGCGCCCTCGGGGAACATCGGGGAGCACTGTGCCCTCTTCGAGCCGGTGCACGGATCGGCGCCGGATATTGCCGGGCGTGGGATCGCCAATCCCATGGCGACACTGGCTGCCAGCGCCATGCTGCTCGACTATCTTGGCAGGCCGTCCGAGGCACAGCGCTTGAGAGAGGCCATCGCACAGGTGCTGACCACCGGGCCTCGTACCCCGGATTTAGGCGGCGATGGCACTACTGAGCAGGTGACCGCAGCGACGATATCGGCTTTGGAGGACTCATGCGCGTAGGAATGTTGCTCTCTCGGGTACGTGTAGAAGAGAAACTGCTCCTGGAGGCCTTTGAAGCGAGGGGGCAGGCAGTCGACCTGCTCGATGACCGCGAGCTGGTGCTGCCCATCCAGGGATCCGACGAGATGCGCTCCTTTGATGTGGTACTGGAGCGCTCGGTGAATCACTCGCGGGCCCTGTACACCCTCGAGATGCTCAATGCCTGGGGCGTACGTACCGTCAACACCGCCCACGTGGCCGAGGTCTGCGGGAACAAGTTCACCACCTCGCTGGCCCTGGTGGCCAATGGCGTACCCACACCCCGCACCCTGATGGCGTACACGCCCGAGTCGGCCTTGAGCGCCATCGAGCACCTGGGCTATCCGGTGGTGCTCAAACCCGCAGTGGGTTCCTGGGGGCGTTTGATCGCCAAGGTGAACGACCGAGAGGCGGCCGAGGCGCTGCTGGAGCATAAAAAGGTGCTCGGCTCGTACCAGCACGCCATTTACTATATCCAAGAGTTTATCGACAAGCCACAACGAGACATCCGCTCCTTTGTGGTCGGTGGCGAGACCATCTGTGCCATTTATCGCTATTCATCACACTGGATCACCAATACGGCACGGGGCGGCAGGGCGGAGAATTGTCCTGTTACCGCCGAAATTGACGCCCTGTCGCGGGCAGCGGCTGCCGCTGTGGGAGGCGGAGTGGTGGCTATTGACCTGCTGGAGGACGCCCAAGGTGCGCTAACGGTGTGCGAGGTCAACTACACCATGGAGTTTCGCAACAGTATCGATACCACCGGTGTCGACATCCCGGGTCGCGTGGTGGATTACGTGCTGGCGGTAGGAAGGGGTGCGGTATGACGATCAGGGCATCGATCGTTGGGGGCTCGGGATATGCGGGTGGCGAGCTGTTGCGCTTGCTGCTCTTTCACCCCGAGGTAGAGGTGGCCCAGGTAACCTCCGAGAGCTCGGCCGGCAAGTTTGTCTATACCCGACATCCCAATCTGCGCAGCTGCACCCGGCTCAAGTTCACCCCGCTGGAGCAGCTGGAACCCTGCGACGTGCTCTTTGTGGCACTTCCACATGGGGAATGCGCCGGTCGCATTGAGCAACTTGCCGGGCTTGCGGGCAGAATCGTCGACCTGTCGGCGGATTTCAGGCTGCGCAACGCTGAGGACTATCAGCGTTGGTACGGCTGGGAGCATCCCGCTGAGCACTGGCTGAACCGCTTTGTCTATGGCCTGCCAGAGATCCATCGCGAGCAGATTCGGGGCGCCCACTATGTGAGCGGGGTGGGCTGCAATGCCACTGCCACCAATCTCGCCGTGTGGCCCCTGGTCAAGGCAGGAATCGTGGATCTTGCCCGCGAAGTGATCGTCGAGGTCAAGGCCGGTTCCTCCGAGAGCGGTGCCACGGCCGGTCCATCGTCCCATCACCCGGATCGCAGTCATGCCGTGCGCTCGTACGCGCCTACCGGCCACAGACACACCGCCGAGGTGCTGCAGGTGCTGGCCACCGCTGGTGCCTCAACCGGTGTTCACATGTCGGTGACCGCCGTCGAGCTGGTGCGTGGTGTGCTGGCCACCGCACACCTCTTTGTCCGCCCCGAACTGCGTGCCTCGATGGATGTGATGGGGTTGTGGAAAGTTTATCGCGCGGCCTATGGCGGTGAGCCCTTTGTCCGACTGGTGCGCGAACGGCAGGGCGTGTATCGCTACCCGGAACCCAAGATCCTGGCCGGCAGCAACTATGCCGAAGTGGGCTTTGACTATGATGCTGATTCAGGGCGCATCGTTGCCCTGGCGGCGATCGACAATCTCATGAAGGGTGCTGCCGGCACAGCCGTACAGTGCATGAACCTGATGTGCGATGTGGACGAAATGCTCGGGCTCGGTTTTCCCGGGCTGCATCCGGTGTGATGGGGGGGCAAGATGATCGTTGTCAAAGTGGGGGGCAGTGAGGGCATCGACCTGGATGCGGTTTGTCGGGATATCGCCACCCTGGTGCGAGACGGCCAGCCGATGGTGCTCGTGCATGGCGGATCCCATCGCACCAACGAGGTCGCTACGGCTCTGGGGTACCCCCCTCGGTTTGTGACCTCTCTGTCTGGATTCACCAGCAGGCGTACCGATCGTGAGACCCTGCGCATCTTTGAGATGGTCTACTGTGGCGAGGTCAACAAGGGGATCGTGGAGCGCCTGCAGGCACTGGGCGTCAACGCAGTGGGGCTCTCGGGGCTGGACGGCCGCCTTTTGGAGGGCAAGCGCAAGCCCGCCCTCCGGGTGATGGAACAGGGCCGGCGCATGGTGATCCGTGACGACTATACCGGCACCGTGGACACTGTGAATACAGACCTGCTTCAGCTGCTGCTGGGCAACGGCTATTTCCCTGTGGTTTCACCTCCAGGTATCAGTGCCGACAGCGAGGCCATCAATGTCGATGGTGACCGTGCCGCGGCACGCATTGCGGCGGCACTGGGGGCAGACCAGCTGCTCATTCTGTCCAACGTGCCCGGCCTCTTGCGAGACGTCCAGGATGAAAACAGTCTCATTACCAGCATCGATCCGGCGCGGGCCGATGAGATGATGCAGCACGCCGAGGGGCGCATGCGCATCAAGGTGCTGGGCGCACTGGAGGCGCTCCAGGACGGTGTTGGGAGGGTGGTCTTTGGGGATGCCCGGCTGGAACAACCGGTGACGCGGGCGCTGGGTGGCCAGGGCACTGTAATCGGAACCAGGAACGCGTAGGAGGGGCGATGCAAACCATCGAGCTGGAGCAGAGGTACACCAGCGGGTGCTACTCCAAACGGGACGTGGCTATTGTGCGGGCACAAGGAGCGCGCATCTGGGATGAGGACGGCAAGGCCTACATCGACTGCGTTGCCGGGCATGGAGTGGCCATCGTCGGCCACTGTAACCCTGCCGTGGTCGCAGCCATCACCGAGCAGGCACAGCGTTGTATCACCTGCCCAGAGATCTTTTATAACGACGTGCGCGCCCGCTTTATGGAAAAGCTCGTCGCAGTAGCGCCGGAGGGATTGCAGCGGGTCATGCTGGTGAACTCGGGCACCGAGGCGGTGGAAGGAGCCCTCAAGCTGGCTCGCCTGAGCACAGGCCGTTCCGGTCTGGTGGCGGCCCAACGCGGCTTTCACGGCCGCACCATGGGGGCCCTCTCTACCACGTGGGAGGCTCAGTACCGCGAGCCCTTTGCGCCGTTGATCCCCGACGTGACGCATGTCCCTTATGGCAAACTGGAGGCCATGGCCCAGGCCATCGGAGACTCCACTGCCGCTGTGATCCTGGAGGTCGTCCAGGGGGAGGGAGGCGTCAACATTGGTGATGGGGACTATTTGCGGGCGGTGCGGACTCTGTGCCATGAGCGGGGTGCCCTGCTGATCGTGGACGAGGTTCAAACGGGCTTTGGCCGCACCGGCCGCATGTTTGCCTGTGAGCATCACGGCCTCCTACCCGACTTGATGGCGGTGGCCAAAGGCATCGCCGGGGGCGTGCCCATGGGGGCGGTGTTGCTTGGCGAGCGCGTGCAGCACATCACGCCTGGCGTGCATGGCACCACCTTCGGCGGCAATCCCCTGGCTTGTGCGGCCGGTATTGCGGCCATCGACTATATGTTGGAGCACGATCTGCCCGGGGAATCGAGGCGCAAGGGCGCCTGGTTGCTGGAGCGCCTGCGCACGCTGGATTCACGGCTGGTACGGGATGTGCGCGGGCTGGGACTCATGATCGGCATCGAGCTTCGCACCCGTGTGACGCCCTATCTCAAGGCGCTGATGCAGCAGGGCGTGATGGCTCTACCCGCAGGCCGCACGGTGATTCGCCTGCTGCCGCCACTGGTGATCAGCGATGAGGAGCTGGAAATGGTCGCCGGGGCCGTTGAGCGTGTTCTCACGGCAGAGGCTGTTCATGCCTAGGATGGCACTCGGCGATCAAGCCGCGGTCGACCTGCTGAGGCGCCTGGTCGAGATCCCCAGCATCTCGGGCTTCGAAGAGCCAGCCGTCACCGCGCTGGTTCAGGCCATGTCGCAGCTGGGGTTCGATGCCAGCATCGACGGAGCCGGCAATGCGGTGGGGACCATCGGCTCGGGAACGCGTACAGTCCTCTTGCTGGGGCACATCGATACGGTGCCGGGGCGGGTTCCGGTGAGCATTGAGGACGGTTGGCTGACGGGCAGGGGTGCGGTGGACGCCAAGGGGCCCCTGATGGCCATGGTGTGTGCCGCCGCCCGGGTGCACCCGCTGCGCAACTTGCGGGTGATCATAGTGGGGGCGGTAGAAGAAGAGTCGGCCAGCTCCCGTGGTGCTCGGTTTGTGGCCGAGCATCTTGCTCAACCCGACCTGGTGGTGATCGGTGAGCCCAGTCGTTGGAACCGGATCACCCTGGGGTACAAGGGGCGTCTGCTGGTGGATTACGAGCTGCGGCGCAACATGTCGCACACGGCGGGGCCCCGCCGGAGCGTTTGTGAGAGCGCGGTGGCCTACTGGGAGCAGCTGCAGGCCTACGCTGAGCATTTCAACGCCGATCGCAGTGGCCTGTTCGACAGGCTGGATCCCTCGCTCAGATCCATACAGAGCAGTTCGGATGGCCTCAGTGAGTCGGTAGAGATGCGGATCGGCCTGCGTCTGCCGCATGGCCTCGAGGTAGAGTCCCTGAGAGCGTTACTTGAGGATGCCTGGGCATCCGATGCCAAAGTGCGGTTGAGCGGCATCGAAAAGCCCTTCAGGGCGGAGAGCCGCAACGTGCTCACCGGTGCCTTTTTGGCAGCCATTCGCGCGGAAGGGGGCCGCGGTGCCTTTGTCAACAAGACGGGCACCTCGGACATGAACGTACTGGGCCCGCACTGGTCGGTGCCCATCGTGGCGTACGGCCCCGGGGACTCTTCCTATGACCACACGCCCGAGGAGCGCATCGAGCTGGACGAGTACCTTCGGGGCATCCGGGTGCTCAGCGGCGTGCTGCAGCGTCTTGACGCTGCGGCAGATCGCGCTGGCACCCACTGACGGGGCGCCAGCGCGACAGGGATACCGCGTCAGGCGGGCCTGCAAGCCACGATGGCATCCACCACCGGCTGGAATGCGTCGGTGGAGGCTTGTTCCAGGGCGCCTGTGTCCGCCAGCTCTGCGAGGCCCGGTAGAACAGGCAGCTCCCCAAGCAGTGGTGCTCCGATCGTATCGGCCAGTTCCTGTGCCTTGCTCTCGCCAAACAGTGCGATGCGGTGACCGCACTCGGGGCACTGGGCATAGCTCATGTTCTCTACAATTCCCAGCACAGGGATCTGCAGCTGGGCGGCCATGCTGGCCGCCTTGCGCACCACCATCCCGGACAGGCTCTGGGGCGTGGTGACCAGCACGATGCCATCCAAGGGGATGGACTGCATCACAGTCAGCGACGCATCCGAGGTTCCAGGTGGCAGGTCCACGATCAAATAGTCCAGATCACCCCAAGCTACATCGCGGTAAAACTGCTGAATGGCGCCACTGATCATCGGTCCCCGCCAGATGACGGCCTGGTTGGGGTCCTCCAGCAACAGGTTGATCGACATGATCTTGATTCCGCTGGCGGTGGTCACCGGCAGGATGCCATTGTCGCTTCCGAGCGGTCGCCGGTTGCCCTGCAGCAGCATTTTGGGGATGCTGGGGCCGGTGATGTCGGCGTCCAGCAAGCCCACGCGGTAGCCCTTGCGTTGCATGGCGATGGCCAGGAGCGCCGAGACGGTCGACTTGCCCACACCGCCCTTGCCACTGACCACGGCTAGCGTGCGGGCGATATGGTTGTATCCGGCGGCCGCGCCCTCCGGCTCGGGCGCCTGCTGGATGGCGCGTTTCTCTTCGTCTGTCATCTCCCTGAGGGCGATCTCGACCTCTGTCACCCCATCCAGCGCCAGCAGGCGATTACGGGCATCCTGCTGAATCTGATTGCGCATGGGACAGGCCAGGACGGTAAGTGCCAGTGTGAACGACACCTTGGAGCCTTCCGTGGCGATGTCATGCACCATCCCCAGCTCGACAATGTTCCGGTGCAGCTCGGGATCCATCACCTCGGCCAGTGTGTCTCGTATCAGTTGCTCATTGGGCATTGCGGCTCTCCTCATCAAAAACTCACCAACCTTGATTATAGTCCACAACGGCAATACCTGCTCCAGCGGCCATCCGGCGTTGGCGATCCTGTATCTTGACCAAAGGGAGGCCAGCGGCCACAATCAGCGTGTATCCATGGGTATGTGAGAAAGGAACCTCAATGGCAAAAGGGGCTGTGGAAGTAGCGGCGCCGGTTGGCGCGCCGGACAGGCTGGAAGAGCGCATCCGCCAGCTGGAACTTGCCCTGGCCACCCGCACACTGGACGCCGTTTCGCTCCTGAGCGAGCGCTCTGCCCTGGAGCGGCGTCTGCAGACTCTGCAGGCCGGTGGCGCGGATGTTCGCGCCGAGCGCAGCCGACTGGATACCATCGACAACATGTTGCGCTCGGCGGCGCGTCGGTTGGCGAGCGGGGGCAAGGCCTGGCAGGAGGCACGGACGGCGCAACAGCCCCCAGCGGAGCACTGGTGGTGGTGGCTGGACGAGGTTGTTCAGGAGGAACGCCGCCGTGCGGCTCGGCGCGTGGTGGTGATGGTGATCGTCGCCGTGGTAGTGGGGACTGGAATTACCTGGGCGCTGAACCGTTTTGGGGCCAGCCCGGAGCAGAGGGAAGCGGCGTCGCAGGCGGCGTTGGGCGATCAGTTGCTGACCCAGGGAGAGTTTGCGGCGGCCATCGACGCCTATCGGGCATCGTTGGCGACAGTGGAGGCACAGCCGGAAGTGTGGGTCTCACTCACGGTACTCTATGATCTCACCCGCCAGAGCGAGCAGGCCGAGCGGGCGCTGCAGCGCGCGGGGGAGCTTGTACAAGGCGAGGCCGAATTGCAGGCGGCACTCGCCCGCTCCTACGAGCTCGCCGGTGACTGTGAGGCCGCCCTCGACCATGCCGAGGCGGCCGTCCTGGCCAAGCCAGACGATCCACAAGGGTACCTCGTGCGTGGCAGCGCTCAAGAGTGCCTGGGCGACTGGCAGACTGCTCTGGTGGACTATGACAGGGCCTCCAGTATGGCCCTTGAGCAGAGTCAGGACGCGCTGTATGTGTTGGCGCGTACGCGCTATGGAATGCTGTTGCAGATGCGGGGGGCAGGGGGCTCTCCCGCGGGGCAGCCCTGATCGGCCAGCAGAGGCACCTGTGGGGAGGTAACACATGCAGATCGAAGACAGTGTTGCTCTGGTGACGGGTGCTGGAGTACGCCTGGGGCACGCCATGGCGCTGGCCCTGGCGGAGAACGGTGCTCACGTGGCCGTTCACTATCACCGTTCACAGGAGCAGGCGCAGCAGCTGGCAGAGACCATTGGCTCGATGGGTCGGCGTTCCATGGCGGTCCATGCAGACCTGGGCGACTCGGATGCGGTGCGCGGTTTGATCCCTCAGGTGGCACAGGCGCTCGGACCGGTTGACATTCTGATCAACTCGGCGTCCATCTTTGAGCGGGGCACCATTGCGAATACTACGGTCGAACAATGGGACAGGCACCTGGATATCAACCTGCGGGCGCCCTTTTTGCTGAGCCAGTCGTTGTGGCAACAGCACATAGCAGGGCGAGCGGGACACATCATCAACATTGCGGATTGGCGTGTGGCGCGGCCGGGCACCCAGCACCTGGCCTACTCCATCAGCAAGGCGGGCCTCGTTGCGCTGACGCAAAGCCTGGCGCAGGCCTTGGGGCCGGATCTGCAGGTGAACGCCCTGGCTCTGGGGGCCATCCTGCCCGCCGCCCATGAACAGGCATACTTTGAGCGACTGGCGGCCAGGCTGCCGCTGCGTCATACCGGGGATCCCAGGGACGTAGTGCATGCCTTGCTCTATCTGCTGCGGTCGGAATTTGTAACTGGCGAAGTGCTGCAGATCACCGGTGGTGAACATCTCCAGTAACGAATGGGAGGTTGCCCATGGCCGATAGAATCCTGATCCGGGACCTGGTTGCACGGGGAGTTCTGGGTGCCCAGGAGGACGAGCGCAAGCGTCCTCAGGAGATTGTCATCAATCTCACTCTGGACGTGGACGCTCATCTGGCGGGGCGGACCGACGATCTGAAGGATGCGCTCAACTATTGTGCACTGGCGGAGCAGGTCATCACCTATACCGAGCGCTCCAGGCATCGCCTGGTAGAGGCGCTGGCCAGTGCTATCGCGGTGCTGTGTCTGGAGCATGCAGAGGTGCAACGTGTGAGGGTGCGCGTAGAGACGCCGGGCGTAATACGTTTTGCCCGCTCCGTGGGCGTCGAGATCACCCGTACCCGTGAGGATATCTGAGCCCGTCTCCGCTCCTGGCGCTCTTCCACGAGCACGGTGGGTGCCGCCCCGATGGGCACCGCGGCGCGTGGCCCGCGGGCCTGGGCGCCCCGGCGCAGGCGCTGTCCATGGGAAGATGCCGGCGCTGTTACGGCAACCATCGGCGTGGTATAATCCTCGCGTGAACAGTAGCCGCGATGGAGCGGTACAGACGTAGCAAGGTCGTCTATAG
>JAAYED010000004.1 GCA_012728955.1 Chloroflexota bacterium
GACGTGATCACCGTGGGCCCCCTGACGGAGCAGGAGCAGGTGGCCCGCCTGGTGGCGCGCTACAACCTGTTGGAGGTCCCCGTGGTGAATGAGGAGGGCGTGATGCAGGGGATCGTGACGGTAGATGACGCCATTGATGCCGTGATTCCCACCGCTTGGAAAAAGCGTCTGCCGCGCTTTTTCTAACCGGCTGCTATCGGGAGGACTGGTGGCTGTACGGGTGCCGACACGACTGAGAGGCGCTTTGGCGATGCTCTCTGCACTGGGGCCAGGGCTGATCACCGCCAGCGCAGGTAACGACGCGCCGGGGATCGCCACCTATTCCATGGCTGGCTCACACTATGGCTACTCTTTTCTCTGGATCGTAGCCTGGATTACCGTGGGCAGCGTCACTGTGCAAGAGATGGCGGCACGCATGGGGGCGGTCACCGGCAAGGGCCTGACGGATCTGATCCGCGAACGCTTTGGTTTGCGGATGACGGTTTGGGTGATGCTGGCGCTGGTGGTGGCCAATTTGGGCACTACTGCCGCCGAATTTGCCGGCGTCGGCGCCAGTGCCGAGTTGTTCGGCGTGAGTCGCTATATCGCCGTCCCCCTCTCCGGCTTGGCCGTGTGGCTGCTGGTGGTCAAGGGCTCGTACAAGCGAGTGGAGCGGGTGCTGCTGGTGCTCTCGCTGTATGCCGTGGCGTATATCGTGTCGGCGGTGGTGCTCAAACCGCCCATGGGGGAGGTGGCCCGCGCCGCCATCGTGCCCACCATCACGCTGGAGCGGGGCTATATCCTCAGCATGCTGGCCACAGTGGGCACCACGCTCACGCCCTGGGCCGCGGTGTACATGCAGGCCTCCATCGCTGACAAGGGCGTCACCATGCGCGAGTTTGCCCAGTCACGCCTCGATGTGGTGGTAGGCGCCGTGATCGGCAACGGCGTGTCCGCCTGTATCATCATTGCTGCGGCCGCAACCCTCTTTGTGCGGGGAATCGCGGTGCAGGGCGCTGAACAGGCGGCCATGGCGTTGGCGCCCGTGGCGGGGCACTGGGCAGAGACGCTTTTTGGTGTAGGGCTCCTGGGGGCATCTCTCCTGGCAGCCTCGGTGCTGCCACTGGCCACCACCTATGCCCTGTGCGAATCCTTTGGCTGGGAGCGCGGGCTCGATCGTTCTCCCGGCGAGGCACCTTTGTTCTATGGGCTGTATGCCTCATTTATCGTCCTGAGTGTGCTGATCGTGCTCATCCCGGGGTTGCCGCTCTTTGCCTTGATGTGGCTTTCGCAGGTGGCAAATGCGGTCCTGCTGCCCGCCATCCTGTTGCTGATGCTCATTCTGGTCAACGATCGTCGCATCATGCGGACTCATCACAACCATCGGATCACCAACCTCATCGTGGGCAGCGTCGCCGTGGTCATCACCCTGGCGACCTTGGCTCTCTTTGCAGGGCAGGGCGTTTAGCGGGAGGCAACGTCCGCCGTTCGGCAGTTTCAGGCACGCCGGAAAGGAGTCGACATGCGAATAACACAAAGCAGGCCGTTCCGGCGGCTGATGCGCTTTATGATGATCCTCGGGCCCGGGCTGATCACTGCCAGTGCGGATAATGACGCGCCCGGAATCGCCACCTACTCGATGGCGGGTTCTACCTTTGGGTACAGCTTTTTGTGGATCGTGGTCTGGCTGACGCTGGGCGAGGTGGTGGTCCAGGAGATGGCGGCCCGCATGGGCACGGTGACGGGCAAGGGCCTCACCGACCTCATCCGTGAGCGCTATGGCCTTCGGCTGACCTTTTTTGTCATGCTGGCCCTGGCGGTGGCCAACCTGGGCACCACCGCTGCACAGTTTGCCGGCGTGGCCAGCAGCGCCGAGCTCTTTGGCGTGAGCCGCTATCTGGCGGTTCCGATAGCAGCCGCTGCCGTGTGGCTGCTGGTGACGCGCGGCTCTTATTCCCGGGTGGAGCGCGTGCTGCTGGTGCTGTCGCTGTACGCGGTGGCCTATGTCATCTCCGCCTTTATGGTCAAGCCAGATTGGGGCGAGATCGCCCGTGCCGCGCTCATTCCCCAGGTGCGCCTGGATCGCACCTACATCCTCGCCATGATGGCCAGCGTGGGCACCACCATCACCCCCTGGGCGGCGGTCTACATGCAGGCCTCGGTGGCCGACAAGGGCGTGGGCATGCAGGACTATGCCCACACCCGGGCAGACGTGATGTTTGGCGCCGCGGCGGGCAACGTGGTATCGGCCTTTATCATCATTTGTACCGCTGCCACGCTGTACGTCAGCGGCATCGCCGTAGGCAGCGCGGAAGAGGCGGCCCTGGCGCTGGCCCCGGTGGCGGGTCCCTGGGCAGAGGTGCTCTTTGGTGCAGGGCTGCTGGGAGCCTCACTGCTGGCGGCCTCGGTGCTGCCCCTGGCCACCACCTATGCCGTCTGCGAAGTGTTCGGCTGGGAGCGTGGCCTGGATCATGATCCGCACGACGCCCCCATCTTTTATGGGATCTACACCGCCATGATCGTCTTGAGCGTGTTGATCGTGCTCATCCCGGGCATCCCACTCTTTCCGCTGATGTGGCTCTCGCAGGTAGCCAACGCGGTGCTGCTGCCCATCGTGCTGGTGTTGATGCTCAGACTGGTGAACGATCCCCGCCTGATGCGTGGCCACACCAACCCCCGTCGTCTGAACGTCATCGTCATTGCTTTGGGCGTGGTGATCCTGATCGCCACCGGGCTCATGTTCGTGCCCGGGGCACCGGCACCCTAGCGGCCGGATCGATTCGTCAGAGGTCAAAGAGCGCGATTGCCCTGCGCCTCTGAATGGTGTATCCTCCCCGCTATGGTAAACTGACTCTATCGCCACCTTGGGCAACGGCGCCCCACTGCAGGTGGATAGCGACTCCCACTGGTATGGAGGTGCCCGATGTCCGACACGCTCGGTTTTGATACGCTGGCCTTGCACGCCGGGTTCGACCATGACACCGTCACGGGCTCGCCCATCGTTCCGCTCTATCAAACCACCAGCTATGAGTTCCAAGACACCGCTCACGCGGCGCGCCTCTTTGCGCTGGAGGAGCCCGGCAACATCTACACTCGCATCATGAACCCCACCACCGACGTGCTGGAAAAGCGCATCGCGGCACTGGAGGGGGGCGTGGCGGCGGTGGCCTTTGCCTCGGGTATGGCTGCCATCACTGCGGCGTTGCTCACCATTGCGGGGCAGGGCGACCAGGTGGTGGCCAGCACGCGCCTGTATGGCGGCACGGTGACGCTGCTCAGCAGTCAGTTGGCGCGCCTGGGCATCGAGACCGTCTGGGTGGATGGCGACGATGCGGCAGGCTTTGCAGAAGCCCTCACCGACCGCACCCGCGCCGTCTATCTGGAGACCATCGGTAACCCACGCCTCAACGTGCCCGACCTGGCCGGTGTGGCCAGCGTGGCCCACGCCGCCGGCGTGCCTGTGATTGTGGACAACACCTCCGCCTCGCCGGCGCTCTGTCGCCCTCTGGAGCATGGCGCCGACATCGTGGTGCACAGCATCACCAAGTACCTCAACGGACACGGCAACTCGATCGGCGGTATCGTCGTGGATGGGGGGCGCTTCCCCTGGGACAACGGGCGCTACCCCGAGCTCGCCGACCCCGAGCCCTCTTACCACGGCGTCTCCTTTCAGGAGCGCTTTGGTGCTGCTGCCTATGCTGCCCGCTGCCGCACCGGTGCCCTGCGCGACATGGGGGCTGCGCTGAGCCCCTTTAACGCCTTCCTGACGCTGATCGGCATCGAGACGCTGGCGCTGCGCATGGCGCGACACAGCGAGAACGCCCTGGCGGTTGCCCGTTTTCTGGAACAGCATCCGCGGGTGGCCTGGGTCAGCTATCCGGGCCTGGAGAGCCACGTGAGCTATGCCAATGCCCGGCGCTATCTCCCCAATGGCGCCAGCGGCATCGTCGGCTTTGGTGTCAAGGGGGGCATGGAGGGCGGCCGACGCTTTATCGAAAGCACCAGGCTCTTCAAGCATCTGGCCAACATCGGCGACGCGCGCTGCCTGGCGATCCATCCCGCCTCCACGACCCACCAGCAACTTTCCGAGGAGCAACTGCTGGCCGCCGGCGTCAGCCCCGACTATGTGCGCCTCTCTATTGGCTTGGAGAGCCTGCCGGACATCCTGGCGGATCTGGATCAGGCCCTGGCCCCTTGCTGAAACCGGTTTGTAAATAGAGCATGTCAATCGACGACGTCATTGAAATAGACCAGAACTCGCATCTGGGTGGCTCCGGGTCAGTGGGCCTGGTAGAGACCCATCAGTGGACCAGTGATGTTCCCCTGATGCTGGACTGTGGCCGCACGCTGAGCCCCATCACCCAGGTGTACGAGACCTATGGCCAGCTCTCTCCCCAGCGGGACAACGCGATCCTGATCTTTCATGCCCTCACCGGAGACGCCCACGCCGCAGGCTATCATGAGCGCACCGATCGACGCCCGGGCTGGTGGGACATCATGATCGGGCCAGGCAAGGCCATCGACACCGATCGCTACTTTGTCATCTGTGCCAACGTGTTGGGCGGCTGCAAGGGTACTACCGGCCCCGGCAGCGTCAATCCACAGACGGGCGCCCCCTACGGGCTGGATTTCCCTATTCTCACCTTGAGCGATATGGTCCGCGCTCAGGAACGCCTGGTGACGCACCTGGGCATCGAGCGCCTCTTTTCCGTGGTGGGCGGCAGCATGGGCGGCATGATGGCGCTGGACTGGGCGCTGCGCTATCCCGACCGGGTGGCCTCGGTGGTCGCCATCGCCAGCACGGCGCGCTTTCCCGCCCAGGGGATCGCCTTTAACGAGGTGGGTCGGCAGGCCATCATGGCGGATCCTGACTGGAGGCATGGCGACTATTACGGCGGGCGCTCCCCCGAGGCGGGCCTGGCCGTGGCCCGCATGATCGCTCACATCACCTATCTCTCCAACACGCAGATGCACAACAAATTCGGCCGTCGTCTGCAGGATCGTGACCAACTGGGCTATAACTTTGGTACCGAGTTCCAGGTAGAGAGCTATTTGCGCTACCAGGGCAACGCCTTTGTGCGGCGCTTTGATGCCAACACCTATCTGTACATCTCCAAGGCCATAGACTATTTCGACATCACCAACGGCAAGGGCTCCCTTGTGGAGGCGCTCGAGGAGTATCGCGCCGAGACGCTGGTGGTATCCTTTAGCAGCGACTGGCTGCTGAGCACCGAACAGTCGCGCGAGCTGGTGCGGGCGTTGCAGGCCAATGGCGTGCCCACCACCTTTATGGAGATCACCAGCGACTATGGGCACGATGCCTTTTTCCTGCCCAACCCGGAGCTGTCTCACGCCGTGAACCGCTTTCTGGCCAACGTCTCTAACCCAGTCACTCCCAGGTCAACAGCAGCATGAGCGACCAGGCTTTTCCGAACTCTTCCAAACTGCGGCTGGACCATCAGATGATGGGCGAGCTCGTGCCCCGGGGGTCACGGGTGCTGGATCTGGGCTGTGGCGATGGCGACCTGCTGCTCGAGCTCAAGGACAAGCGGCAGTGCCAGGTGCGGGGCATCGAGATCAATCCGCTGCACGTGCAGCACTGTATCGAGCGGGGCCTGCCGGTATACCATGGCGACATGCTGGAGGGCATCCAGCACTATCGCGATGGCTCCTTTGACGTGGTGCTGCTGGGCCAGACGCTGCAACAGACCGAGGATCCCCTGCGGGTGATCCACGAGATGCTGAGGGTGGGCGAGCGTGCCATCATCAGTTTTCCCAATTTTGGCTGGTGGAAGACGCGCCTGCAGCTGCTGTTCACGGGCAGGATGCCCCGCCACCGCCTGTTGCCGTACCAGTGGTACAACACGCCCAACGTGCACCTGTGCACCATCAAGGACTTTTGGGCGCTCTGCCAGCAGGAGCAATTTGCAGTGGAACAGGTCCTCTATCTGGTCCCCACCGCCCGGCGTGTGACTCCGTTCCTGGCCAACTGGCGCGCCGGCCTGGCCATCTTTGAACTGCGCAGGGGCGACTCTGCTCGCAGTTGAGCCGGTCTGCAGACTGCCTGCTTGCCCATTGGGCCTGCCTCCTGGGAGCTTTTCTCCTGACACCCGTTCGCCGTACTGTGTTCCCGCACGCACTGGTCGGTACCCTTGGCCAGGGCTATAATCCGCCTGCAACGCATGGGGAGCATTCCGTCGCAGTACAGGGGGGTGTGGCGCGCTATGGAAGCATGGTATCGGGTTCTGCAGTCTCGTTGGGCCCGTGGCGGCGAGTGGCGCAACTGGGGGCTGGTGTATCAAACCGAACCCGGAGGAGCGCTGCTTTTACACCACAACATGGATGAGCTGCAGGGCATGCTGTACCCTGCCACCCAGCGCCTGCAGACCCTTCCGCCTGAGCTCGCCAGCGCCGACGCCGCCTTTGAGGACCTGGCGGAAACCTGCCGCCTGCTGCCCGAGATCCATCACCGTGAGCTGAGCAACTGCTCCGCCTCGGCCATGCTCAACGAGCTCGAGGCCGAGGTGCTGGGCCTGGCCTATCCCTATCGCCAGGCGCCCCGTGAGGATGACATCCGCATCTTTTCCGGGCGAGCCAATCGTCCGCTGGCGCAGGCGGTTGCCCATCGCCTGGGCCTGCCGCTGGGCGGCCTGGCCGTCAAGCGCTTTCCCGACAGCGAGCTGCATGTGCAGCTGGAGGAGCTGGTGCGCAAGCGCGATGTCTTTCTCATCCAGCCCTGTACGGCCCCCGTCAATGAACACCTGGTCGAGCTGTTGATGATCATCGACGCGCTGCGCCGCGCCTCGGCGGAGCAGATCACCGCCATCCTGCCCTACTATCCCTACGCCCGTCAGGAACGCATGGCGCAGGGCCGCGAGGCCATCGGCGCCCGGGTGGTGGCTTCCATGCTCGAGGCCTCGGGCGTGGCCCGCGTGATCTATGTGGACATCCATGCCGATGCCATTCAAGGTTTCTTCACCGTGCCGGTGGACTGGCTGCAGGCCTATCCCATCTTTTGCCGTTACTTTGCACAGCAGCCCTATATCAGCGACGCCGTGGTCGTCTCGCCCGATGTGGGCCGTGCCCGCCTGGCCGGGCTGTACTCGCGGGCCCTGGGTGTGCCGCTGGTCGTGATGCAAAAGCGCAGGGATGGCAACGGCCGGGTAGAGACCACCCACGTAGTGGGCGACGTGCGTGACAAGGTGCCCATCGTGATCGACGACGTGGTGGCCAGCGGCAGCGTGCTGGGCCAGCTGCCCGAGCTGTTCAGGCAGGGCGCGCGCCCGGAGGTGCACCTGGCGATCACCCATCCGGTGCTGCTGCCCAGCGCCCTGCAGCGCCTCGACGCAGAGTGGATTTCCGAGTTGGTGGTGGCCGACACGGTGCTGGTGCCGCCGCCCAAGCACCATCCCAAGCTCAAGATTGTCAGTGTGGCGCCCATGCTGGCCTATGCCATTCAGGGCATCCATCGGGGAACATCCATCAGTCCGCTGTGGAGCCCGCAGGCTCCTGAGGAGTTGGGGCTGTAGCTCGGGCTCATCCGGGCTGCCCAGGGAGAATCAAGCATGCAATACCGTCTGTTGCTGGCTCAGCAGGATGACGACCTTCTCACCATGTATGCCATGGACGGCGACACCGGCCGACTGACGGTGGAGCAGCGGTACCCCGTGGCCGGGGGCCCCGCACCGCTGGCTCTGGATCCCCAGGGCCGCTGGATCGCCGTCGGCCTGCGCGCCAGTCCAGCCCTGGCCACCGTATCATTGGACGGGAGGGGGTTGCTGGGAGACGAGCTCTCTCGCGTGGCCGTGCCCACCGATGCCTGCTACGTCTCTATCGACAAGACCGGGCAGAATGTCCTCGCGGCGTACTATCAGGCGGGCACCGCCTCAGTGCACCGGCTGGACTCCCAGGGGCGCATCGCGGCCGAGGCCACCCAGTGGCTGACCGTCGAGCGGCACGCCCACTGTCTGCACACCGACCGCAGCAACCGTTTTGCCTTTTTGCCCCAGACCATGCCGGCGGATCGCATCAATCAATACCGCTTTGATGCCCAAGCCGGCCAGCTGACGCCCAACCTGCCTGCACTGGCTCCCGTGGCTGGTGGGCAGGGGCCGCGGCACTATGCCTATCATCCTGCGCTGAACCGCCTGTACACCTCCAACGAGGATGGCAGCAGCACCTCGGCCTACGCCCTGGGCGAGGATGGGACGCTGCAGCTGCTGGGCACCTGGTCCACTTTGCCGGAGGGTTTTGCGGGGCGCAATACCTGCGCGCAGATCCATCTGGATCCCCAGGGGCGCTGGCTGTTCGTATCCAACCGGGGACACAACAGTCTCGCCATCTTTGCCGTGGATCCCGTCAGCGGGATGCTTACGCCGCAGGGGCATCGGCCCACCGAGCCGACTCCGCGGGTATTCGGCGTGGACCCCAGCGGGCGTTTTGTTTATGCCGCGGGCCTCGGTTCGAACCGCCTGGCGGCCTACCGGCTGGATGGGGATACGGGGAGCCTGCAAGAGATCGAGACCTATGCCGTCGGGCGCAATCCGATGTGGGTGCTCTTTATAGCCGTACCCGAGGGCTGCTGACGCGCTGTTTGAGAGGGGATTCGGGCTGCTCGAGTGTGCGACCGGTGCCTCCCGAGGCGCTGATCCTCAGGGCTTGTCCAGCGGTGCGGTAACGATGGTGACGCTGCCGATGGCGGCGGCGTCACCGGCCGGCTCTCCCGCCAGCGACACCGGCAGGCGTTGCCCCTCGGCATTGTAGAGACCCACCAGCAGCCTGGCCTGGCCCGCTGGGGCATCCTTCTCCACGCTGACCAGATGTGGGTCGTCCACGCGCTCGCCGCTCCCCCAGTAACGGGTGGGATATTCACCCCCCATGGGCGGGCCATCGCCCTGGCCGATCAGCGAGCCATCCTCCGCCACCAGGTGCACAAAGACGGTATAGTCGGCGTCCAGCGGCGCCGTTTCCCACAACAGCCGTACGGGCAGTGGTGTGCCGGGCTGTGCGGTGGCGGGGAGCTGGCCGCCCAACAGGCGCACCCCATCGCCCAGCGTATAGTCCAGCGTGGGCGCGATCCCTCCGGCATCGCCCTGGCCACTGATCTTGACGAGACCCAAGGTCGGCTGCAACACCGGACGTCCCAGGCCGTCGGTCACCGTGGGGCGCTCCATACCGTCGTACTCATAGAGCCCCACATTGAGGCGAGCCGCCACCGGAGCGCGGGCGCTGGCGCTCACGTCAAACTCGTACCGCTCCTCAAGGACCTCTCCGGCCTGCCAGCGGCTGGTGGGGTAGTTGCCCATACCCGCCAGCCCGTCGCGGGTGGCCAGCGTCTGGCCGTTACGCCCAAAGAGATGGATGTAAATGGAATAGTCCCGGTCCACGGGCTGAAGCACCTGCCAGTACAGCGTGAGGGTGGCGTGTCCGCCCGGCTCCAGCGTCGTGGGCTCGATCCGCCAGGCCACGAGGTCCAGCCCGTCGGCGTAACGGGCACCAAAGGGGCGTGCGGCACTGTCGATCTGCTCCAGCGTCAGGCGCCGCGGCGGCGCGTAGGCAGGTCCCAGGGTGGTCCACGGAGCAGAGAGGCCCACGGCGGCCACGCAGAGCACCGCAGCCAGCGTGGCGCGATGCCGGTATCTTGCGGGCAACCAGCTGCCCAGGCCCCAGAACATCAGCAGTGCGAGCGCCCCCAGAGCCGGAAAGGCCAGCCGCCCTTGTGAGGCCTGTGTCATGCTGGTCCAGCGCAGCAGGGCGACGTGGATGGCTGCGATCCACACCAGCAGCAGCGCCGGAGGTGCCCAGCGGCGCCAGGGCCAGCGGCCAGCACCATGGCGCACAGGGCAGGTCGCCAGCAGAGAGCGTAACGCCCCCAACAGGCCGAACGCAAAAAAGCTCTCCAAGACCACATAGACCCATGGCCAGCGCAGCATGACATTGACATAACCGAACAGTGCCCAGAAGCTGATGCGAAAACCCTGGTACTCGGCCAGGGCGGCGCGCCAGGAAAAGGCGTCGCTGCGCCGACCGAAAATGTCCAGCATGCGCTGCACGCCCAGAAACTCGCCGTACAGCCGATAGTTGCGCAGGTACCACCAGCCAGCCAGCGCAACGGCCAAAGCTGCCGCCAGCAGCACGTGGCCCGCCGCCCGCTGGGCTGCCCTGCGGAGCGCCTTCGCTTGGAATGCCCTGCTGGCCGGGCGCTCCGAACGAGAGTGGGCATCCTCCCGGGTGCGGGGCAGGGCCAGCAGTTCGGTACCGCCGATGGCCAGCACGGCCAGCGCCAGCAGCGAGAGTCCGCTGACCTTGGCCAGCGCGGCCAGCCCGCACAGCAGACCCAGCGTCGCCGAACGGCGCCAGGAGTTGCCCTCCCGCAGCACCAGCACCATGCCCACCAGGCCCCAGCTGCAGAGCATGATCACCAGATTGTCGTTGTTGATCGAGGCGGAGAGGTAGAGGAACATGGGATTCAGCGCCGCCCAGGCCATGGCGGCGGTGGCCAGCCAGGGGTCCTCTGGGAAAACGAGGCGGCCCAGGGCATGGATGGCCGCCAGCGTGAGGCAGCCCAGCGCGATAGAGTACAGCCGCAGCCGATGCACCCCGCGGGCAACACCCCGCCAGGGCCAGCCTTCGTCCGGCTGGTGCACCAGCAGATTGACATTGTCCCGCGCCAGGCCCACGCCGATGCGGGCATGCGGATTGTGCACCAGCGTGTCGCTGCCGTCCTCGGGGATGGCTGGCGCTGCCAGCAGGGCGCCCAGCACATAGTACAGAGGAGGTTGGCTGCCCTCCTGCATGTAGGCGGTTTTCTCGCCGGGCACCTGCACCGGAAGCCGCCGCTCGTGTACGAGATACTCGATCACCCCATAGTGGGTGATCTCATCCGGGCTTTCGAGGATCGGGTTCACGCAGGCATACACATTGGCGAGGAGCACAAACAGCAACAGCACCACTATGGCCACGCCCTGGGGGCGCAGCAGGCCACGCAGCACGGGCGCCACCGGGCGCGTCACGGGCGCTGCTCCCGCGGGGCAGTCTCGATGGGCAGCAGCAGCGCGTCGTTGGCCAATGGCTGCCCATGCGCATCCCGCGCCGCCAAACGCACCCCCGTATCGGCGGCGTAAAGGCCCACCTCCACCACCAGAGCGGCCGGGTCCGCCCCCGCAGGGAGGTCCAGTAAACGGCGCTCGCTGATCAGATTGCCGCTGCTCCAGAGGCCGGTGGGGTAGCGCCCTCCCAGGGGCGGGCCATCCGCATCATCCACCGGCCGGCCCGAGGGGTCGCTCAGGTGCACAAACACCGTATAGTCGGCGCCGGGGGTTCGGTCACAGCGCCAGTCGAGGCTCACCGCCACGGTGCCGTCGGCCTGGGAGGTCGCACTGGCCCTCAGCAGGCTGATGCCCTCGCCGTAGCGCGCCAGCGGCCGTTGCCAACGCTGCCAGGGCCAGGCCTGCGGACCCGACACAGCCACTTGGCCCAACAGCGCGGCGCTTTCCCCCAGTTCGCCCGCGGGCGCCACTGCGAGATAGTGCTCAGGTGTGCCGTCGTACACCGTGACCTTGAGGGTGACACGGCTGGGCGCCGGCAGATCGGCCCCCAGCGTAAAGCGGTGGCGGTCCTCCACGATCTCTCCGGGCTGCCAGCGTGTGGTGGGGTAGCTGCCGCGGCCCGGCCAGGCGTCGACGCCCCCATAGTAAGTGAGGGCGGGATCCAGTGCCTGCACGCTGACCATATAGTCGCTGCTCATGGGCTCCAGGCAGCGCCAGTAGAGCGCCACGCGCAGCTCGTCGCCGGGGCGGTGGCGTTCCGATTCCACCCGATAGCCAACCAATTCCAACGCATCGCCAAAGCGATAGCTGACAGGCGCGGCGATCGCCTGCACGTCCTGTTCGGTCAACAGGCGTGCCTGCGCATAGGCCGGGCGCACCTGCCGCCAGGGTGCCGCGGCGCTGGTCAGCAGGAGCACCGCCGCCAGCGCCCAGGCTGCCGCCGTCTTTCTGGAGCCAGGCAAGCTCCAGGGCAGCGCCGCCGCCAGCGCCATGGCTCCCAGAGGCGCCAGGGGCATCAGGTAGCGGCCCGGCGAGACAAAGGACAGCCCGCTGACCGGTATCAAAAAGAGCGGTGGCACCAGGAGCAGCAGCGCAGCCAGCGCCGGCAGAACCAGGCGCCAGGCCTCGCCCCGGGGGCAGCGGAGCGCCAGTCGCACCATGCCAGGCAGGGCGGCCAGACTGAAAGCGGCCACCACCCAGTAAAAAATGCCGTCGGCGGGCACGTTGCCCACGCCAAAGGATGCCCAATAGGTGCGCCACATGTAGATCAGACCGGCGGGCACGATCGCCCAATGAAAGAGCGCCTGCGCCGTGCCGCTGCCCTGGGTCAATGCGGGCAGGATAAAGCGCTGCAGCGCCCCGCCGATGCTGGAGTGGTGGCCGTGCATATAGGCGTTCCACTGCTCCCAACGCCACAGGCCATACAGCAACCCCCCGCTCAGAGTCAGCATGGCCAGCGCCAGGCCGGCGAGGGCAGCGGGCGGCAGGCTGCGCCGATGGCGCAGCGCCATCCACAGAGTGACCAGCACCCCCAGAGGCATCAGGGCCACGCCATTGGCCTTGGACATAAAGGCGGCGCCCAGCGCCAGCCACATGCCCAGCCAGGGCAACAATCGGGGACGCACCATCACGCTCACCATGGCAGCCAGTGCGGCGCTGCAGAACAGTGTGACCGCGGCGTCGTTGGTGATAATGCTGTGGGTGAACACGAACTGGGGCGAAAAGGCCAGCAGCGCCAGCGCCGCCGACACCAGCCCCTGGTTGCCCGGTGCGAGCAACAGCACCGTACGCCGCAGCAGCAGGAGGGTCAGCAGGCCCATGGTGGTGGAGACCAGACGCACCAGATGCATACCCAGCACCGATCCGCGATAGGGGAACTGCTCCGCCGCCGAGTGGATGTAGGCGTTCAGCACCCGCCCGTCGCCCACGTGGGGGTTGGGCACCGGCTGCAGGTCGTCCGACATGTCGACCCAGCTCACCAGGGCCGCCGAGAGCACATAGTAGAGCGGCGGGTGATGGGTGGCGTTCCAGTCCAGCGTGGGGGCTACCCGCTGACCAGAGGCGGGCAGGGCATGCTCACGGACGACATAGCGGACATAGGCAAAGTGTGCCCACTCGTCATAGGCTTCACCCAGCGGGTTCACCACCGACATCACCAGGCAGAGCACCAGGTACAGGGCGAGGATGCCTGTCTGCAACGCCCTCCACCGCCCCGTGTGCCGTTCGCTCCCCTGCGGGGTGGCCCTGTCGCTCGTCTGGCTGGCTAGCACGTCGATGCCTGTGATTGCACACGAGCCCCGCACCCGGCCGGCGCGGGGCTCGTGCTGCTGGACGAGGCTAGATGGGCTTGACGATCGGGTTCTCACCGACCAGACCGGGGTACACGCCACCCTGGATCATGCGCTCCAGCGAGGGGTGACCCATCATCCACTTGTTCACGGCGCGCAGCAGGCGGTTCTCACCGGTCTGCGGCACGCTGTAGGTCAAGCGCTCGTTGGTGCCCCGGGGCAGGTACACCAGCACGCAGAACTGCTCGCCCTCGCGCACCGAGATCGGTGCCATGTGCAGGTTCCAGGGGGCGAATTCGATCACGCTGCCCTTGGGGGCATAGAACGCCGCGATCTTGGCCGTATCGTAGCGAATCTCTTCGCCAAAGCAGATGTCCTGCAGGTGGCCCACCAAAAAGATCGCGTCGGTCACGCAAACACCCACCTCAGAGCCGCGGTGGTACTCGACGCCGTTGAGCGCCTGGTTGTGGCCATAGCACCAGCCCACCTGGGCGTCCATGCCGCCGTACACTTCCTGGCGCAGTGCGGTGGTGAGGGCGCTGGGCTCCTCGAGCGCCGCAACCGAGGTCTCATAGGCGACCCGCTCGATCTGGGGCACGATGGCTGCCGCACGGGCGATCATCTCGCTCGCGTCATACTGGGGCAGATAGCGGCCATAGCGCTCAAAGGACGGATCGCTGATGTGCTTGAAATTCAGCTTGGGGTTCAGTTCGATCAACTTGGCCAGAACGTCGTCGCTCATCGGACTCCTCTCTGCAAGCATACTTGCCGGGCAGTTCACCGCTGTGGGGCTGCCGGGCTCTCGATCTGTCGGGCAGAGTCTAACCGAATTCTGTTGCCCTGCCAATTGGTTATCGAGGGACCGGCATGGCTATGGGGTCAGTCGGATGGCCTGCTGACCCGTCGTGGTGGGCACCCGCTCCAGGTCTGGCCAGGTGTACATGCCCACCAGCAGGCTGGCATCCGCAGGAACATCGGTGTAGGTGACCCAGCTCGCCACCAGATTCCCCTCGCTCCAGCTCTGCGAAGACAGGTCCGCATCGCCCACCTGCAGGGGCACCTCGGAACCCTCCGCCACCAGATGGTTCAGCTGGTGGTAGCGGCCCGACACATAGCCCGGGCCCACCTGCCACACCGTCAGCAGGCGCAGGCTGCCATCCTGTCGCTCGGTCTCCCAGCGGACCAGGGCCACCCCGTTGGCAAGAGTCCGCTCTGCGGTGGGAGGGGCGCCCTGCGGGGCAGCGCCCTGCACCGTGAGCACCGTGTAGGGCGGCTCGTTGCTGCGGCGGGGCAGACGCATCTCCTCGCTGGGCTGGGCGATCTGGCGGGCCAGCTCCAGCGCAGGGGAATCGGGGAAAGGGAAATAGAGCTGGGCGCCCTGTCCCTCGGGTGGCAGCAGCAGCACCCGTTCGCCGTTCACCAGCGAGAGCGGGCGGTCCCACAGCAGCACGCTCAGGGCGGCGGCGTCCGCATCCTGGGTGGGGGCGTCGCTGCGCACGTGCCCGTACACGGGCAAATCACTTCGCAGCCGCGCCGTGGCCGCCTGCATGTACGTCAGAGGGGTGCCCATGCCGCCCACCTGCAGCTGGCGGGCATTGGCCGTCAGCCCCAGGCACCAGGCCGTGCCCTGTGTCAGCGCGATCAGCAGCGCCAGCGTGGCCACTGCCGGCCCTCGCCAGCGGGCGCCCTGCTGGCGGGCGGCCGCAGCCCCGCCCGCCAGCAGCGTCAGCGCGGGCAGGGCGGTCAGCAGGTACTGGTGGTACACCGGCGTGCGCGAGCGGATAAAGAGCAGGGGGACTGCCAGTGCCCAGAGCAGCACCAGCTCGCGCAACAGGGCAGCGGGCGACCGCTGCGACCTGCGCCTCAACAGCGTCAACAGACAAACCACTGCACCGATGGCCGTAAGCAGCCCACTGGCCAGGCTGGTCAGGCCCAGCAGCCGCTGCAGCCAGGCGGGCCAGTGCCAATCCCAGCCCAAAGGCAGCCACTCCCAGTTGCAGCCGCTGGCCACCTGGACCCACAGGCGCAGGGCCTCTGGCGTCCAGGTGGCGGGCCGGGCCGCCAGGGCGAGTGCCGCCTCTCGCAGTGCCTCGTCCCGCATCAGGGTCAGTCCAAAGGGCAGGGCCGCCGCCAGGGCGAGGCCCGCTCCCGCCAGTATGCAGGCGAGGCCCGGCCGCCACAGTCTTTGGCGCAGCACGAACCACAGCGTGAGGGGCGCCAGTACGGCGGCGCCATAGTGCACCTGCCAGGCCATGCCGGCCAGCGCCATCAGAGGGATCAGCGTGGCTGCTCGAGGGCGCTCCAGCGTGCGCCAGACGAGCCAGGCACACAGGATGGCCATGGGCGCCAGCAGATCCTGGCTCCAGATGCTGCGGGAATAAAAAACCCCAAAGGGCGAAGCAGCATAGAGCAGGGCAGTGGACATCGCTCCCCAGGGACCATAAAGCCGTTTCGCCAGCACCCAGAGCGGCAAGATGGCCAGCACGTTCATCGCGGCGACGACCTGGGTCACCGCCAGCGGGTTGTTGGTGAGTGCAAAGGGCAGCGCCATCAACCAGACAAACAGGGGGGCATTGGGTACGCCGGCGGAGGAGGGGATCCCGACCGTGGGCACAGCTCCCTGCCGGGCCATGCGCAGCGCCAGCAGGCTCACGTGCGCCTCGTCCAGCGCAAAAGAGTTGACGCCGGGCCAGCCCAGCCGCAGCACTGCCGCCAGCAGCAGGGCAATTCCCAGCGCCACGAGATCCCAGCGTCGCCAGTGGGAGCGGGCCTGGGGAGAGTTGCATGGCATCATGGTTGCCACTATAGGAGCGAGGCGGGCCCCCTGCAAATGCTGCTGCCAACCACAGGGGTCCGTGAGGAGTATGCTCCTCACGGACCCCTGCCTGCCTGTCGTGCCGTGCGCCGCCATCTACCGCATGGCTCAGCTACTGCCTCAACAGGCGTGTCTCTCTGTCAGGCCAGGCTGCCGTCGTCCACCCTGCGGGCGCGGGCCTCGTCCGGACGCTCAGCCATAAAGCGCATCACAGCGTCCAGAGTGGGCAGGCCGGAGCGGCCTCCCAGCTTGGTGGCCTTGAGCCCGGCCACGGCCGAGGAAAAGCGGATGGCCTCGTGTTGCCCATAGCCCCGGGCCATGGCAAAGGTATAGGCCCCGTGGAACGAGTCGCCGCAGCCAGTGGTATCTACCACTTGGACGGAAAAGGCGGGGCAGTGGTACATGACTCCCTCGGCCAGATAATACGAGCCCGAGGGGCCCACGGTAAAGGTAGGCATGCTGGCGCCCAAATCCGCCAGGACGGCCAGCGCCCGCCGCACGTCAAAGGATCCCACCAGCGGTTCGACGGCAAACTCGGGCATGATGGGGGCATCCACGGAGTGGATCAGTTCAGCAGCGGCGCCATCCACCCGCGCCAGATCCGCCACCACCACACCGCCGCTGGCGTGCAGCTCCCTGGCGGCGGCAATGGCCACATCGGGCACAAAGGTGGTCACCAGCATGGCCTTGGCCTGGCGGGCGCGGCTGGGATCAAAGAGCGAGGAGAGGTTGGGCGGGCGTCGATCAAAGCCCGAGCCGTAAATGGTGCGCTCCCCCGTGAGGGCATCCACCTCGATAAAGCTGCTGGGCGAGCGGTGGCCGGGCACCGTCGGCATCTGGCTGATATCCACCCCGTCGCGTTCCAACTCGGTGCGGATCATCTGCCCGTGATAGTCATCCCCCACAATGCCCCACAGCTCCACGCCCCCGCCCAGCCGTGCGATGGCTGTGGCGCCGGTGGAGGCCAGCCCTCCCCCCTGCACCAGGGGCGTGCCGCACTCTTCCCAACCATCGGCCGTGTGCTTGACGATCGACAAATGGTCGATGCAGCCGCTGCCGATGGCGATCATCTCCTGAACCATGTGCTCTCCTTCCAACGGGTACTGTGGACGCGCGGCCCGCTAGACCGTGGCGCCATCAGACAGGCGGCGTGCCCGCGCCTGATCGGGACGCTCTGCCATGAACCGCGTCACCTCCTGCAGTGTGGGCAGACCCGAGCGGCCGCCCAGCTTGGTGGCCTTGAGCCCGGCTACCGCCGAGGAGAACCGCATGGCCTCGTGCTGGCTCATGCCCGCCGCCATGGCAAAGGTAAAGCCGCCGTGGAACGAATCGCCACAGCCGGTGGTATCCACCACGTCCACCTCAAAGGCAGGGCAGTGGTACACCTGGCCCTCGGCGAGATAGTACGAACCTTTGGGCCCCACGGTAATGGCGGGCATGCTTCCGCCCAGCTCGGCCAGGGCATACAGTGCCCGCGGGACGTCAAAACTGCCCACCAACGGCGCCACGCTGAACTCGGGCAGAATGATGGCGTCCACGTGGTGCACCATTTCGGACACGGCGCCATCCACACGAAAGAGATCCGCCACCACGGTGCCGCCATGGGCGTGCACCCGTGTGGCGGCCTCGATGGCGACCTCGGGCACAAAGGCTGTTACCAGCATGGCCCGCGCCGACTCGGCCCGTGACGGATCATAAAAGGTGTTCACATCCTCCGGCTGGATGCCAAAGCCCGAGCCATAAATGGTGCGTTCGCCGGTATCGGCATCCACCTCGATATAGCTGCAGTGCGAGCGGTAGCCGGGCACCACCCGAATCTGGCTGATGTCCACCCCGTCGCGCTCCAGCTCGCTGCGGATCATGTGGCCGTGATAGTCGTCTCCCGTAAAGGCCCACAGTTCCACCGAGCCCCCCAGTCGGGCGATGGCCGTGGCACCCGTAGCGGCCGGACCGCCACCCTGCACCAGGGGCGTGTCGCACTGCTCCCAGCCATCCTGCGTGCGCCGCACGATGGACAGGTGATCGATACATCCACCACCAATGGCGATGATTTCGTTGGCCATGGCTTGTCTCCCCTGGGGTTGTCGTACGCCTGCAGCATCGCGCTGGCTGCGCACCGGCACCCCGTTTCACCATCCAGCAAGGGGGAATCCCCCTCGTCTCGGCGGGATCGCTCGATCTGGTCGGACAGCCCTGCGGACTGTGGTGGGGAGAGCGGCGAGCCGCTCTCCCCACCTTTTATGTTACTCGTCGATGGTCCAGTTGGGCAGGTCCACGGGGAGCGGCTTGGGCTGCTCGCAGGTGGTAACGAGATCGATGCGCTTGCCCTGGTCGCTGGACTCGTGCAGCGCGTTCATGATATCGACAATGTGTGACACCATGCGGCCGTTGGAGCGATGCTGGCGGCCGTTGCGGATGCCCATGGCCATATCGGCGACGCCGATGCCGCGGGTATCCTGGACGATGGCGTGCTTGTTCTCCAGCTCGATGAGCTCCTGGC
>JAAYED010000080.1 GCA_012728955.1 Chloroflexota bacterium
CCGGAAGAGTTTCACGTCAACCGCAGCGGCAGCATGGTGGACGTTCCTCTGGTGGTTCTCGTAAATGGCGGCAGTGCCAGTGCCAGCGAGATCCTGGCCGGTGCGATTCAGTACCATGGACGCGGAAAGCTGGTAGGCGTAACGACCTTTGGCAAGGGCTCGGTACAATCCACCCACACGCTGACAGATGGCTCCAGCCTGCGGGTTACCATCGCCAAGTGGATCCTGCCGGGTGGACGGATTCTGGATGGCGACGGCCTGGAGCCCGACGTCCCAGTGGAGATCTCTCCCGAGCAGGCGGCTGCCGGTGAGGACCCTCAGCTCGACCGTGCCATTGAGGTACTGTTGGAGAGCACTCGCTAGGACCAGCCATGGCAAGAAAACGTGAAGCATCGTCCGACCAGGGGCCTAACCGCACCATCGCCCACAATCGCAAAGCCTTCCACGACTATGCCATTCTCGAGACCATGGAGGCAGGCATTGCACTGCACGGATCCGAGATCAAGTCGATTCGGGCGGGGCGCGTGAATCTGCGAGACAGCTTTGTGACCTTTCGAGAGGGCGAGGCCTGGCTCGTCGGAACGCATATCGCCGGCTACAACGAGGCCAGCTATCTGGACCACGACCCCACGCGCGACCGCAAACTGCTGCTGCACCGCCGAGAGATCATCCGGCTGCGCGCGCAGGTGGAGCAGCGAGGCTTTACGGTGGTGCCCACGAGATTGTATCTCAAGAACAATCGCGCCAAGGTGGAGATAGGTGTAGCCCGCGGCAAGCACACCTATGACAAGCGAGAGAGCCTGCGCGAGCGCGATTCAGAACGAGAAATCGCGCGAGAGATCAAGTCACGGATGCAGTAGCTGCCCTTGCCTGCGCTGACTAGAACAGGTCTCTGATAAGCGGGTCAAGCTGAGCACGCCGTTCGGAAGGAATCTGGTCCTGCTGGGTCATGATGGCATCGTGCAGGGCGTGCGCGCAACCGCAGTGGCGCGGACTGGCGGCGATCAAGGGGGCAGCTGCCGCCACAATGGCCCGGGCGTTCGCCAAGTTGGCGCTCATGTTGGCCACAACCATTTCCACGGTCACCGTCTCGGTCGTCTCGTGCCAGCTGTCATAGTCAGTCACCATCGCCAGAGTGCAGTAGCAGATGCCGGCCTCGCGCGCCAGTTTTGCTTCAGGCAGAGCGGTCATCCCGATCAAGTCGCCACCGATCTGACGATAAAAACGTGACTCGGCCCGTGTGGAAAACTGTGGCCCCTCCATCACCACCAGCGTGCCGCCATTATGGCAGGCATCCCCCATCACGCTACGGGTCACACCATACACGATGCGCCGCATCTCGGGACAAAAAGGCTCCGCAAAGCCTATGTGGGCCACCACACCCTCACCAAAGAACGATGCTGGCCGTATCCCTTTGGTACGGTCAATCAACTGATCCGGCAACACCAGGTCACGGGGGGCCATCTCGGAGCGAAGACTGCCCACCGCACTGACCGACAGAATGTGGGTCACCCCCAGGGACTTGAGAGCCCAGATGTTGGCACGAGAGGGGACCTCGGAGGGGCTGAGGCGATGTCCGCGGCCGTGGCGCGGCAAAAAGGCCAGCCCCACGCTGCCCAGCGTGCCGAGCACGATCTCGTCGCTGGGAGCACCGTAAGGGGTGCTTGGTAGAACCGGCTGGATATCGCTCAAACCATCGATCGCGTACATGCCGCTGCCGCCGATGATGCCAATGCGCTGGTTCTCCATACCCCACCCCTCATGTGATCTGAAAGCCATTATACCGTCTGCACGGGCAGCTACCAAGGCCAGAGCTTGATTCGCTTGTCAGGGGCGCCAATCGCTGGTATAATAGGAGCCGTCGGGGATGACAGGTCTCGACAGGGAGGGCTGGTCAGCGGCCGCAAGCCGAGGTGCCTCAACCTC
>JAAYED010000081.1 GCA_012728955.1 Chloroflexota bacterium
ATAGCCCAGCAGGGCGCCTACCGGCTCTGCCAGCCCCGACAGTAGCGACCACCAAAAGGCCCTGCGCCGGTCTCCGGTGGCGAACATGATCGGCACCGAGACGCTGATCCCCTCGGGGATGTTGTGCAGGGCGATGGCCATGGCGATGCTGATCCCCAGGGCCGGGTCCGCCAGCGCCGCGAGAAAAGTCACCATCCCCTCTGGAAAGTTGTGAATCCCCACGGCCAGCGCCGTAAACACGCCGGTGCGCTCCAACTCGTGCAGCGGCGTGCCGTCGCCGGGGCGCTCTTCCGGTACGGTGCCCTGGCTCACATCCCGCAGCTCCCGTGCGGTGCGGGATTCGTGCGGGTTCTCCGCGCCCGGCACCAGCTCATCGATCAGGAAACTGAGCAGGATCCCCCCGAAAAAGGCCCCGGTCGCCGCCCAGCCTGCCGAGGGCGCACTCTGCATCTCTCCCATGATGCGCATGCCCTTGGGCAAAATCTCGACAAAGGACACGTACAGCATCACCCCGCCGGAAAAGCCCGTGGCCCAGGAGAGAAAGCGCAAGTTCCGCAGGCTCGTGAAAAAGGCCATTACGGCGCCCAGGCCCGTGGAGAGGCCGGCAAAGGCGGTAAGGAGCAGAGCGGTCCAGAATCCTGGGTCCAAGGCAAGTCCTTTCCTGTGACTGGGGCCACTGCGGTTCCGATGCAGCTATTCTAGCGAATTGGCCGCGACTGTCCATGCTGAACACAGATTTGGCACGCACAGATTGCTCCCTGAGCGTGCTGGGCTTGGACGTCGCGCGCACGCTGCACTATTATCTGTAGGTTGTTCACATTCGGGCATTCTGGGAGGTCACAATGCCAAAGGGAGCGCGAATTACATCGATCGTGGCACGGGAAGTCTACTCGGGGCGCGGTCATCCCGGGATCGAGACCACCGTCACCACAGAGAACGGCGCCGTGGGCACCGCCATCGCTACGGCGGGCATCTCGGTGGGCGAGTTCGAGGTCAAGTTCATCTATGACGGTGGCGACCGTTTTGAGGGTCTGGGCGTGCGGCGAGCCTCCGAAGGGATCAACACCCTGGTGGCGCCGGCGCTGGCAGGAATGGACAGCACCGAGCAGGCTGTGATCGACCAGGCCATGCTGGATCTGGACGGTACGCCCGACCGTTCGCGGCTGGGCGGCAACGCCATTGCCAGCGTGTCGGCGGCGGTGCTGCGGGCCGGGGCGGCCGCGCTGGGCATCCCTCTCTATGAGCACATCGGCGGCGTCAATGCCTGTGAGCTGCCCGTGCCCGGCGTGGGTCTGATGAACGGTGCCCGCCGCTATGGCGGTGGCGAGCGCGCTGGTGACAAGCCCAGCTACGAGTTCATGTGCTATGGCTTTGACACCTTTGCCGATGCCGCTTACGCCGCCTGGGTGCTGGAGCGCACTTGGAGGCGCACCCTCGCCAAGCGCATCAAGGGGCTGGATCCCTTTAATGTGCGCTTTATCCCCGCAGGCGTGCTCAAGCACGACAGCGAGCTGTGGGACGTGATGGGCGAGGTCATCGAGACCTGTGGTTACAGCGGGCGTGTGGGCATCCAGGTGGATGTGGCCGCCGGCGAATACTATGACAATGACAAGGAGCGCTTTGTCGGCCTCTTTTCCCGCGAGGACAAGACGCTGGACGAGCTGATCGCGCTCTACAAGTGGATGACCGAGCAGTATCCCTTTGTGATCTTTGAGGATCCTCTCGACGAGGACGATTTTGAGGGGCACGCCCGGCTGACCCGCGAGGTCAACATCGAGATCTGCGGCGATGACCTGTTCACCACCAACGCGGTGCGGGTGCAAAAGGGCATCGAGATGGGCGCCGCCAATGCGGTGCTGCTCAAGGTGAACCAGGTGGGCACCATTACCGAGGCCTTTGAGATGACGCGTTTGGCACACCGCAACGGCTATGGTGTCATGCCCTGCGGCAGCCGTGGCGAGGGCCCCGAGATCGTGGACTATGCCGTGGGCCTGATCACGGGCCACATGCGGGGCGGCGCCGGCGGCGAAGCGGCCAACCGTCTGCTGCGCATCGAGCAGGAGCTGGGTGCCCGCGCTCACTTTGCCGGCAAGGCTGGGCTCAAGGTCAAGTGGTAGTCGCTTTCGGGTGGGTCGGGCACGCTGCCTGGCCCACCCGATGCCGTAAAAACGCATCAATCGCTGGTGGGATGTAGGCATGTCGATCTTTAATAACCGCGATGAAATTCTGTCCCATGGCAACGTCGTCGGGCGGCGCGTGGTGCTGGACATTCTGGAGACCGGCCTGCAGGCGGGGGATCCCTACGACAACGTCACCAAGGCGGTGCGGATCGAGGGGAACACGCTGTACGTGGGCACGGACGAGTTTCCCCCTGGCCCGCTGGGCGCTCTGCCCGCTGACGGTCCGCGTCCCGCCTATCCCACTACGCTGGAGTTTAACCTGGACCGGGTGGGCCGCATCCTGGTGACCGGCGGAGGCAAGGCAGCGCAGCGCATGGCCGAGGCCCTGGAGCACATCCTCGGGGATCGGATCGCCGCGGGGCATCTCAACGCCAAAAAGGGCGATCGCGTCGCGCTGGAGCGGATCGAGGTGACTCTGGCAGGCCATCCCGAGCCCGATGAGGACAGCGTTCGCGGTGCGCAACAGATCGTCGACCTGATGCATACCGCCCGAGAGGGCGACATCATCTTCGAGTGCGAGTCCGGTGGTGGCACGGCCCTCATCACCCTGCCCGCCCCCGGCTTGACCCTGGCCGATATCCGTGAGCTGAACCGGGTCATGTATCTGGAACACGGTGCCTCCATCGAGGCGGCCAACGCCGTGCGCACTATGCTGACCACCCTGCGGCTCAAACACAGCCGCCACGCCGGCGCCGCCACGCTGATCCAGATCTGCACGGCGGAGCGCGCCACCGATGCCCTGGCTTTGCGGCCCAAAGAGCGGCACGCCCTGAACGAGTACGACTATGCCATCCACCTGCTCAAGGATGTGTACTGTTGCTGGGACGAGATCCCCGAGGCGGTGCGGCAGCACCTGCTGCGGCGCGACCCGGCCTATGGCCACCTGCGCCCGGACGAATGGGTCAACAAGCCGCACTATCGCGTGCGGGTGATGGGGCCCGAGTATATGGTCAATGCCGCCGAGGCGCGCGCTCGCGCCCTGGGCCTGGATGCCGGGGTGCTGGCCGTCTCCCTCAGCAATCTCGATTCGGCCCTGGTAGGCGACAGTATGGGCCAGATCGCACACGAGATCGAGCGCCGCGACCGGCCGGTGTCCAAGCCCGGTGTGCTGCTCATGGGCGGCGAGACGGTGGTAGCGGCAGGCCCGGAGGCGGGCCAGGGTGGACGCAACAGTGAGTTTGTGGTCAGTGCCGCCCGGCGCATCGCCGGCAGCCCGCGCATTGTCATCGCCTCCGCTGATTCGGACGGTGCTGACGGCCCTACGCAGTATAATGGAGGCATTGCAGACGGTTTGACGGTGGAGCGCGCCCTGGCGGCGGATCTCGATTTGGAGCAGGAGCTGCGCAACCACAACACCACCAGCGTGCTCTGTCGCCTGGGGGACGCTTTTGAGACGGGTATTCTGCACACCAATGTGCAGGATCTGCGGGTGGTGTACGTCGGCAAGTGACGGCGCCGCGGTTCGGCAGCGCGCGGGGAGGATGATGGACTGGCGCTCTGACTTCCAGACCGATGAGCGAAACATCTCTCTTGAGGCCACGCTCACCAGGCTTGGTTTGGCTGTGCAACCCCCTGCGCTGGAGCAGTTGGAGGCTGCCGCCCTGTGCTATCTGGCCTGTGCGGCGGGCATGGCGCGGCATCTGCTGGCGGTGGCGCGTGAGGGTGCGGCGGGCGCCTCGCAGATGGGCCCTGTGTCAGAGGCCGCCCGTGAAGACGCGCTCACCGTCCATACCTCCGCTGCCGACGCGGTGGCTGCCTTGGATGTCGTCTTGCAGCGCCTGCTGGACGGCCTGAGCGGCGAGGAGGCCTTCCGGCAGGCCATCACTGCGGTCCGCCCCACTTTTCACGATATCAGCAATCTGCTGGTGGGCATCAACTGCTTCTCCGAGACGCTGTTGCTCGACCTGCCCGAGGGGAGCCACATCCACACGGTCTTTCGGGCCGTCGCGTTGGCGGGCGCCCAGGCCTCGCGCCTCGCGCGCGAGCGTGCCGCCTTTCAACGCCTGCTGGACCTGCGGGATGCGGCCGGCCCTGCCGAATGGCAGGAACGGGACGGAGAGATGCTGGAGCGTCTGATCGCGCGGTGGCAGGAGGGGGAGGGCGCCGCCGGGGAGCTCTCTGAAGTGGAGCGAACCGTGCTGCAGACGGCACGGCAGCGCACCGAAACCTGAGATCCCCGTGATCACGCCGATACAGCGCGCCGGGGGAGGCCCTGGTGGAACCTCCCCCAACCTTGTTCCTGGCAGTCATCAGGCCGCGGGCGTACGCCGGCGCGGCACGTCGATTCTAAATGTCGTCATCCCACTCGTCGTCGTCCTGGTAATCGTCTTCCTCTTCGTCTTCGTCCTCCTCCCAGGGCCAATCCAGCTCGAGAGGATTGAGGTTCACAACCTCCAGGTCCGCCTCGCAATTGTCACAGTACACAATGTCTCCCAGTTTCGGGGTCCGACGGAGATGGATGTTCTGGTCACATCCGGGGCAAGCGGCGTAAGGCATCGTAACGGCTCCTTGCATGTTCTCACCGGCTGGGTCTGATACCGTGCCGTCATAGCGGTGCTGGAGCGACGGTGTGGGCCGCGCGATTCCGCCCGCCGATGGTGGCGCAAGTATAGACAGATGGAGAAAATTGTCACGTTGGACGGGTATGGCTGCAAACTCTGCGAGATCTATACTGGTGGCGGGCTGCTGCGATGGCGCCTGCGCCGGAATGGTGGGGGAACAGGGTGGACGCGAACGTGCCAGAGCTGAGAGGTATGGACAAGGCCCGCCAGGATCTGGCGCAACTGCTGGCCGCCAGCGAGCTGCTGGAGCCGGGCGCCTTTTCGCCCCGCACCGTCGCGCTGGACGAGCTGGATTACATTCATGAGGTGCTGCGCTCCGGTGGGCTGCGCCTGCGCGTTGAGGCCCGTGCCTGCCGCGAGCTCGTCGATCGGCTGGACGCGCTGAATCGCCAGTACTGCGCCGAGCTCCTCGGGCGGCTCCAGGCGGGGAGCCTCACACCGGCCGAGTTGCGAGCCGAGCTCAATCGGCATACCGGCTACACCGGCAGCAGCACCAGCCTGCACCTGGAGCACGAACCGGTCGACCGCCTGGTGGATGGGATGCTGGGCCTGGGCGAGAGCGCGGTAGAGCCCACCTTTTATGATCGCGACTATGTGCACCTCGAGGATACCCCCGTGCGGGTCCTGCTGGATCTGATCGATCATGTGCCGCTGAGCGCGGGACAGTGTTTTGTCGATCTGGGCAGTGGCCTCGGGCGGGCAGCCATCCTGGTACATTGGCTCACGGGCGCTACGGTGGAGGGCATCGAGGTGCAGCCCGCCTACCACGCCCGCGCCGAGGCACTTGCCGCCAGCCTGGGCCTGGAGCGGGTGCATTTTGTGCTGGGGGATGCCGCACAGGCCGATCTCTCCCAGGGCGATGTGTTTTACCTGTTTACCCCCTTCAAGGGGCGCATCCTGCGGGCGGTTTGGGCCACGCTGGCCCAGCAGGCGCGCCTCCGTCCGTTGACGGTGTGCACCTATGGCGCCGTGAGTCTGGCTGCTGCCCAGCAGCCCTGGCTGCGTCCTGCCGAGGGGCGCGGCCCCCACGAGTTTGCGCTGGCTATCTGGCGGGCAGGCTGATCTCCCTGGCAGTTGACGCCCCCTTCCCCTGCGGATAGAGTAGGCACCACAGTTACGGTGCGGGCCAAGGGTGGCCGGCGGGCCGGCTCGCACAACTCGGAAAACTGGCAAGGCACGCAGATTGTGAGCGCGGAGGCAAGATGAAGACAGAGGGCATTTTCTACGTCGCACCCAACAAGGTCGAGCTGCGCGAGTTCGAGATCGGCGACCCCGATCTCTACCAGGTCCAGCTCGAGCTCAAGGCGACCGCCATTTGCGCCTGGGACCAGGCGCTGTACAAGGGCATCCTGCCGGCTGGCACTACCTATCCCTTCCTGCACGGCCACGAGGGCGTGGGGATCATTCGCAAGGTCGGCGCCCGGGTCAAGGGCTACAAAGAGGGCGACCTGGTGACCACCATGGGCGACAATGCCGCCCTGTGGGGGCATTATGCCAACGTAGGTCCCGCAGCCATCTCTTTGCTCAAGCCTGACGTGACGGATTACGAGCACTGGCAGGCCGAGCCCGTCTCCTGTGTGATGAACGGTGTCGACTGGTGTCGCGTCCAATCCGGAGATCGTATCGCCATCATCGGCACGGGCTTTATGGGGCTCTTGCTGGTGCAGGGCCTGGTGCAGACCCCCGCTGCCGAAGTGATCGCCATCGAGCCCAATCCCGACCGCCTGGCGCTGGCCGCACAGTTCGGCGCCACGCAGACCATCAACCCTCTCACGGAAAAAGGCAAGGCGGCCATGCAAGCGCTCGCCGAGCGCCCTGTGGATATCGTGGTAGAGACGGCGGGCACCCAGGTGGCCTTTGATCAGCACTATGCCATCCTGCGCAAGCAGGGCAAGCTCTGCATCTTTGCCTGGCACAAGGATGGGAAGCGCATGGTAGACCTGGGCGCCTGGCACATGTCGGGCTATGAGGTGGGCAACGCCTCCCCCAGCATCTCGCCGAACTTTGCCAGGATCTTTGCCCGGGCGGTATCGCTGATGGAAAAGGGCGTCTATGACCTCAAACCCCTGGTGACCCACGTGAGCTCGCCAGAGGATGCGCCCAAACTCTTTGAGATCGCAGCGCATCAATCGGATGGCTATATCAAAGGCGTCGTCCGCTGGTAGGACCCAGCGGCCCACGGCCAGCCGGCCGTGGGCCGCTTTCCTTGTAGCAGAGCGCTTTGTTCTGCGCCCCTGCCTGGAGGCTGAAAATGACCACTGTCCCCCCTCTGCCGTTGTCTTCTCCTCAGGTGCACGCTGATGGGCGTGTGACCTTTCGCTTGTGGGCACCACAGGCGCGTTGTGTGTCGGTTTGCAATACCACCGGTGGTTATGCCGACTGGCCCTGTGGCAACGAGGTGCCTCTCCAGCGCTCCGAGGCGGGCGAGTGGTCCGTCACGCTGGGGCCCCTGGCGCCCGAGTACTATACCTATGTCTACCTGGTGGAAGGCGTGGCCACGCTCGATCCCGGCAACACCCTTACCATGCGCGACGGCATCCGCCGCGGATCGTCTCTGCGCATACCGGGGGCCCTTTCCAGCCTGTATGACATCCGTGCGGTGCCCCACGGCACCGTGCACCAGATGTGGTATCCCTCACCGACCCTGGGGATGGATCGGCGCATGCTGGTGTACACCCCGCCTGATTACGAGTCCGGCAGCCAGCGCTATCCGGTGTTCTACCTGTTGCACGGCGGTGGCAACGATGAAGAGGGCTGGTGCGATCTGGGACGTGCCGCACAGATCCTGGATAACCTGATCGCCGAGGGCAGCGCGCTGCCCATGATCGTGGTGATGCCCAATGGCAACGGCACCCGCCCGGCGGCCCCTGATGTGGTGCCTGTGCCTCCCGACTATGTGCGTCCGGCCCCTGGCAGCCACATCCTTCGGTTCGCCGACAGCCTCGTGCCCGACCTGGTGCCCTGGGTAGACGCCCACCTGAGGACCGTGCCCGACCGCCAGCAGCGCGCCATTGCGGGCCTTTCCATGGGCGGCGCACAAACGCTGTATGTGGCCTTGAACAAGGTGGATACCTTTGCCTGGATCGGGGCCTTTAGCGCGGGGCTGCCGCTGCTGCCCGGCGTGGCCGTCGAGATCCCGGCGCCAGCCAACGCCGAGCTGCTGCGCGGGCCCGACATCACCCGCACCATCGACCCGGATCGCATGGCGGCGCTGTTGAACGAGCCGGGCCCGGCGCTCAACGATCAGCTGCGGCAGCTGCACCTCACCATCGGTACCCTGGACGGTCTGATCACCGCACACCGGGCGCTGAGGGGCATGCTGGACGATCGCTCGGTACGCTATACCTGCACCGAGCTGGAGGGATACGCTCACGAGTGGCGTTTTTGGCGGCTGGCGCTGGCAGCGCACCTGCCGACGCTCTTTGACCGCTGATCGGCCCGCCTCCAACGGTCAGGGAAAAAGCCCCGCCCTCAGGCAGAGCCCCGGGTACAGGGCGGGGCAAAGCTCTCCTCAGCGAGGCGCCAGCGGCGATACAGTTCTGCGTGCAACTCTCTCAGCTCGCTCTGTGGCGTGATCTTCCGGCCGGGTCGGAGCATGGCTGTCGCCGCCGAGGCGAGATCAGAGAACCTGCCCACCCCCGTGGCCGCCAGCATGGCGGCGCCCAGGGCACCCGCCTCCGCCACGGCGCTGGCCTGCAGCGGGCGATCCAGCACGTTGGCCAGCACCTGGGTCCACACGTCCCCGCGGGTGCCACCGCCGCTTACGTGGATGCGTGGTGCCTCCATGGCCTGCCCTTCTTCCATCAGCCAGCGGATGTGGCAGCTGGTGCCCTCCAGCAGGGCGCGCACCAGGTGTCCCCGCCCGTGGCAGAGCGCCAGGCCGCTGAACACCCCACGCGCCGCCGGATTGCCCACGGGACCGCGCTCCCCCGAGAGGTGCGGCAGAAACAGTGCGCCATCGGCTCCTGCGGGAGTTGCCGCCGCCTCGGCCAGCAGGGTGTCATAGGGTAGCGGTTCCCCCGGGCCCGAGAGCACATCCCGCAGCCAGCGCAGCGCGCCCCCTGTGGCGGTAGTTGCCAACATGGCGTGGTGATTGCCTCTTCCGGACCAGTTCACCCAGGCCGCGGTGCCCATGTAGATCAGCGCCGCCTCACGGTCCGTCCCCAGGCTCCCCAGCCGCGTGGCCGCCGTGTCTGCCATGCCCACCACCACCGGCAGGCCGGCGGGCAGCCCCGTGGCTTGGGCAGCCGCGGGGGTGACGCCGCCCGCCAGTGAGGCCGACGGGCGGATGGGCGGCAGCTGCTCCGGCGTGATGCGCGCCAGCTCCACCAGCCCCGGCGACCAGTTGCCCGCGCGGCCATCGTACAGGCCGGTTCCCCCTGCGTCGGTGGGGTCGGTGGCTACTTGGCCGGTGAGCTGCAGCCGCACATAGTCTTTGGGAAGCAACAACCAGCGCGTCCGCGCCAGTACCTGCGGCTCGTTGGCCGCAATCCAGCGCAGCCGTGCCAGGCTGGGAGTTGTGCTGGCCAGTGCCCCCGCCCCCGCCGCCGCTTGAAAGGCCTGCCGGCCCTCGCCATTCAGCCAGTCCACCTCTGTCTGACTGCGCTGGTCCATCCAGAGCATGGCGGGGGCCACCGGCTGCAGCCGGGCATCCAGCGGCACCATGGCGTGCATCAGGCCCGCCAGGCCCACCGCCAGCGGCGCACGGCCCTGCGCCTCCAGCGTCGCCACCACCTCGCGCAACACCAGGCAGGCGGCCTCCCACCAGCGGGTCGCTTGCTGAGTCGCCTCACCGGGAGCGGGGTGCTCGGGCACCACCTCGCGCCGCGCCTCGGCCAGCAGTTGACCATGGCAGTCAAAGGCCACTGCGCGACAGGTGGTGGTGCCCACGTCCAGCCCGATGGGGCAAGCGTCCCGCAGCGGGGTCACTGGGCGTCCATGTTGACGATGACCTTCATCCCGCCTCGCTCGATCACCGTGTCGAACGCCTGTGCCACCTGATCGAGGCCAAAGCGATGGCTGATCAGCGGGAGCACCTGTACCTCGCCGCGGGCCAAGAGATCCAGCGCTGTGCGAAAGCCGCCCGGAGTAAAGTGGAAACTGCCGGTGACCCACAGCTGCTTGTAGTGGATCACGTTGGGATCCACCGAGATGGTCGAAGCGGGGTAGGTGCCGGCGAAATAGTTCACGCAGGCGCCCGGCGCAGCCAGCTCCAATGCCTGCATCTCGGCGCGGGTAGAGCCCACCGCCACGATCACCGCCTCGGCCCCCAGCCCGCCGGTGAGCGCGTGCACCTGCTCCACCAGGTCCGGATCGCCGGCGTTGAGCGTCTTCCAGGCGCCCAGCTCGCGGGCCAGCTCCAGCCGCTCTTCCAGCAGATCTACCGCGATCACACGGGCACCGCGCAGGTGCGCCAGCTGGGCCAGCATCTGTCCGATGGGACCGGCGCCCATTACGATTACCGTATCGCCCACGCGGATGGGCGTGCGCATCACGCCGTTGTAGCAGCAGGCCAGCGGCTCTGCAAAGCAGGCCGTCTCGTAACCCAGCCCCTCGGGGATGCGCTCGATAGCCTGGGGCACCGCCAATCCCATGGTCTGAAAGCCGCCCTGAATGGCTGGCAAGCGGTTCAGGCACATGTTATACAGGCCCCGCTGGCAGTTGCGGCACATGCCGCACACCCGCTGCACAAAGGCAGCCACGCGATCGCCCACCTGATACTCGGTGACACTCTCGCCCACGGCGACGATATCTCCGACCCACTCGTGGCCCGTGGTGCGCGGATAGGTGGTACCGGCGCGGGTGCCGGCGTAGAGGCGCACATCGCTGGGGCATACGCCACAGGTACGGATGGCGATCAAGACCTGATCGGGCCCCATCTCGGGGGCGTCGCACTCTTCCACCACAAACTGGCGAGGTGCCGTCAGCAGGGCGCGTCGCATCTTCATTCTGATTGCTCCTTTACGCTCCAGTTTTTGCGCCCCGCTCAGGGCATGTCGGGCGCGTGGTTCCAGTCAGTATCGGCGTGGCGCAGAATGGCCTCCGAGACGGAGGATCCCAGGCGTGAGGCCAGGCGTTGCAGGGCGCGCTCAGCGATGGCGCTGCCCGCCGCACCGGTGTGCGCCTCCAGCGTGTGGCGCATGCTCCAGTAGAGGTGCGCCAGGTGATAGTCCCAGGGCATCACCGCCCGCTGGCCGAGGCGGGCACGCAGCTCCTCCAGGCGAGTGAGGTCCTCGTCGGTCAAGGCATAGCCGGCAGCCACAAACTCGCAACATGGATCGCCGGCAGAGAGCGTCTGGCGCACATCATAGGCCATCTGGCAGGAAAAGCCCTCCACCAGTGCCGCATCCACATGGGCGCAGTAGAGTTTGCCCAAGTGCTGCGCGCCTTCTGCCGCCCAGGCGTCGTTCCAGGGGCAGCCGGTGACGATGCGCCGCCACTGGGGCGCCGCCTCCAGCGTGCGCCCGGTGTGGGGGTGGTGGGGCGCCGCCCACTCGCCCAGGGCCTGATAGCTGACCCAGTCCAGCGGCAGGCCCAGCCTGGCCGCCCGTTGGGCCATGCGGGCGCCCCGTTGGTGCCCGTAGTGGCGCACCCCCTCGGCGAGCAGTTCCTCGGCCGGCAGTTGGCCCAGTGCCTGGATGGCCTCCTCCGCCAGCAGTGCCATCAGCAGGGCATGCTGGGGCGGACCCAGCGTGGCTGCTCCCTTATCGCCCATGGCGCCGCCTCCTCACAGCGGGTCCGGGCGCGGAGCCAGCAGCACCCCCGCCTCTCGCAGACGGGCCTGCAACGCCGGCACGTCCACCTCCCGCGGGGAGGTGCCCGCCCGGGCCGCCATCGCCGCCGCGGTGCCCGCCGCCTGGCCCGCCACCATGCAGGCCACCGTATTGCGTGTGCTGTTGTGCGCCACCGTATCTACGGTCATCATGCGGCCGGCGATCAGACAGTTTTGGACCCCCTGCGGGATGAGCGCCCGATAGGGAATGCCATAAGCGCCGCCGTCACGCACAAAGTAGCGCCCGTTGTCGATAAAGGAAAAGCAGCCGATCTGGTCCTCGAACTGCCGCCCCTCGGTGCAGTCCTCCTGGGTGAGTTCGTAGTCGCAGTGGATGGCCAGTCCCCGCCGTTGCCCCACCGAGGGCGCCGGCCCGGCTACATAGCACTGTTCGCAGCCGGCAAAGGACTCGCGGAAAAAGTCGGCGATCTCGAACATCTGGGAGCGGAGCGCCATCTCGGCCTGGGTCATGGCCTCTGCGCTCATGCCGTCGTTGGGGCCATAGTTGATGCAGTTCATGTAGGTGATCTCGCGGGGGCGCAGCGAGGAGGAGAGGAAATAGTTGGGCAGCCCCTGGGCGCCCTGAGCCTGCAGCCTGCGCATGTCGATGCCCAGGCGCACCAGATCCGGCTCCAGCATGCCGGGCTTGACGGCGTGGGCCACCTGGGTGATCAGTCCGCGCCGCTCCAGGTCCGCCTCCAGCGCCTGAAGGTCGACGTTACACAGACGAAAGGTGAAACCGGCCGAGTAGGCGCCGGCCTGCCCGGGCAGAAAACGTTCCGTGGGGGCGCCTGCGCCCGCGGCCACCACCCCGTCACCGGTGCAGTCCACAAACTGGCGGGCCTGCACCGGCAGCCGACCTTCGCGGTTCCACAACACCAGCGCCGTGATGCGCCCCTGGCCGTCGGTGCGCACCTCATCCACGCCGGTGTGCAACAGCAGCTCTACGCCGGCATCGGTACAGATGCGGAACAGCTCCTTTTTGGCCACCTCGGGCTCCACAGGGGTCAGCATCGAGACAAAGTCGCCGCCGCGCTCCATACGCACATGGCCCAGCCCGCCCCCTGCCGACTGGATGCGATCCACCAGCTCCTGGGCGATGCCGGCCACCACCCGCGCCCGGGGATAACCAGGGGCCACGTCGAACACGTTAAAGAACGAGTGCCAGCCCGTGGCCCCCATGACGCCCTGGCCGCCGAGAAAGCCATTGGCTTCCACCAGCAGGGTGTGCGCCCCTGTGCGGGCCGCGGCCACCGCCGCCGCCACCCCTGCCAAACCGCCACCGGCCACCACCACGTCATACACCAGGTTCTGCTCCCGGGCCATGGGTCAGCCTCCCCGCATCGATTGATGCCCTCATTCTGGCACGCCAGGCGGCGGTGCGCAAGCGCTGTGCAGAAAATCTAACGATCCCTGCCCCTCTGCCTGAGGCTTTACGACACCCCGTCGCTGGCGTATCCTGTGGACCGAGTGGTGACTGTGGGGCCCGCCGCTCCCCAGTGCTGCCTGTAAGGGCGCCAGGGGTTCGCCGGCCCTGGCGGGGGCCATGGTGAGGCGCCGTTCGCAGAGAGGAGGCGACCATGCTCGCAGCGCGTTTCTATGGAGGCAAGGACATTCGGCTGGAGCAAGTGCCCGACCCGGTGCCCGACCCCGGGCAGGTGCTGGTGCGGGTGCTGGCCGCTGGCATTTGCGGAAGCGATCTGCACGGCTATCGACAGGGTACGCCCTCGGCCACGGCGCGCACCCCCGGCCATGAGCTGGCAGGGCAGGTGGTGGCGCTGGGACACGGCGTTCAGGGCTGGGCAGTCGGCGACCGTGTGGCCATCGAGCCTCTGGTGGGCTGCGGCCGCTGCCCGTATTGTCGCGCGGGCGACTATCACCTCTGCCCCGATCTGGAGCATATCGGTGGCGCCCGCTCGGGCGGTTTTGCCCAGTTCACCGTCGCCCCGCAGGATCGCCTCTATCCCCTGCCGGAGCAGGTCCCCATGGACCATGCTTCGCTGCTGGACGTGTATGCCGTGGCGGTGCATGCCCTGTCGCGGGTGCCCGTGGCGCCCGGTGAACGGGTGGCTGTGATCGGCAGCGGCGCCATCGGGCTGAGCATCGCCCAGCTGGCGGCGGTGGCCGGTGGGGAGGTGGCGGTGCTGGGGCGGCGGCCGGCGCCGCTGCGCATAGCCGCCGAGACGGCGGGCGCTACTGGCATCGTTCTGGACGCCCACAGCGCCGAGGCGGTCCGGGCCTGGAGCGGCGGCGACGGTGCCGATGTCGTATTTGAAGCGGTAGGTGGCACGGCACAGACGCTTTCGCTGGCCCTGGAGCTGGCCGCCCCTCGCGGGCGCGTCGGGGTGGTGGGCTCTTTTCGCGAGGCGCAACTGGTCGACGTGCGTTTGCCCATGCGGCACGAGCTCTCGCTGTATTGGGTGTGGTCCTACGCGCTGCGCCAGGGCCGGCCCGAGTTTGCCATCGCCCTGGATCTGCTGGCGCGGGGCAAGCTGCAGGCCGAGCCTCTCATCACCCATCGCTATCCCCTGGAGCGCATCCAGGAGGCCTTTGCGGTGGCGGACAACAAGCAAACGGGCAACAGCATCAAGGTCATTGTGCAACCCTGATCGGAGGTCAACATGAGTGTGGATATCGCAGAGCGCAACGGATTCTCACCCTCCCGCCTGGCGCGCATCGCCCCCACCATGCAGGGCTATGTGGATCGCGGCGAGCTGCCCGGCATCGCCACGCTGGTGGCACGCAACGGTGAGATCGTGCATCGCTCCACGGTGGGCCTGGCGGATATCGAGAGCGGCCGGCCACTGGGCGAAGATGCCATTTATCGCGTCTATTCCATGAGCAAACCGGTGATCGTGGCTGGGGTGCTGTCCCTGCTGGAGGAGGGGCGCCTGGCTCTGGATGATCCCGCCCAGCGCTATATCCCCGAGCTGGGCGAGATGCAGGTGCTGGCGGGCATGGACGGCGATCAGCCGCGCCTGGTGCCGCAAACCTGCCCCATGACCGTACGCCACCTGATGGCGCACACCTCGGGCATGACCTATGGCTTTTTTGCCGATGACAACTGGGCGGAGAACTGCTGGGCACAGGCGGGTTGCCTGAACGCAGATCTGCTGCTGCGCGACATGCCCGGGATCCTCAAGGGGCTGCCACTGCTCTTTCAGCCAGGTGAGCGTTGGCACTATTCCGTGTCTATCGACGTTCTGGGCCTGCTGATCGAGGTCATCTCAGGCCAGACGCTGGACGTGTTCCTGCAGGAGCGCCTTTTTGGGCCGCTGGGTATGCAGGATACGGCTTTTTGGACCAGCCCGGAGAATGCGAGCCGGCTGGCTACGCTGTACAGCCGTGGCGAGGGTGATCGTCTGGTGGCCATCGATTCGCCCGGCGGTCCCTTTGACCGCCCGCGCACCTTTCTCTCGGGTGGGGGTGGGCTGACCTCGACCATCAGCGACTACTGGCGTTTCGCCCAAATGCTGGCCAATGGTGGCACGCTGAATGGCGCCCGCGTGCTGGGCCCCCGCACCGTGCGCCTGATGCGCAGCAATCACCTGCCGCCCCAGGTGCGCGACTATGGCAACCCGCCGGCCCTGGGCCACGATTTTGGACTGGGAGTGCGCATCATTCGCAACCCCGCCGAGGCCGGTGAACTGGGCTCGGTGGGCAACTTTGGCTGGTCGGGGCTGGCCAGCACCGACTACTGGGTGGATCCCGCGGAGAATCTCGTGGGCATCTGCATGATGCAGTACATCGCGCCGCCCCTGACGGGCTACCCGGTGCACTGGCAGTTCCGCACCTTGACCTATAGCGCCCTGGTGGACTGATCGGCTGCGATAACAGGCACGGCCCGCACAAAGGTGGGTGCGGGCCGTGCGGTGGTCGTCAGTACACCAGCCGCTCCAGCGGGGCGCGACCGGCCTCGTCCAGGGTGATTCCCTCCAGCTGCAGCAGGGCACGCTTCATGGGCAGCCCTCCGGCATATCCCCCCAGGCTGCCGTCGCTCCGCACCGCACGGTGGCAGGGGATCAGGATCGGAAAGGGGTTTCTGCCCAGAGCGGTGCCCACCGCGCGGGCGGCACCGGGCCTGCCGATGTGTGCGGCGATGCGGCCATAGGTGCTGAGACTGCCTCGCGGGATGGCGTGTTCAGCGCGCAACACCTGTTGTTGAAAGGCGCCGCAGCGCTCCAGTGCCAGTTCCTCCAATGGAAACGCGACCGCCTCGCCCTGCAGACAGGCCCTGAGGCGGCGGGCCAGGTCATCCAGCAGGGGATCGCTCTCCGGGCGCGCGGAGGCGTCCAGCGCGAGCATGCGCTCCAGCGCCGGCTGCCCCGAAAGCGAAAGCAGGGCGCCCTCCAGGCGCCCCGCGGTACCCTCGGTCTGCCGGTACAGCACCACCTCTCCCATCTCCCAGGGCACCAGCGCATAGATGCGCGCCATGCAGCCTCCCGCTATACCGCTTGAGGGGCATCCCGGTGGGTGGGCACCCCTTCCTCCTCAAAAATGCGATCGATCTCTTCCCGCTCGGCGCCGGAGAGCTTCCAGTCTGCCGCGGCCACATTCTCCTGCAGCTCCCGCGGGTTACGGATACCCACCAGGCCCACCGTAACCGCCGGATTGCCCAGCACCCAGGCCAGCGCCAGCTGCGCCACCGAGTGGCCGCTCTCTGCTGCCAGCGCCTTGAGCCGCTCTACAGCCCGCAGCGTCCGCAAAAAGGCCTCGCGCTCAAAGAGGGGCAGGCCAAAGGCCACGCCCCGGCTGCGCCAGTCCCAGTCCACAAAGGTGGTCTCGGGGGTAAAGGCGCCGGCCAGCAGCCCAAAGGCCAGCGAACCATAGGCCATATACCCGATCCCCTCTGCCTGGCAATAGGGCAGCACGGCCGCCTCCATGCGTCGGTCCAGCAGATTATAGCCCACCTGGTTGGCGGTGAGCCGGCCGTACCGCGCGCACTCTTGCATCATCTCTACAGTATAGTTGGACACGCCATAATGCCGGATCTTGCCCTGCGCTTTGAGCTCTTCCAGCGCGCCGATCACCTCCTCAAAGGGGGTCTTGTGATCGGGCCAGTGGATCAGCAACAGGTCGACATAATCGGTCTGCAGGCGCTGCAGGCAGCCCTCGGCGTGGGTGAGGATGGTGTGCCGGCTCGAGTCTCTGCCGTGGCTGACATTGTCCTCATCGATCAGAAAACCCACCTTGGTGACCAGGACGATCTCCTGGCGGCGCTTGCCCAGAGCACGCCCGACGATCTCTTCGCTGTAGCGCGGCCCATACACCTCGGCGGTGTCGATGAGCGTAATGCCCGCGTCGATGGCCTGGTTGATGGCCACGCTGGCCTCCTGGACGTCGATCTCTCCATACTGGGTGGTGCCCAGCGCCCAGGTGCCAAAGCCAATGGCGGACGTGGTCAGGTCGGTGTTGCCGAAACGTCGTTGCTCCATCATTGCCTCCCCTGATCTGCTGCGAGTGGTGGTCAGCGGACTTGACGGCGGGCGGCGCGGCCCATCGCCTCGTGGATGCGGTCGCCGTCGGGCAGCACGGCGGCCTCCAGCACGCGGGACACCGGCGGGGGCACATCGCGGGCCGCGAGATGCGCCACCGGTGCGTCCAACAGATCGAACCAGCGCGACTGGATTTCGTCCGCCAGGCGCGCCCCGATCCCCTGGCTGCGCCCCGCCTGTTCCACAATCAGCGCGGCACCGGTGCGCGCCAGCGAAGCGCCAATGGTGGCATAGTCCATGCCCAGGTAATCCAGCGTGCGCAGGTCGATCACTTCGATCTCGATGCCCTCCTGCGCCCAGGCCTCGGCGCGCTCCAGGCAGGCCTGCACGCCGGTGAGATAGGTGAGCACGGTGAGCTGGCTGCCCTGCCGCACCACCTGCGCCGAACCATAGGGCACTTGATAGTCCAGATCCGTGGGCACGGGGCCGCTCTGGTCATAGAGCATGCCGTGCTCCATCAGCAGAACCGGCCCCTCGCAGGCCAGGGCGGTGTTCATCAGCCCCACATAGTCAGCGGC
>JAAYED010000082.1 GCA_012728955.1 Chloroflexota bacterium
CCTGCCACGGCGGGGCCCAGCGAGATGATCGCCGAAAACACCGTGCAAACCTGGTTCTTTATCGTGGCCGTGATGGTGGCAGCATTCGTGGCATATGCCAGTGAGAGCATCGCCTTTCGCGGCGAGCGTTCCGGAGGGGTGCTCGGGTTAATCTTGGGCGCTCTGATCGGAGCGGTAAACGGATACCTGATCGGCGGCTCGGTCTGGTATTACCTGGATCGCTGGCACTATGCAATCGGCTGGCTGGGCATGTCCCCGCAGGGATTGTCGGCCACAGCGCGCTCCATCTTGACGTATCTGCCGTTGAGGCTGCTTGCGCAGCCCGTGTTGTTGGGCCAATCCTGGCTCTTGCTGTTGGCATTGGGGCTTGTGGTGGCATGGGTGATCAGACGGTGAACAGACAGCCGAAGGCTGGATTGCCCCATCATATCCACCTCGTGGGGATCGGTGGCATCGGCTTGTCCGCCATCGCTCGGGTGTTGCTGGCCCGTGGGTACGCGGTGAGCGGATCCGACATGCGCGCTTCGCGGCTGACCGATGAGATGGCGCGTCTGGGCGCCCGAGTGACCATCGGGCACCAGCCGGCGGCTGTGGCGGAGGCGCAAATGGTGGTGGTTTCCTCGGCAGTCCCGGAGGAAAACCCGGAAATCATCGCCGCCCGGGCGGCAGGCATTCCTGTTCTGGACAGGCGAGCCTTTCTTGGGCGATTGCTGGAGGGCAACCGTACCATCGCGGTAGCAGGCACCCACGGCAAGACGTCCACCACAGGGATGATCGTTGCCGTACTTCGAGCTGCAGGCATGGATCCCGGATACATCGTTGGCGGTATCCTTCAGGACACCGGAGCCAATGCTGCCAGCGGTACCTCCGAGTGGTTTGTCATCGAGGCCGACGAGTACGCGCGCATGTTTCACGGGCTCTCTCCCGAGATCGCCGTGGTGACGGTCATCGAAATGGATCATCCCGATTGCTTTGCCGACATCGATGCCATGCGCGAGGCATATTCCGGCTTTGTGGATCGCGTGGTGCCGGGAGGGCTGCTCATCGCCTGCAGCGATGGTCCGCAGGTCCGTTTGCTTCTGCAAGAGCGACAAGGAACGCCCGAGACGGTCACCTATGGACAGGCAGCCGGCGCCGACTGTGTCCTTTCGAGCGTGACGGCCAACGAGCGGGGCGGTGTGGACTTCATCCTGACCAGGGGTACTCACGAGCTGGCCCATTGCTCGATCGCTCTGCCTGGTGTGCACAACGCCCTCAACGCTACGGCGGCACTCATCGTGGCCGACCGTTGTGGCATACCGCTGGATGTGGCCTGTGAGGCCTTGCGAGACTTCCGCGGTGTGCGGCGTCGCTTTGAGCTCAAGGGTGAGGCCGGCGGAGTAACGGTCATCGACGATTATGGGCACCATCCCACCGAGATCGCCGCCACTCTGGCAGCCGCCCGGCTGCGCTATCCCGGGCGCAGGGTGTGGGCGGTCGTGCAACCGCACACCTTCAGCCGTCTCCAGGCGCTGTGGGATTCGTTCCGTACCTGCCTGGCAGATGCCGACGAGGTGATCATCACCGATGTGTATGCTGCTCGAAGCCGTGAGGTGCACGGCAGCAGTGATGCGGCCAGCCTGGTCGCCGCCATCGATCATCCCTCGGCGCGGCACATTGGCGGGCTTGCAGAGGCCGAGACCTACTTGTGCGCCAACCTGCGCTCAGGGGATGTGCTCATCACCCTTGGTGCTGGCGACGGATACCTGATTGGCGAGCGAATTCTCGTCGCTCTTGAGGATGGGTGCCATGCATAATCAGGAGCGCTTCCTGCGGGCCATGCAAGAGGCGGGCTATGGCGAGCGCGTGCACCACAACGCTCCCATGGCCGAATACACCTCCTTTGCCGTGGGAGGGCCCGCAGATCTGCTCATGGAGGCCAGTACACTGGATGAGCTCGTCGCCTGGATGACGATGGCCCGGCAGGCACAGGTGCCCGCCATGGTGCTGGGCAGCGGAACCAACGTGCTCGTCTCTGACCTGGGCATCCGTGGTGTTGTGATTCTGAACGCGTGTCGCCAGTACGCGATCTCTGACGACGGCCTGTTGCGCGCCGAATCGGGCTGCCTCTTTGTCGAACTGGCCCGGGAGGCAGTGCGCCGGGGATGGGCCGGCCTGGAATGGGCTGTCGGCATTCCGGGCACCCTGGGTGGCGCCGTGGTGGGCAATGCCGGAGCTTATGGGGGATACATCGGAGATCTGCTGGTGCGGGCTCGCCTCCTTGGGCCGGATGGCTCCATCCGCACGGTATGTAAGTCCGAGCTGGGATATGGCTATCGCACCAGTATGCTCAAGAGGGAGCCCCTCACGCAGCCACGCACCATTGTGCTGGATGCCGAGCTTTTGCTTTCACGCGGCGATGCTGCCCTCCTGGCCGAGCGGGCGCGCCAGGTAACCGACCAGCGGCGCGCGCACACTCCCAGCGGCTGCTGCGCTGGCAGCACCTTTATGCGCACGGACCAGTATCCGGCGGGCTTTTTGATCGAGCAGGCGGGGCTCAAGGGCTACCGTCTGGGGGGCGCCCAGGTGTCTCCCCACCATGCCAATTTTATCATGAATACCGGTGGCGCCACCGCCAGCGAGATCGCCCAGTTGATCGCTTTGATACAGGAGCGCGTTTGGCAGGACTTTGCTCAGCGGCTGGAGCCCGAAGTCCAGTTCGTGGGCGAGTGGCCTGCCCGCGAGTCCGCTGCCGATACTCCAGGCCGAAAGGGATAACGTTACGATGGACAAGATTCGCGTCGCCATCCTGTTTGGGGGACGTTCCGGCGAACACCAGGTGTCGCTGGCTTCCGCTCGCTCGGTGATGGGGGCTCTCGATCCGGAGCGTTACGAAATCTATCCCGTGGGCATCGATCCCAGCGGGCGCTGGATCGCAGACGGCGATCCTCTCACCCTGCTGGAGCAGGGGCAATCCCACGTCCCAGCGCTGGGCGAGCGGGCTGAGAACCAGGCAGCGGAGAGCGATGTCCCAGAGTTGCCGGCGAAACAGGGCGGCGCACTCGTGCACGGCCCGCTCATCCCTGGCCCTGCCTCTACCCGATTCCCCCAGGTGGATGTGGTAATCCCCGTGCTGCATGGCACGTACGGCGAGGACGGCACCGTTCAGGGACTGTTGGAGCTGGCGGACGTGGCCTATGTGGGGGCAGACGTGCTGGGCTCTGCCATCGGCATGGACAAGGTGGTTCAGAAGGCGGTGCTCAAGGCCTACGGTCTGCCCGTGGTCAAGTACGTCGCCGTGCTGCGTGCCCGTTGGCAGGCTGCCCCGGAAGAGGTGCTGGATGAGATCGAGGGGCTCCTGCCCTATCCCATGTTCACCAAGCCAGCCAATGCCGGCTCCAGCGTGGGCGTTGCCAAAGCACATGATCGTGCCGAGCTCGCCCGAGGGCTGGCCCTGGCTGCGCGTTTTGATCGCAAGCTGCTCATCGAAGAGGGGGTGGATGCCCGCGAGATCGAGTGCAGCGTGCTGGGTAACGATGATCCCATCGCCTCGGTGGCAGGGGAGGTGAGGCCCGCCAGCGAGTTCTATGACTATTCCGCCAAGTATCTGGATGGCACCTCCGAGCTCGATATCCCGGCGCATCTGACGCAGGAACAGATGCAAGAGGTCCAGCAGCTGGCGATTCGTGCTTTTCAGGCCATCGACTGTGCCGGCATGGCGCGTGTGGACTTTTTTCTGGAGCGCGGCACCGGGCGCTGGTATGTGAACGAGCTCAATACCATTCCGGGATTCACCGCGATCAGCATGTATCCCAAGCTCTGGGAAGCCAGTGGCTTGCCCTATCCCAAGCTGCTGGACCGCCTGGTGGAGCTGGCGCTGGAGCGCAAGGCTGACAAACGACGTTCGCAAACCACATATGACTTTGATCATTAGGGGACACATGGCGAGACGCAGACTCAGGAAACTCAAGCGCTCTGAAACACAGTTGGCAGCTACGGCACCGGTGGTAACCGCCCTGCCGGCGTCGCCGCGTCACCCGGGCCGTGTGATCAGCGTCCTCTTGCTGCTCCTGGCGCTGGCCCTGCTGGGAGTCCTGCTGGTGGACGCCCGCTTTCGCGTGCGCGACGTACAGGTGAATGGTGCCACGCTGGTGGCAACCGACGAGATCGTGTCCGTCGCCGATCTGATGGGCAAGCCATTGGTCCTCGTCAACAGTCGCGAGGTAGCCGAGTCTGTGACCAAAGCCTTTGGGTGTTTCGACAAGGTGCATGTCGAGTCCCGACTGCCGGGCACGGTACAGATTCAGGTGGTGGAGGAACGCGCCTTGCTGTTGTGGGAGCAGGGCGGCCGCTATTGGTGGTTGGACGGGGATGGTCGCGTGCTCAGTGAGGCCGGGGCCCCGGGCAGCCTGCCCGTAATTCACGATCGCAGTGGCCTGCCAGTGACCGTTGGCAGTACCATAGCAGGGGTGCCGTGGCCCTTTGTGCGCGAGTCATTGGCCGCTTTGCCTGCTGTAACCGACTTCCAGTACACTCTGGAGGATGGATTGATCGTATTTGTAACCACTGCAGGCTGGCCCGTCTATCTTGGCTCGCAGGGTAATCCCGAGTACAAGGTACAGGTCCTCAAGGAGATCACCTCCGCGCTTGCGGCACAAGAGGCCGAAGTGGTCTTTATTGATCTCAAGAATGAGCGACGCCCGGCAGTAAAAACCGGTACGAGCTAGGAGGTACCGAAAGCGTGGAGCGCATCATCGCTGGCATCGATGTAGGTTCGACCAAAATCTGCACCCTCATTGGCAGGGTGGGCGAGAATGGCCTCCTGAACGTGATCGGCATGGGTGTTGTGCCCTCTCGTGGCGTGCGACGCGGGGTTATCACCGATGTGGACGTGGCTACCCGTTCCATCGAGGAATCGGTGCGCAAAGCCCAGAACATGGCGCACTATACCATCTCTGAGGCCTATCTGGGCATCAGCGGCAGCCATATCGCCTCGCAAAACAGCCGGGGCGCCGTGTCCATCGGCAGGGGAGATCGCCCGGTGGATCGCGACGACATCGAGCGCGTGATGGAAGATGCCGAGGCAATTGCGCGTCCACACAACAGGCGCATTCTGCATACCATACCACGCGAGTACATCATCGACGGCCAGGCGGGGATCAAGAATCCCATCGGTTTGATGGGCTATCGTCTCGAGGTCGAAGCGCACATCGTCACGGGCTCTGAAACCTGCATTCAAAACCTGGAGCACTGCGTCGAAGCCAACCAGATCAAAGTGGTCGAGTCGGTCTTTCAGCCTCTGGCATCGGCCCTGGCGGTGCTCAATGAAGAAGAGGGGCGCATGGGGGTGGTGCTGATCGACATGGGCGGCGGCACAACCGACATGGCCACCTATCTGGAGGGCAGTGTTTGGGAGACCTCCGTATTTGATCTCGGCGGGAACCACATCTCGAACGATATCGCGCTCCTGTTGCGCACGCCATTTACCGCGGCAGAGGAAGCCAAGGTACGCTACGCCCACGCGGTACCGCGCGAGGTGGACGAGGCAGAGATGATCGAGCTCTCCGTATTCGGACATGAGGATATGGCCACGCTTTCGCGGCGCGAGCTCTGCCAGATCGTAGAGGCGCGCGTAGAAGAGATGTTCAGCCTGATCTCTCGCGAAATCAAGCGATCTGGCTATGATGATCTTTTGCCAGCGGGCGTGGTGCTCACAGGGGGTACCGCCGACCTGTTGGGCATCCGCGAGGTGGCCGCTCGCGAGCTCCAGATGCCCGTCAGGCTGGGGCTACCACACCGCATGCATGGTGTGGTAGAGGCTATCAGCAACCCTGCCTATGCTACGGCGGTCGGGCTGCTGTTGTGGGGCATGAGGGCCGCCAGCGAGCAGCCCGAGCCGGTGATGGTGCGTGCCGATCGCTCGTTCCGCAGCTGGCTCAAGAACTTGATTCGAAAACTGATGCCGTAGGCAGTGGGGGCGAGGGGGTTAGCAATGGTTGATTCGCGTTACGATCTCGGAAGCACGGCAGAGATCAAAGTTGTGGGTGTTGGCGGCGGTGGCTCTAACGCCGTAGACCGCATGATTGAGGTGGGTGTGCGGGGAGTCGAGTTTATCGCGCTGAACACCGACGGACAGGCGCTGGCAAATTCGCAGGCCCCCATCCGTGTGCGCCTCGGCGACAAGGCTACCCGTGGCCTGGGCTGCGGAGGCGATCCGCAGCTGGGCGAAAGAGCAGCCGAAGAATCGGCCGATCGCATCCGCGAGTTGCTCCAGGGCGCGGATATGGTCTTTGTAACCGCCGGTATGGGTGGTGGAACCGGCACGGGCGGCGCCCCCATCGTGGCGGGCCTGGCCAAAGAAGTGGGTGCATTGACCGTTTCCGTTGTGACCAAGCCCTTTGGCTTTGAGGGCGGGCGACGCGCCTCACTGGCGGCGGGAGGCATCAGCCGCCTGCGGGAAAAGGTCGACACCCTGGTAGTGATCCCCAACGATCGCCTGCTGCAGGTGATCGATCCCCGTGCAACGGTCAAACAGGCCTTTCTGGCCGCTGATGACCTCCCCCGACAGGGCATTCAGGGCGTCTCGGATCTCATCACCGGTACCGGTCTCGTCAACGTGGACTTTAACGATGTGCGTTCGATCATGGGCAATGGTGGTTCGGCGTTGATGGCCATTGGCACCGGCGTGGGAGAGCAGCGTGCGGTGGATGCCGCCGTGCAGGCGGTCAACAGCCAGCTGTTGGACATCAGCATCGATGGAGCCCGGGGGGTGCTCTATAACATCAAGGGCGGCTCCAGCATGACGCTGGCAGAGGTAAACGATGCTGCAGAGGTGATCCGCAAAATGGTGGATCCCGAGGCCAACATCATCTTTGGCGCCACGGTGGATCAGTCCTTGGAGGACGAAATCCAGATCACCGTCATCGCCACGGGTTTTGATGGTCAGCCCAAAGCCGCCTCAGCGGGCCGTGCTGTGACATCGAGCGAGCCCAGTGGGGCGGCCCCGCGAACGCGAGTGGTTGAGATTCCGGCGCAAAGCAATGCCGTTGACGATTGGGATATCCCGCCGTTCCTGCGGCAAAAGTCGCGCCGTCGTTAGGCAGGCAGCATGAAGTGCCCCTTTTGCGCAGGCATCGAATCGCGCGTGCTGGACACCCGTGAGGTGGGCGATGGCATCCGCCGCCGTCGCGAGTGCCAGCACTGCAAGCAGCGGTTTACAACCTATGAGCAGGTGGCCAAGGTCAATCTCCTGGTGGTCAAGCGTGATGGCAGGCGTGAGCCCTTTGACCGGCAAAAACTGTTCGATGGGGTGCTGCGCGCCTGCACCAAGCGGCCCGTTTCCAGCGAGGACATTGAGCAGCTCGTTACCAGCGTCGAGACCGGCCTGTACAACCTTGGCCAGGCAGAGGTGCCCAGTCGCACCGTCGGTGAGATGGTGATCGAGCGACTGCGCGACCTCGATGAAGTGGCCTATGTCCGCTTTGCCTCGGTTTACCGCTCCTTCTCCGACCTCGAGGCGCTCAAGCGTGAGGTGGATGACCTGATGGATCGCCGGTCAGGCGACGCCTGATCGGCCGGCCCGTCAACCCATGCTGGGCTGACGGGCCAGTTGCTCAAGTTGACAGGGTCGCCAGACAAGGTATACTGTTCGTTCGCTGGTCGCCATGTCTGGGTGAAATGTCAACCCCATGGGCGCGAGGTCATCGCACGATCTACGACTATTGCAGGCGCCATATCCACTCTGTTTCCTGGCAGACACAAATTGCTCCCGTAGAGTTTTCTGTGGGGGCAGTGTGTCTTGCCGTTCTGCCGTGATGGCCAACTCTTTGTAGCGCGGGGCACGTCTCTAATGCAGGGCAGGGGCCCCAAGGAGTGCGACAGTCCATGACGAATTCTGCATCGATAATGCCCGCCGGGGTTGTGAATGGAAGCGGGAAGGCCCGCAAGTCCTACGCCCGTATCGCCGAAGTGCACGAGATTCCCGACCTCATCAAGGCGCAGCAAGAGTCCTTTAGCTGGTTCCTGGGTGAGGGGATGCGCGAGCTCTTTGACGAGATCTCGCCCATCGTCAGCTTTAACAAGAACCTGGAGATGCACTTTCCGGGGCACGACGAGCAGATAAACAACGAGCTCAATCTCGAGTTCCACTTTGAAGAGCCTCCCTACACTCAGGAAGAGTGCCGCGAGCGCGAGGCCACCTATGCGGCTCCGCTGTACGCCAAGGTCCTCCTGTACAACCGGGACAGCGATCAGCCCATTGTGCAGAATGTGTACATGGGCGACTTTCCCATGATGACCGACAATGCCACTTTTATCATCAACGGCGCCGAGCGCGTGGTGGTAAGCCAGTTGATTCGTTCCCCTGGCGCCTACTTTACGTTGGACGAAGATCGTGCCAGCGGGCGCCAGATGTGCATGGCCAAGCTCATTCCGGATCGGGGTGCCTGGCTCGAGTTTGACACCAGCCGCCGCGACGTGATCTCTGTCAAAGTGGATCGCAAGAGAAAGATCCCTGTGAGCATCCTGTTGCGGACGCTGGGCGCCGTGTCCGATGGCATCGACAATGTGCCCATCTATGAAGGCACCGACCAGGAGCTCCTGGCGCTCTTTGACGACGTGGACAATGAGCCCGATCGCTCGTACATGCGTACTACCATCGGGTACGACAGCACCAAGACCGCAGAAGAGGCGCTCTTTGAGTTCTACAAGCGGATGCGGCCTGGTGATCCGGCGACGCTTGAGAACGCTCGCAACTATCTCGAGTCGACCCTGTTCAGCCCCCGTCGGTATGACCTGGGGCGCGTCGGTCGTTACAAGCTCAGCCGCCGGCTGGGGTTGGACATTCCGGTTACACATCGCACGCTGACCAAGCGCGATCTGGTCAATATCGTCAAGCGGATCATCAAGGTCAACAACGGGATCGAGGATCCGGACGACATCGACCACCTGGGCAATCGCCGCATCAAGACCGTGGGCGAGCTGATTCAGAACCAGCTGCGTGTGGGCTTTTTGCGCATGGAGCGGGTGGTTCGCGAGCGCATGAGCATTCGCGACCCAGACCAGATCACGCCGATCGGCCTGATCAATGTGCGTCCGGTGGTGGCGGTGCTGCGCGAGTTCTTTGGTGGCAGCCAGCTCTCGCAGTTCATGCAGCAGACCAATCCGCTGGATGAACTGACGCACAAGCGCACTCTTTCTGCCCTGGGCCCCGGCGGACTAAAGCGTGACCGCGCGGGCTTTGATGTGCGTGACGTGCACTATTCGCATTATGGGCGTATCTGCCCGATCGAGACCCCTGAAGGGCCCAACATCGGCCTGATTGGCCGTCTGGCAACCTACGCAGAGGTCAACGAGTTTGGCTTTATCGAGACGCCCTATCGCCGCGTGGCGCGCACCTGCCCGAACGAGGCCGCTCGCCTCGAAGGTCGCATCCTGCGCGAGTCGGTGGTGGACGAGTCGACCGGCGAGGTGCTGGCTGAGGAGGGCGCTGTCATCAGCGCCGAGCTGGCACAGCGCATGGCGGGGACGGATCGTGAAAGCTGGCGCGTACGCACCTATGTCACCGATCAGGTCCAGTTTCTCTCCGCGGATGAGGAAGAGCGCTATGTCGTAGCGCAGGCCAACACCGACGTGGATGAACTGGGACAGTTTATCTCGGATCAGGTGTCAGCCCGCGTGTATGACACGTTCCTGATCGCCAATGTGGACACGGTATCCTTTATGGACGTGTCGCCCAAGCAGGTGGTGGGCGTGTCGGCAGCGCTGATTCCTTTCCTGGAGCACGACGATGCCAACCGCGCCCTGATGGGCTCGAACATGCAGACCCAGGCTGTTCCGTTACTGCGCCCTGAAGCCCCGATCGTTTCGACGGGTATGGAAAGCGCAGCTGTGGCAGATTCTGGCCAGGTCATCATCGCTGAAGAAGACGGCGAAGTTTTGACCGTCACCGGTGATGCCATTGTTGTCAAGCAAAAGAATGGCGATTTACGCTACTACAAACTGCGCAAATATCAGCGCTCCAACCAGAGCACCTGCATCGACCAGCGCCCGGCTGTTACCAAAGGCCAGTTCATCCGCAAGGGTGATGTGATCGTCGACTCTTCCTCTACGGATGGCGGCAAGCTGGCGCTTGGCCAGAATGTGCTCGTTGCATTCGTGGCTTGGGAAGGCTTCAACTTTGAAGACGCGGTGATCATTTCAGAACGTCTGGTTCAGGAAGACCGCTACACCAGCATCCACATCGAAAAGTACGAAGTGGAAGCCCGTGATACCAAGTTAGGACCAGAGGAGATCACCCGTGAGATCCCCAACGTTGGCGATGACACGATCCGTGACCTCGACGAAAGCGGTATCATTCGCATCGGCGCCGAAGTCGGCCCGAACGACATTCTGGTCGGCAAGATCACGCCGAAGGGTGAGAAAGAACTGACCCCTGAGGAACGCTTGCTGCGTGCGATTTTTGGTGAGAAATCCCGTGACGTTAAGGACACTTCCTTGCGCATGCCCCATGGCGAGCGCGGTATCGTGGTCGACGTCAAGGTCTTTACCCGTGAAGAAAACGCTGACCTCTCGGCCGGCGTTGATAAGATGGTGCGCGTATCTGTGGCTCAACGCCGCAAGGTGACTGCCGGTGACAAGATGGCCGGCCGCCATGGTAATAAAGGCGTCGTTTCCCGCGTGCTGCCTGTTGAAGATATGCCTTTCCTCGAGGATGGCTCTCAGGTGGATATCATCCTGAACCCCCTCGGCATCCCCGGCCGTATGAATATCGGCCAGGTGCTCGAGACCCATCTCGGTTGGGCTGCCAACAGCCTCGGTTTCCGAGCGATCACGCCTGTCTTTGACGGTGCCAGCGAAGAAGAAATCGAAGCAGAACTCGCTCGCTCATGGATCATGGACGAAGCCTGGCGTGTGATCGGCGAAGAAGCCTGGGAGTGGCTGAAAGGCATTGAGCACTCCGCAGAAGACATCAAAGACGATGACGAAGTGCGCCTGCTCTACCTTGAACAAAAACTCCAGGATAAGGGCTATGACCTTTATGCTCTCAAGGAGAACCCGATGCTTGCCCGCCGTGCTGCAATGGCTGAATGGCTGGAAGATAACGGCTTCGACCCCAAGACCATTACCGCCTTCCCCGAGGACGAGATCCCTGTGGCAGAACGTGACGAGCAAGACTTGCGCGCCCTCTATGCCTGCTACACCCTTTGGA
>JAAYED010000083.1 GCA_012728955.1 Chloroflexota bacterium
GCAAGAGACACTGGCCGACGCGGTGTTGCTGGAGGATGACGGCGCAACCTGGGATGCCGCGGACCAGCAGCGCCTGGACGGCGAACCCGTCGAGGTGCGTGTTCGCCGCTGAACGACGAGAATCGGACACACAGAGGGCGCGGCAGATGCCGCGCCCTCTGTGTGTTCAAGCCATGGCGAACCCTGGTGAGCGGGTCTACCGTGTCTGCAGCGGCGCCACCCGATATTGAGCAGCCAGCCGCTCCATGATGGCGTACACATCCGCCGAAAGCGGTATGCCCTCCTGCCGGTTGGCGGCGGCCGCCCTGGCCTCGGGCTCCCCTGGCAGCAGGATCTCGCCGCCCTCTTCCAGCTCCCCGCTCTTGATGTATTCGATAAGGTCGTCCATCCGGTCCTGAAAGCCCTGCAGCGATCCAAAAGCGGAGACGTCCAGCGCCCCGAGCATGTGTCCGATGCCCTGCCTGGTGCTGGGGTGGTTGAACATTTGTCCGACCCCGGTGCCGACCATGGCGCCAGAGACCACGGCGCTGAGGATCTCCATCAGCAGCGCCAACCCGTATCCCTTGTAGCCGCCCAGTGGCAAGAGGCGCCAGGCGTTGTTGGGATCGGTGGTGGGCTGGTCATTACGGTCCACCGCCCAGCCCAGGGGGATCGACTCGCCGTTGATGGCGGCTACCTGAACCTTGCCCCGCGCCGCCTGGCTGGTGGCCATGTCCAGAAGAACCGGGCCATGCTTGCCTCCAGGCACGCCCACACAGAGGGGATTGGTTCCCAGCATCTTGGTTCGGCCCCCGTAGGGCGCTACCTGTACCACGGCGTTTGTGGTGGCGAATCCGATCATTCCCTGCGCCATGGCCATCCTGGCGTACAAAAAAGCCGCGCCAAAGTGAGAAGAGTTGCGTACCGCCACCCAGCCTGAGCCATGCCCGCGGGCCAGTTCGATAGCGAGGGACATGGCCCTGGTGCCGGCCACCGCACCGGGGCCCGAATCCCCATCGATCAGGGCCGCACCACGATCGCGATGGACCACTTGGATGTTGGGTCGCGGGTTGATGCCCCCGCCGGCAAAGCGCTCGGCGTAGACCTCCAGCAGCCGCGAAACGCCATGGCTGGCCAGCCCGTGCAGTTCGCCCTGCACCAGGTTGTCGGCTACCGTGTGGGCAACGTCGCTCGGTACGTCCACGGCCTCCAGAACCGCGCTGGCAAAGCGCAACAGCTCCTGCTCTGAAACACGCACTCCACTCATCCGCTTTATCCTCTCGATGGGTATGGGGTCAGTCGGCCTGCGCCAGCGGCAGCCCCCGCAGCCGCGGGCGATAGGCAAGCACAAAAAAGCCGCGCAACGTCTCACCGGTGGATTGCGTCGCTGCCAGCTCCTCGGATTGAGGCAGAGAATTCACCGTCAGTGTGACGTCCATCTCTTCGTGGTTGGGATCGTACAGCTCCAGTTGGACGCGCCCGTGCTCCCGATCCTCCGTATAGCCCGTCACCACCACCTGGTGGTTCAGCGTAGGGTCCTTGCAGCGCACTCGCACCAGCAGGATCACGGCGGGCACGCCCTGGTTGAGGGATTTCAGGAGGCGAGGCAACTCGCGCTGCACCGTTCGCCGGGCCAGGGCACGGTCATTGAGCAGCGTCCACCACAGGGTGCGCAGGGGCACCGTGGCATAACGCCACGAATCCAGCTGCCGCCGCAAAAGGTAGCGGTGCAGCGGTGTGCCAGAGGCAGGAGGATAGTGCAGCGCGGGAGGCAGCAACCCGGCATGGAAGTAATCCAGAGCGGTGTAGCACATGCCGCCGCACAGGCCATAGCTCAGCCGCTTGGGGCCCAGCCGTAGCGGACCCCAGGCGCGGGCACGGGTTTGCAGGGCATACCGGTTGGTGAAAGAGAGCCCGTTAGCCCTCGCGCGCATGGTACTGTGGGCGCCCACACGCCACGCTGCGGGCGCCCCCTGGGTCTGCTTGATCGAATCTGGTCTGTTCGTGTCAGCTGTCCAGTCGTACTTCGCGCCCGGTACGGGCCGACTCATAGATGCCGTCCAGAATGGCCTGCACGTCCAGCACCTGGCTGGTCTTGACCATACACTCGCTCTCGCCGCGGATGCAGCTGACAAAGTGCACGATCTCGGCGGCATGCCCCTCGACAGGCACCAAACCTGTGGGCGTCACATCCACCATGCTGCCGTGCTCGTCCCGGAAGATGCGCAGCGGCGACATGAACGCCCCCGCTTCCGTTCCCATGATGCGGGTGCCGACGATATTCCCTTCGATGTGGGCTGCCCAGCAGGCGCGGAGAATGAGTGTGGCCCCGTCTTCAAAGCGCACCAGGGCGACGCCCATGTCATCCACGTCAAACTTGTCCACGTCCCACAGGCCGCGAGGCGTGGCCAGATCGGTACGCTTGCCAAAGTTGGCATAGGTCATTCCCGAGACGGAAACGGGTTTGGGGTTGCCCATCAGCCACAGCGCGCGGTCCAGCGCATGCACGCCGATATCGATCAGGGCGCCGCCGCCCTGAAACCGCGACTGGGTGAACACGCCCCAGGTGGGGATGCCGCGGCGGCGAAGGTAGGTCGCTTCAGCGTGATAGATCTGCCCCATCTCGCCGGCCTCGACGAATTTGCGCAGAGCCATGGCCTCGGCCTCAAAGCGCATGTGCTGGCCTACCTGCAGCAACTTGCCGGCCTTTTCACTGGCGGCCACCATCTCCCGAGCCTCGGGCACATTCATGGCGATGGGCTTTTCGCAGAGCACATGGCAGCCCGCCTCAAAGGCCGCGATGGTGGCATCGCGGTGCGCAAAGTTGGGCGTGGTCACCGAAACGGCATCCAGCTGCTCCCGTTCCAGCATCTCGCGAAAGTCGGTGTAAGCGCGCGCCCCGGGCACCTTGGTGGCCGCCTCGGCGGCGCGCCCGGGCACCACATCGCACAGCGCCGCGATCTCTACGCCCGGCACAGCCTGGTATCCCGGGATGTGCTGTTGGGTGGCGATGCCGCCGGTTCCGATCACTCCGACACGAATGGTGTTCACTGTATTGCTCCTCCTGTCACAGATGCGACCTGACGCACTAGAAAGCGACCGCTGCTCCGTCGTTGCGTGGTTCCGAGCCGGCCATCAGGGCCCCGCTTTCCGGATGGACACGAATTACCTGGCCGCCGCCATAGTACCCCGCCTCCACCTCAAGCCTGTGGCCGAACCGCTGCAGCTGCTGGAGCGTCTCCATCCCAAAGTACGGCTCGATGTGAAAACTGCCATCGCTCTCGTAGCAGAACCGGGGGGCATCCAGCGCCTCCTGCGGGCTCATGCCATGGTCGAGGATGTTGCAGAGCACCTGCACCTGGCCCTGCGGCTGCATAAAGCCTCCCATCACCCCATAGCACAGCGCGAGAGCCTCGTCCCTCGTGACCATGGCCGGGATGATGGTGTGGTAGGGGCGCTTGCCTGGCGCCAGGCAGTTGGGATGTGCCCTGTCCAGCGTAAAGAGGTGGCCGCGGTTCTGCAGCACCACACCGGTTCCTGGCACCGTAATGCCCGAGCCAAAGCCCATGTACAGGCTGTTGATAAAGGAGCAGGCATTCCCCTCGCCATCGGCGGCGGTGACATAGACGGTATCGTGGGAGGTGGGCAGTTGCCACGGGCCGGGGGCCGCCAGCGCGCGCTCTGGCCTGATGGCCGCCCTGCGCTCTTGCGCATAGGCAGCCGAGAGCAGGGCATCCACTGGCACCTCTGCCATTGCCGGGTCGGCCACATAGCGTGCCGCATCGATCATGGCCAGCTTGACGGCTTCCATCTTCAGATGGACCGTCAGCGGATCAGCCCATTGCATCTCTGCCAGTGGGTACCCTTCCAGCACATTCAATGCCAGCAGGGTGGCGATGCCCTGCCCGTTGGGCGGGCACTCCCACACCCGATGCCCACGATACACGCTGGAGATCGGTTCCTCCCAGGTGGAGGTGTGCGCCGCCAGGTCGGCGGCAGTGAGCAGCCCATCGTGGGCCTGAGATGTGGCCTCGATGGCCTGCGCGATCTCGCCCTGATAAAAAGCCGCAGCACCCTCGCTGGCGATGCGCCGCAGGCTGCGTCCCAAGTCGGGCAAATACATGCGTTCGCCCGTGCGGGGCGGCCGGCCATCGGGGAGAAACACGCGGGTGCTCTCGGGGTCGCGCTCCAGCAGCGGACGGGCGCGCTGCCACAGGCTCGCGATATACTCGCTGACGGGATAGCCCTCCATCGCATAGGCGATGGCCGGCTCCAGCGAGGCAGCCAGGCCCAGCCGGCCAAAGCGCGCAGAGAGGTCTGCCCAAGCGGCGGGCGCGCCGGGCACCGTCACTGGCAGAATGCCCCGCTGGGGAATGGCCTGCAACCCCCGCTGCTGAAAGAGCTCGGGAGTAGCCTTTGCTGGTGCTCTTCCGCTGCCGTTCAGGGCGTACACCCGTCGATCGCTGGCGCGGTACACCAGGGCAAACACGTCGCCGCCCATGCCGGTGCTCATGGGCTCTACCACGTTGAGGGCAGCGCCGGCGGCGATGGCTGCATCCACCGCGTTACCCCCGGCCTGCAGCACCCTCAAGCCCGCCTGTGCCGCCAGCGGCTGGCTGGTGGCCACCGCCCCGCGAAAGCCGATCACCGTGGAGCGCCGGGCCGCGTTTCGCTGCAGCGGCGGCTGGGAGATCCCGTTGACCTCGGCGCTCACAGGGTGCTTCCCTGGTCGATGGCAGAGATAGCGCCAAAGGCCGGCTGCAGAGCCGAATACAGCGTGCGGTACACGGGATAGTACTGCTCATAAGCCTGCTGGTGTGCGACGATGGGCTCAATGCGGTCAACAACCTGGATCGTTGCTGCGCAGGCCTCCGGAACAGATGCGTAAACCCCCGTGCCCGCTCCGGCGATCAGAGCGGCACCATAGGCCGTGCTGTCGGTGACATTGATGGTCACCATCTCGGTGCCGAACACATCCGCCAGGATCTGACGCCAGGCGGCACTGCGGGCACCGCCGCCCACGGCACGCACCTGCTGGATGGGAATCTGCAGGTCGCGGAACAACTCGATACAGTCCCGCAGGCTGTAGGCCACGCCCTCCAGCACGGCGCGCACCATGTGCCGCTTGTCATGCCGTAGAGTCAGCCCCACAAAGGCTCCACGGGCGTCAGGATCGGCATAGGGCGTCCGCTCGCCGGTGAGATAGGGCAGATATAACAGACCTTCACTGCCGGCGGGTGCCTGTTCCGCCTCTGAAGTGAGGATCACATAGGGGTCGACACCGGTCAAACTGGCCACCGACCGCTCAGAGGCGGCCAGTGCATCGCGGAACCAGCGGAAAGAACCGCCCGCAGAGAGCGTAACTCCCATCACATGCCAGCGGGAGGGGACTGCATGGCAAAAGGTGTGCAGTCGGCCCTCGGCGTCGCGGCTGGGCGC
>JAAYED010000084.1 GCA_012728955.1 Chloroflexota bacterium
GGGCGCCCGCCAGCGGGTGGTCTGCCTGATCGGAGACTCGTCCTTTTTCCACAGCGGCATCAACGCGCTGCCCTCGCTGGTGCAGAGCGGGGCGGACCTCACCGTAGTCATCCTGGACAATGGCGTCACCGCCCTCACCGGCGGCCAGGTGCACCCGGGAACCAGCCATGACGAGCGCGGCTCGGCTCGCCCGGGCGAGAGTATCGAGGCGGTGCTTCGGGCAGCGGGAGTAGACCCACAAGTCGTCTCGCCAAACCGTCCGGAGGAGATGCGCAGCGCTCTGGATGGCGCCCTTGCCGGCCGAGGCTTGAACGTGCTGGTAGCCCAGGTGCCCTGTGTGCGCTACATCCAAGAGGACAAGTCTGCATGACATTTCGCTTTCTGCATGCGGCGGATGTGCACCTGGGGAACCGGCAATACGGCCGCCCTGAGCGACAGAGCGACTTTGCCCGCGCCTTTCGCGATCTGACACTGACCGCCATCGATCGGTCCGTGGATGCCGTGCTGATCGCCGGGGACATGTTCCACAAGCGCAATGTGGACGCCCGCACCTTTGTGCAGAGCGTTGTTCTGCTGCAACGGCTGCAGGAGCACGGCATTACCGTGCTTGCCATCGAGGGCAATCACGAGCGGCCTTTTTTCAGCGAGGGACAGTCCTGGCTGGAGGCATTGGACAACCTCGGGTTGTTGCGGCTGCTTTCCGGATACTACCAGGAGGGAGAGCTGAAGCTTCCCCCCTACTCTCAGGAGTACCATCGCGGCGCCTTTGTCGAGCTCAAGGGTGTGCGCATCTATGGTCAGAGCTATGTAGGCACCACCACTCCGTTGGTGGTACATGATCTTGCCCAGCGTCTGGCGATGGATTACGCCAGCGATGCCACGCCAGCGCCCTACACCATTCTGATGCTGCACACGGGGCTGGGAGGCGTGTTGGAGCACTATAGCACCAACGTCTTTCGGGAGACCCTGGAAGTCCTGCGCCCTTATGTGAACTATCTGGCCTTGGGACACATTCACAAGCCCTTTTCGCAGGATGACTGGCTCTACAACCCGGGCTCGCTGGAGAACAACAGCGCCAACGAGGTAGAGTGGGATGAACGGGGCTATTACATCGTGGAAGTGGAACCAGGGGACCCGCCGCGGCACCGGGCAACCCTGCACCGCAGTCTCCGCCGACCCTATCTGCGGCTGCGCTTTTCCGTTGAGCCTTATGCTGACCCGGACGCCCTGTATGCGGCCTTGACCCACGAGCTGAAGCGTTTGTCCAGAGATGGCAAGCCAGTGCTTGAGTTGCGTCTGTACGGCGTGCTGAATTTTCGCAGGCAGGACCTGGACATGACGCACATCCAGCAGATGGCGGAAGCCATCGTCGATCCACTACTGTGCCAGATACAGGACATGATTCGCTCCAATGTTTTCGATATCCGGGTGGACGATGAGATGTCGCGGGCCGACATGGAGCGTCTGGTGCTCAGCGACCTGGCAGGGAACGACCTGAGACGGCGGCCTCACGCCCAACAGTGGTCGGAGGCGGCCCTGCGAATCAAGCAACTGGCCCTGGATCAGAGCACCCCAGAGAGCATTATCGCGGTGCTGGAGCAGCTCCTGACAGAGACCGCATCCTTGAGCGACGAGGGGGAGGACGCCTGATGATCATTCGCTCCCTCAGGCTCGTCAATTTCAAGAGCTATTCGGAAGCCACCATCCAGTTCGAGTTGGGCACCAATGCCATTGTGGGGGAGAATGGTGCAGGAAAGAGCACTATCCTCGAGGCCATTGGCCTGGCCCTCTTCGACCATGTGGAGGCGGTAAGGCAGAGCAACCTGGTGCGCGAGGGGCAAACCTCGGGCCTGGTGGCTGTTACCTTTCACTCGGCGCTGGACGATAGACTGTACACCGTCGAGCGCCAGCTGGGGCGCTCCGGAACGACGCGCTATCGCGTCTTGGACGATGCCCTGGACAACAGGCTGCTGGCTGAAAGCGTGTCTGAGGTAACGCAGTGGCTGCGCCTGCATCTGGGGCTGGAATCCAGCGCCCGGCTGGACGACCTCTTTCGCAACACCATCGGAGTGCCCCAGGGCAGCACCACCGCACCGTTCTTGCTCACCGCTGCAGATCGTAAACGCATTTTTGATCCGTTGTTGCGGGTAGATGAATACCAGCGTTCCTGGGAGAACCTGCGCGAGACGGGGCGCCACCTCTCCGATCAGCGGCAGCAGCTGGATGAAGAGATCGCGCGACTGGAGGGCACCCTTGCCCAGTTACCCTCTCTGCAAGCAGAACAAACGAGTTTGACCCAGGCGATCACAGAGCACACAACCGCCCTCGAGACGCTCTCGTCCACCCAGAGCGAGATTCTAGGCAGGCTGGGAGCATATGACGAGCTGGCTACACGCCTGCAGATGCTGGATCAGCAGCGGGCCCAGGCGGCCACACGACTGGAGGCAACCTCACGAGCGCTGACAGGCGCTGAACGAGCGGTGGCTGAGGCGGTGGAGGCAGCAGAACGCCAGGCCCAGGCCGAGGCGGGCTACCGAAACTATCTGGTCGCGGAGCAAGAACGCACACGCCTGGAGGGCGAGCGATCCCTGCGGGACGCGCTGACCCTGGACCTGGAACGCCTGCACGCCGCCGAAGGACGCGTACAGGCCAACTTGAGGAATGTGGAGCGCGCTCTGGAACAGATCGCGGCAGCCAAACTGGAGCACACCACGCTGGAGCCGCTCGTCGCTCAGCAGCGAGAGCTGGAGAGCTCTATTGCTGCGGCACGGACGGAAGAGCGCATTCTGCAGGAGGCGCAACGCCAGGCAGATCTGTTGTCCACAGAGCTCGCTGCGCAGCAACGGCGCCTTGCCGAACTGGAGCTGTCCTTGGCAAAGGTGCCTGCCTTGGAACGGTCTTTGGCTGAGGTGAATGAAGCGCTCGAACGTATTCAGGACGAGGTCCGAACGAGGACAGACGAGCGCAGCGCGGCCGAGGCCATGCTGGCACGACTCAAGGAGCAATCGCAGGCTCTGGAGCGTGAGCATGGTGCGACTTGCCCGGTGTGCGAGGGCGAATTGTCACCTGCCCATCGCACCGCACTGCTGAGCCGTAACAGCGCCCAGGTGCGCACGGTTGCCGAGTCGGTCAACGGACTTGCCACCGAGCTCAGACTGCTGGCCACGAAACAGGATGCCGCCCGTAAGGAGCGAACCGCTCTGGAGCAACGTTTGCGCCAGCAGCCACTAGCCTCACAACGGGACGAGGTTGCCGCCGAGCTGGAGGCCCGCGTTGCGCGGCACGCCGCCCTGCTGGCCGATGTCCAACGCGCTGCCACCCAGTCTGCCGAGTTGCCCCGGTTGCGCCAAGCGCTCGACGCCCTGGGTGACCCCGTTACGCGCACCAACATCCTGCAGAGCCGCATGGCGGAGGAGGATGCCCACAGCAAAGAGCGCGAACAGCTGCTGCAACAGGCCGTACAGCTGGCGGACGAGATCGCAGCCACCGAGTCGCGTCTGGAGGCGTACCAGCACCTGGACGACGCCTGGCAGCAGATATTGACAGCACTGACGGCGGCGCGGCAGGACCATGACACCTACCTGAGCGCCCAGGATCTGGCGGCGCAGCGTTCGTCCCGAGAGGCGGAGCTTGATCAAGTTCAACGCCAGATGACCGCCCTGCGCGAGACAAGTGCGGCACTGCAGGCAGAGCGCAACCAATTGGCGCTGGAATACGATGCAGAGGCACATGCAGCGTTGCGCCAGCAGGATGCTCGCATCAGGGCCGAACTGGTTCGGCGGGCAGCCCTGCGCGACGCAGCCCTGTTGCGGCAGTCCACCGTAGCAGAACAGATCGAGGCGCTGATGATGAACGCCTCTGCGCTCGATCAGAAAAGAGAGCAACGCACCAACACCGAACGGGTCAGCCGCACGCTGGAAGAGATCCGCCAACTGTTGCGAGAGGCAGGGCCCTATGTGACGCGACATCTGGTGGCGGCCGTTTCGGACCAGGCGGACTCTTTTTATCGGGACATCATGAACGACTACTCCGGGCACCTCAGTTGGTCAGAGAGTTACGAGCTCACGCTGGAGATCAAGGGGCATATGCGCAGCTTTCAACAGCTTTCAGGGGGAGAGCAGATGAGTGCTGCCCTGGCATTGCGCCTTGCCCTGCTGCGGCAGCTCTCTAACGTGAGCGTGGCCTTTTTCGACGAACCTACCGCGCACCTCGACCCGGAGCGTCGGGACAGCCTGGCCACGCAGATCATGCAGGTCAGGGGATTCGACCAGCTCTTTGTCATCAGCCATGATGACACCTTTGAACGTGCTGCCGACAACTATATACGCGTCACCAAAGTCGACGGCACCAGCCGGGTGGAGGCTTAGGATGCTCAGCCGCCATCACGTAGTTCGCGCCTTGATAGAGAAACGCCAGGAGTTCACCGCTCTCGAAAGTGAGCACATCCAGACACAGGCGCGCTACGTGGGTTACCTGGAGGAGTTGGCTTCCCTCTCCCAGGCATCCCTTTTGGGTCTGTTGCGGGGCAACCCCCATCCTGGGGCGCTCCCCAGCAGCGAACGGGAGGCGAACCTGTCGGTGGTGCGCCCCTTTGGAGAGCGTTGGCAGAACCACGAGGAGGCACGGGCGTGGGCTATGGAGCGTCTGCGCAACGTGCGTACAGTAGCAGTGGATGGTTCACAGATTACCCCCGATCCCAGCCTCATGTTGCCGGTGGGCGCGGTTCAGATCGGTTGGTTCGAGAATCCGCACCGGCCAGATGGGCGTTATGTCAAGGATTTGTACTTTGAGGTGCTGGCGCCGGCAGAGCTCGCCCCAGAGCGACCCGAGCGACAAACCTTTCCCGACCAGCTGGTGAACGCCCGTCGTTTTGAGCTCGAGTGCCAAAAGGTCGCCGAAACCCTGCGCGCCTGTGCCGGCTCCAGGCCCACGCCCGTCATCTTTTTTGACGGCTCGCTGGCGATCTCTTTTGCAGCGCAGATGCGTTTGCCCATGCGACAGCGTTACATCAGCGCCGTACGGGAGATGCTGAACGCGTCCGAGGAGGCACGGGTGCCGGTGGTCGCCTACGTGGACACCTCCTATGCCACGGACCTGGTATCGATGCTGCGCTGGCTGCATATTCAGGATGAAGCCCGACCCTCGCGGCTGAGCGACGGTGCCATTCTGCGACGGATGATGGCCTGGGGCGATCGCACCGAGGCCTGGGTCTGCGCCCGTGATGACAGTCTCTTTCAGGATCTGCCAGCCCAGGACTATTACGATCGCATCCACTTTTTGTATCTCAAGGTCTCTAACAGCAATCCGCCGGTCAGACTGGACGTGCCCGCCTGGGTTCAAGAGTCAGGTCTGCTGGAGCAGGTGATCGACGTGGTGCGCGCCGAGTGCATTGTCGGGACGGGCTATCCCTATGCGATTGAGACCGCCGACGCGCTGGCGGTGATCACTATGCAGGATCGCGAACAATTCTATCGCGTGCTGCAAGAGTTTGTTGAGCAGAACCATCTCAGCTGGACCGTGTCACGCAAGGCACTCAGCAAACGCGGACGACGATAGCGACAGCCTCACGCAGGAGGTGTGGGCATGACCATCGGCAAGATTATCAGTGCCAGCACGCACGTGGATTATGTCTGCCAGATTCACGGCGCGGGGGAGACAGCGGCAACGCCCCTGCCTGCGGATTACAGCTTTGGCACATTTGTCACCATCGA
>JAAYED010000085.1 GCA_012728955.1 Chloroflexota bacterium
GAACCAGTGCCAGATCACAAAGACCAGGTAGGCGCCCCCGATCACCAGAAGCCAGACCGTGGGATCCCACGACTTGTCCACGCTGCGCAGGGCCACGGGCAGCAGCAGCAGCAAGGCCACTGTCACTACCGTGCCGATCAGCAGAGCCCGCACCAACGGCAGCCAGTGACGGTGGCAGTAGTACACCACGCTTTCGGAGGGGGTGAGCCAGTCAAAGCGGGGAAGGCGCCCGCGTTGAACAATGTCTGCCGGCACTGCCAGATTCCGCCGCACAGAGGGCCTGCTGTTGAGCAAGGACTCAAAAGCCTCTCGTTCGATGGTCCAGAGGCGCATCGGCGTACGGGAGATGACGGTGGCATCGCGGGGCTCGCTGACCAGCAACGAGCTGATGCCATAGTGGTCACCATCGCGGATGGTGCCAACCGGGCGGGAAAAGCCCTTGTCATCCACCCGTCGAATGGTGGCCTCGCCACTGTCGATGACAAAAAACGTGGTGCCCAGGTCGGCCTGGCGCGAAAGGGTCGTGCCCGCCGGGATCTGATGTTCCCTTGCCAGCGCCGCCACGGCCTCCAGGTTTTCTCGACTCTGGTGTCGAAAGAGATCAATCGCTGCCAGACGGTCGATCAGGTTCATGCTTCCTCACCCTGAGCGCTGGTTAAACTGACCACCTAACGGTACCCTGCCCCAGGGCCTGTGTCAATACGTGGGCTGACGGCGGGGCGTAAGCGCCAAGCCGGGCCACAGCGTGGGCATGGCAGCGGCCGCCCAGGAGGCTCCATGCCCGCAACACTGCCAGCGGAACTCTGCCGTTCGAAGCGGTGGCAAAAAAACAGCAGGCTGACACTGTGTGTCAGCCTGCTGCCCGTGGTGAAGCCAAGAGGTCGGTATCACAACGCGCTGTGGGCTGCTCTTGCCCGCAAGGCGTGCTACTTGTTGACGACGTTCTGCGGTTTCCCCTGGATGTACGAAGCCACGTTGTCCACAGCAGTCTGCATCAGACGTGCCCTGGCGGAGCGCGTGGCCCACGAGATGTGCGGCGTGACGTAGCAGTTCTTGGCCGTCAGCAGCGGATGATCTGCTGGGGGCGGCTCCACGTCCAACACATCCAGTCCGGCGCCGGCCAGACGGTCATTGTTGAGCGCGTCAGCCAGGGCGGCGCTGTCGATCACGGGGCCCCGGCTGGTGTTGATGACAAAGGCTGTCTTTTTCATCAGCTTGAGGGTCTCGGCGTTCAGCATGCCCTCGGTCTGAGGCGTCAGCGGCGTGTGGAAGGTCACTACATCGCTGCGCTGGAGCAGCGTTTCAAAGTCCACCATTTCCACGTCGGGCTCGCCGGAATCTTTCACGAACTCGTCATAGGCAAGGATCTTCATGCCAAAGGCCCTTGCCACCGAGGCCGAGTTCCTGCCGATCCTGCCGTATCCCACTACGCCCATGGTCAAGCCATGCAGCTCGATCATCGGAAAGTCCCAGTAGCACCAGTCATCAGAACGGGACCAACGACCGGCGCGTACCGTATCCGCGTGGTAGCCCACATGTTGAGTCAGGTTGAGCACGTGCGCCATCACCATCTGCGCCACCGACTGGGTGCCATAGGTGGGGATGTTCGCCACAGCGATACCTTTTTCGCGAGCGGCGTCCACATCGATCACGTTATAGCCCGTCGCCAGGACGCAGATAAAGCGAAGCTTGGGTA
>JAAYED010000086.1 GCA_012728955.1 Chloroflexota bacterium
CGCTTGGCGGTGCCCTTGTGGGTCTTGATTTTCGGCACTGTAACCTCCTGTAGAATCGGACTATTGGGCAAGACACGACCCACCGCTGCCAAAAGCCCTGCGGGGCCGGCGACGCTGGGTCACATCAGGCTTGCGATCAGGCTTGTTCTGCGACCTTGAGGCTGGGCGTGAGCATCATGATCATCGAGCGGCCCTCCATGCGGGGGGTCTGCTCGACCGTGGAGACGTCGGCCAACTCTTCGGCCACGCGCTGCATCAGCTCCACGGCCAGGTCAGCGTGGGTGATCTCGCGGCCACGAAAGCGCACGCGCACACGGATCTTGTTCCCCTCAGCCAGGAACTTGCGGGCGCGATCCAGCTTGAAACCCACGTCATGCTCGGCGGTCTTGGGGCGCACCTGGATTTCTTTGACCTCGATCTGCTTTTGCGCCTTGCGGGCCTCACGCTCACGCCGAGACTGCTCGTACATGAACTTGCCATAGTCCATCAAACGACAGACCGGCGGCCTGGCATCGGGAGAAACCTCCACCAGATCCAAACCGCGCTCCATGGCAACGTACAGCGCCTCGCGGGTGGGGTAGATGCCCAGTTGCTTGCCGTTCTCGTCGATCAAGCGGACTTCACGCACCCGAATCTCGTTATTAAGCCTGTTCTCTCGTCTGCTGATAGTGTCATTCCCTCCCGGGATGAAAGGTCCAGCCGGCACACGAACCCGCCGGCTCGAGTCGGTGTATGATACCACAGGCGCAACGGGACGTCAATACAATCAAACACGCTGGCCCGGGCTCCTGTTGGCCCAATACAGCTTGCCATGCATCCAGCAACAGGAAGGCAGGTTTCCCTGCTTGTTTATGGTAGGTACCGCCCTCTGAAGAGGCCGAACACCACAACCGGTGGGCGCGCCGCCATCGATGATGCCTGCCGGTAGTACCGCCAGAGCCCGCCCACAAGGCCGCCTGCCGGTGCAGCGCCAAAGCGGTTGCGCATTCCTGCCCCCGTGGTACAATGCTCTCAGCTCACCAACGCCTGCCGATCGTCCCAAACTCCGAGGCCCCTCACGCAGCGGGCGGTCGATCGCCACGGCGGGCGGGTTGCGCCCACTCTTTAGTTCCATGGATGCTTTTGCCTCCAGTATATTCGAGTCTTGATCACTTTTTCTCTGTTTTCAACGGTTCGTACCAAGGACGGCGTCGCTTTTCATGAACGCTCAGGAACTCTGGCAAACGGCCTGTGGCCTGCTGCAGCTCCAGCTATCCAAGCCGGTATATGATACCTGGTTTGAGCGCACCCAGGGCCTCTCCTGTGAGGACGGCCTGCTGGTGGTGGGCGTTCGTTCCGGCTATGCCAAGGACTGGCTGGAGAACCGGCTGTACGGCTCGATCCAGAGAACGCTCTCAGAAATCGCCCACCGAACCATGACGGTGCGCTTTGTGGTGCAGGGGAACCTGCCCGCCGGAGGCCGCGAGACGGTCGCCCAGGGCGCCGAACTGCTGGAGGCCTGGCCCCTGTCACAGCCAGAGGTGCCTGCCTCGGCCACTGTCCGGGAGATCTCCCAGGTCAACCCGCGCTACACCTTTGACGACTTTGTGGTGGGCCAGGCCAACCGGCTGGCGCACGCCGGCGGGCTCGCCGTGGCAGAAAAGCCCGGTCTGGCATACAATCCACTGTTTATCTATGGCGGCGCCGGCCTGGGCAAGACCCACCTGCTGCACGCCATCGGCAACCGCACTCTGCAGGACAACCTCTCGACGCTGTACGTCTCTACAGAGGGCTTTGCCAACGAGCTGATCCAGGCCATCCGCAACGGGCAGGGCGAGGTCTTTCGCAACCGCTACCGGTCCATCGAGGTGCTGCTGCTGGATGACATCCAGTTTCTGATCGGCAAGGAAGCCACACAGGAAGAGTTCTTTCACACCTTTAACGAGCTGTATCAGCGCGGGCGCCAGATTGTGCTCTGCAGCGACCGCCCGCCCAAGGCCTTTGTGGGGCTGGAGGAGCGGTTGCGCTCCCGCTTTGAGTGGGGTCTGGTGACGGACGTGCAGCCCCCCGACCTGGAGACGCGCATCGCCATCCTCTCGCTCAAGGCCGAGGCGCGGGGCATCCAGGTGGCCCCGGAGCTGCTAGAATTTATCGCCACCCAGGTGCAGAGCAACATCCGCGAGCTGGAGGGTGCCCTCACCCGGGTGATCGCCACGGCGCGGGCCATGGGCGAGCCGCTCACCATTCAGACGGCGCAGCGGGCCCTGGGCGAGATCGCCGTGCCCCACAGGCGGCTGGAGGCGCAGGAGATTCTGGAAAAGGTTGCCGAGCACTTTGCGGTGCCCATGGCCGATCTGCTGGGGCCCCGGCGCAGCCGACAGATCGCCCTGGCGCGGCAGGTGGGCATGTACCTGGTGCGCGACCTGACCACCCTCTCACTGCCCCAGATCGGCCGCGCCGTGGGTGACCGGGACCACACCACGGTGCTCTATGCGGTGGAAAAGGTCTCGGCCCTCTTTGAAAAGGACGAGGCGCTGCGGCGCGAGATCCTCAACATCAAGACCGCCCTGTACGGCAACGCCCCGCAGCCGGTGCCCGCCGCCCACGGCGTGCAGCACGCCTAGCCGCTCGGGCTGCCGCCGGGCGCGTCACCGATACCCCGCCACTCGTCCCGCAGAATGCCATAGCACACCAGGTCGTGGAACACCCCGTCCCGCAGGATGTGCTGACGCAGGCACCCTTCCCGCTGCATGCCGAGTTTCTGCAGCACGCGGCCCGAGGCGACATTGTGCGCAAAATGCCCCGCCGTGACGCGCTGCAGCCCCAGCACGTTCAAGCCATAGCCCAGCGCCGCCCGCGCCGCCTCGGTGGCGATCCCCCGCCCCCACCAGGCGCTGCCCAGCCAATAGCCCAGCTCGGCGCGGCGGTGGGCCGCCACCCGGTGCAGCGCCACCACGCCCAGCAGGGTTCCGTCGGCGCGCCAGGTGATACCCCAGATCACGGAACGCCCCCGCTCAAACTCTTCCTGGTGCCCGGCTATCCACTGGGCTCCGCCCCCTTCCGGATAGGGCCAGGGGATGGCCGCTGTGTTGGCGGCGATGCGCGGATCCCCCAGCAGCCCCTCGATGACGGGGCCGTCCGCAGCCTGCAGCGGCCGCAGCAGCAGCCGCTCGGTGGTGAGCGATGGGCGCATGGACATGGGACGATGCTCCTGATTTGGCGGCGGCACAGCCCTCAGGGATGGCGTGCCAGCCGATACAGGTCCTTGTGGGCAACCGAGTTGAGAAACAGCATGCGAAAGGCCGCACGCCCCTCCGACTCCATGGAGCGCAGCAGCGTAAAGCCGGTGGTGTCGTGCTGCAAGAGGGCCAGGGAGACGGGCAGCGGCAGGTAGAGCAGGTGCGCCAGCAGTGCGGCGATCACACCGCCGTGACAGAAAAAGGCCAGCGTACGCGTCGAGCGGTGCTCCACCCGATAGCACAGGCCGTCGCGGGCATAGCCCTCCGATGCCAGGGCGCCGTCGAACCCGGCCCACAGGCGCCGGCACTGGGGCTCCATCCAGGGGCCATAGGGCACCTCCTCGGGCCAGCGGTCATAGCTTACGGCGCCGTTCCGCAGCAGCACCGTAGGATGCCACTCATAGGCGGAGGGCTGCAGGCCCAGGGGATCCTCCGGATCGGGCTCTGGGCCATAGCGGCCATCCAGCTCGCGCAGCCAGTCGCAGAGGATGGGCTCCAGCTCACGCCGCCGGGCGGTGTAGGCAGCGGTCTGCCGGGCACGCCCCATGGTGGAAGCGTACAGCACATCGATGGGCACGTCGTCGAGCACCTCCGCCAGGCGCTGCGCCTCGGCGTGGCCCCGCTCGGTGAGCGAATCGGTGGGATAGTGCGGATCGCCATGTCGTACCAGCAAGAGCTGCAAAGTGGGCAACCTCCTGTGAGGAGCGGCGCAGTGCCGCGGGGCGAACAAACGTCAGGAGTCTAGCGCAGACGGGGCCTCCCCACAACCGCCGGATGAGGGATACCGGCGGAGGTGGTGCGTCGGGCAAGAGCGCCTCGGCAACAACAGTGCAGGCGCGGCCCCCCTTTGACACGGGCCCTGGCCAATGCTATCGTTCACTTTCAGGAGGCAACAAGCATGCTCGCAAACCGTTTACGTTTCATCCTGCTGGCGATCCTGGTGTTCAGCCTCGTCGGCTGCCAGCCCGCCGCCACGGCAGCGGATCCGGCCGCCGATGGAGCGCTCAAAGTTACCGTGAGCATCGGGCCCCAGGCATACCTGGTGCGGCAGCTGGCCGGTGAACTGGCCAGTGTATCCGTGATGGTGCCCGCCGGCGCCGATGTACACACCTTTGAGCCCTCGCCACGGCAGATGCGCTCCCTGGCCGATGCGGACCTGTACCTGACCATTGGGGAACACTTTGAGACGGTATGGATGGACCGTTTTCTGGAGATCAACCCGCAGATGCGCGTGGTGGACATCTCTGAGGGCATCGAGCGCATACCGGTGGCGCAGGGGGTTCAGCACACGGAGGAGCACGCCGACGGCGAGCACGCAGACGGCGTGCACGCCGACGAGGAGCACGCAGACGAGGAGCACGCCGATGAGGTGCACAGTGAGGATGAGCACGGCGATGCCCATGACCACGGCGGGCTCGATCCGCACATCTGGCTCTCGCCGCGCCTGATGAAGCAGCTGGCCGAGGCCACCCGCGCCGCCCTGGCCGAGGCCGATCCCGCCCACGCAGAGCACTATGCCACCGCCTGTGCCGGGCTGTTGAACGAGATCGACACGCTGGATGCCGAGATCAGGGCCACGCTGGAGCCCCTGCCCCGCCAGCGCTTTTTGGTGTTTCACCCCTCCTGGGGATATTTTGCCCGCGACTATGGCCTGGAGCAGATCTCGATCGAGGTGGATGGCCAGGAGCCCAGCGCCGCCGAGCTGGCGCAGGTGATCGCCCTGGCCAGGGCGGAGGGCATTCGTGTGGTGATCGCCCAGCCCGAGTTCAGCACCCGCTCTGCCGAGACCATCGCCCAGGAGATCGATGGTGAGGTGCTGCTGGCCAGCCCTCTGGCGGAGGATTGGATGGACAACATGCGGCGCGTGACCGAGACCTTTGCCCGCGCACTGGAGCAATGACGTGAGCCTCTCGCCCGCCCTGACCGCCACAGCCGGGCCGCGCCCCTCCGCGGGGGCCGCACTGCCCGCCGTTCAGCTGGAGCACGTTTCCGCCGCCTATGACGACACCGACGTGCTGGAGGACCTGAGCCTGACGGTGTTCCAGGGCGAGTTTGTGGCCCTGATCGGACCCAACGGCGGCGGCAAGACCACCCTGCTCAAGCTGCTGATCGGCCTGCTGAGCCCGACCACGGGCACCATCCGCGTGCTGGGGCGCTCCATTGCGCAGGCCCTGCGGGAGGTGGCCTATGTTCCGCAAGAGATCCGCTTTGACCGCGACTTTCCCGTGACGGCGCTGGATGTGGCCCGCATGGGCCGCCTGGGGAGGCGCCCGCTGCTGGCGCGCTACTCCCGGCAGGATACCGAGGCAGCCGAGGGGGCGCTGGAGAGGCTGCAGGTGCACCACCTGCGCAACCGCCCCATCGGGGCGCTCTCCGGCGGAGAGCGGCAGCGCGTGTATATCGCCCGCGCCCTGGCATCGGATCCGCGGCTGTTGCTGCTGGATGAGCCCCTGGCCAATGTGGACCCGGAGGCCCGCGTGACCATCGAAGAGCTGCTGGCCACCCTGGGCCAGGAGATGACCATCCTGATGAGCACTCACGATGTGGGCGGGCTGCTGCCCGAGATCGACAGGATCGGCTACCTGAGCCGCACCCTGGGTTATTACGGCAGCCCGGAGGATGCGCCGGGCGCCATCCGGGAACGCTTCCGCTGCCCGGCGCAGGTGATGGGTGAGCATCTGGCAGAACAGGCCCATATTCACGTCCACGAGGCCGCGCGATGATCCAGGCTCTGCAGTTCGAGTTCTTTCGCAATGCGCTCTGGGCAGGCCTGCTGGTGAGCATCGCCTGTGGCGTGGTGGGAACGCTGGTGGTGCTGCGGCGGGTGGTCTTTTTAAGCGGCGGCATCGCCCACGCAGCCTATGGCGGCATCGGCCTGGGGCTGTACCTGGGCATCGACCCACTGATCGGCGCCGTGGGGTTCAGCCTCTTCTCTGCGCTGGCGATGGGGCTGGTAGAGCTGCGCGCCCGCCAGCGGGCCGACACGGTGATCGGCGTACTGTGGGCCCTGGGGATGGCCGTGGGCATCATCCTGATCGACCTCACCCCGGGCTACAAGGCCGACCTGATGAGCTATCTCTTTGGCAGCATCCTCGCGGTGCCGGCCAGCTACCTGTGGCTGATGCTGGTGCTGGACGTGGTGATCGTGCTGTTTGCGGGGCTCTTTTTCAAGGAACTGGTGGCCAGCTCCTTTGACGAGAGCTATGCGCTGACCCGCGGAGTGCCGGTGGAGGCGATGCACCTGGCCACGGTGGGCCTGATCGCCCTGGCGGTGGTGATGATGATGCGCGTGGTAGGCCTGATCATGGTGATCGCGCTGCTGACCATGCCGGCGGCCATCGCGGTGGATTGGGTCAAGGATGTGCGCCGCGCCATGGTGCTGGCCGCGCTGTTGAGCGTTGTCTTTGTAACGGTGGGCCTCTTGCTCTCTTTTACGCTCGACCTCACCTCGGGCGCCACCATCATCCTGGTGGCAGGGGTGTGCTATCTGCTCAGCGTGGGATTGCTGCAGCTGCGGCAGGCGCGGGGCCGGGGGCGTCAACCAGCAGCCTCCCGCTGAGCCAGCCGGCAGCCGCTGGCCCGCGTTGACAGGCAGCCGCCTGCACAGGATAATGCCCCGTATTCGAACAACCCTTTTGCCAGGAGGCGCCATGCCTGCCCAAACGCCCATCATCGCCATCACCATGGGAGACCCCGCCGGCATCGGCCCGGAGGTCACCGCCCGTGCCCTGAAACGTCCCGAGATCTGGCGCCTCTGTCGGCCGGTGGTGGTGGGGGACCTGTCCATCGCCAACGCCGCCGCCGACCTGGTGGGCGCACCGGCTTTTCACGGCATCACCAGCCTGCGCCAGGCGCGCTTTTGCCCGGAGGCGCCGGACCTGCTGGATGTGCAGCAGATGCATATCGATGATCTGCGACCGGGGCGCGTGGCCGCACCCTGCGGCGAGGCAGCGGCCGCCTATATCGCCCGCGCGGTGGCCCTGTGCAAGGCCGGCGAGGCCGATGCGCTGACCACGGGCCCCATCAACAAGGCGGCGCTCAAGGAGGCCGGCGTGCCCTTTATCGGCCACACCGAGCTGCTGGCATCTCTGCTGGGCGATCCGGAGGTCACTACCATGCTGGCCACCACCGGCCTGCGCGTGGTGCACGTCACCCGACATGTGCCCTTTGCCCAGATCGCCCGGTACATCACCCGCAAGAATGTGCTGGAGACGATCAAGCTCACCGACGCGGGCCTGCGGCAGATGGGGATCGCCCTGCCGCGCATCGCAGTGGCGGCGCTCAACCCCCACGGCGGAGACGAGGGGCTGATGGGCCGGGAAGAGATCGACGCCATCGGCCCTGCCGTGCGCGATGCTCAGCAGGCCGATATCGACGCCTATGGCCCCATCCCGGCGGACTCGGTGTTCTTTCGCGCCATCCGCGGCGAGTTTGATGTGGTAGTGGCCATGTACCACGACCAGGGGCACATCCCCATCAAGACCCACGGCTTTGAGCGCAGCGTGACGGTGACGCTGGGCCTGCCCATCATCCGCACATCGGTGGACCACGGCACCGCCTTTGACATCGCCTGGCAGGGCACTGCCGACGACGAGAGCATGGTGGAGGCGCTGCGACTGGCGGCGCAGCTGGCCGAGGGCAAACGCGCCGGCGAGCACTGAACGCAGCGGCGCCCGGGCTCAGAGGCCCCGCTCAGAGCGCGCTTGCCGCGGGGAACCGGCCGGGTTATAGTTCCAGCGAGCCCATCCGGCTCAGCAGACATTGGACCAACAGGGAGGTTTGCATGCCTTACGATGCCGCACCTGATCGTTACGACCGCATGACCTATCGCCGCAGCGGGCGCAGCGGGCTCAAGCTGCCGGCCATCTCTCTGGGCCTGTGGCACAACTTTGGCGGGGTGAACGTCTTTGAGAACGGCCGCGCCATTGTGCTCCGCGCCTTTGACCTGGGGATTACCCATCTGGACCTGGCCAACAACTATGGCCCCCCTCCGGGCTCCGCAGAAGAGGCCTTTGGCCGCATCTATGCCGCGGACCTCAAGCCTTATCGCGATGAGCTGATCCTCTCCAACAAGGCGGGCTATACCATGTGGGCCGGCCCCTATGGCGACTGGGGCTCGCGCAAGTATCTGGTGGCCAGCTGCGACCAGAGCCTGAAGCGCATGGGCGTGGATTATGTCGACATCTTTTACCATCACCGGCCAGATCCAGAGACGCCGCTGGAAGAGACTATGGGCGCTCTGGATTACATCGTGCGCTCGGGGCGCGCGCTGTATGCCGGCATCTCGAACTATCGGCACGAACAGGCCGCCGAGGCCATCCGCATCCTGCGGGAGCTGGGCACCCCCTGCGTGATCGAACAGCCCAACTATAACATGTTCAACCGCTGGGTGGAGGAGCATCTGCTGGATGTGCTGCAGCGCGAAGGGGTGGGCTGCATCGTGTTCTCTCCGCTGGCGCAGGGCATGCTGACCTCGCGCTACCTGGGCGGCCAGATCCCCGCTGATTCCCGCGCCGCCAGCGCCACCGGCGCGTTGCGCACCTCGGCCCTCACCGAGGAGCGGTTGGCACAGATCGAAAAACTGAACGCCATCGCTGCCGAACGCGGGCAGAGCCTGGCGCAACTGGCGCTGGCCTGGGTGCTGCGCCATCCGGCCGTGACCTCGGCGCTGGTGGGTGCCAGCCGGGTGTCGCAGCTGGAGGAGAATGTGGCGGCGCTGAACAACCTCGCGCTGAGCAGCGACGAGCTCGCCCGCATCGACGCCATCCTCGCCTGAGCGTGCGACGCAACAATGCACCCGTGCCCTCCTCTGCGTGCCCCCACGACGGGGTCGCTTTGGAGGCACGGGTGCGCTGGCGCCCGGCGTTCAGCCGCCTGCGCCCGGCCGCGCTGATCCTGCTGCTGGCCGCCCTGCTGACCGGGGCGGCGCCGGCGGATCCCCACGCTCAGATCACCGCGCTGGCGGCGCCTTTTCGTTTTTCCCTGCTGCGCTGGCACCTGGGCCAGTACCTGCAGGCCCTCACGCAGGGCCCCCTGTCCAGCGAGGCACGGCGCGATCCCGAAGGGCTGGTGCTGGAATTCTGGGAGCGCAACGGCGCCGCACAGGAGCTGGAGCAGGCGGGCAGCGACGTCCCGGCCTCCGAGCGCGAGGCCCTGGCCACCCTGCGCCCCCAGGTGGAGCGCATCCTTGGGCAACAGGTACAGGCAGCGCTGCGTGCCGAGGGCCTGTACAGCCCACTGGATCGCGCGCTGCCGTTGCCGGTGAGCTTTCCCCCGGTTTGGTTCGCCCTGGAACCCCCTCCCCACCTGTTGGTGGTCTCGCCCCGCAACGAGATCGCCACCTACCAGCGGGAGTTGCTGCTGCAGGAGATGGATGTGTCCAGTATGGAGGGGCTGGAGGGGGCTGTGGAAGGCATGGATCTCTCGGCGCTGGTGACGCGCATCGGAGGGCTGGGAGCCACCTACCCTTCGATCGTCACGGACGACAGTGACCTGGCCTATACCCTCGACACCGTGGCGGAAGAGTGGCTGCATCAGTACCTCACCTTTACGCCGCTGGGCTGGGGCTATGTGCTGCATGTGCTGCGCCTGCGCCCCAACGACGCCCTGGCGCAGATCAACGAGTCCTTTGCGGGGATTGTGGCGGGCGAGATCGGTGCCCGGGTGTGGCAGGAGCACTATGCCGCGCGCGTGCCCGAGAGGGCACCGTCGGCGGGGGCCCCGAGAGAGTTTGACTATCGGGCATTCATGCGCGAGACGCGGATGCGCACCGATGCGCTGCTGGCGGCAGGCGACATCGTCGAGGCCGAGGAGTATATGGAGGCCCGGCGTCAGAGGCTGTTGGAGGAGGGCTACCACATCCGTCGCCTGAACCAGGCCTATTTCAGCTTTTACGGCACCTATGCCGATGCGCCGGGCTCGGTGAGCCCCGTGGGAGACCAGCTGCGGGCCCTGCGCCAGAGCGCAGGCTCGCTATCCGCCTTTGTCCGGCTGATGTCAGCGGTGGACTCGGAGGAGGCCTTCCAGGCGCTGTTACGCGCACGGGGCATCAGCTCGGCGGAGCGGATGGCCCCAGCGCCCACTGAGCGTCAACCTGGAGAGCCCCGCAGCGCAGACAATGCCGCCGCAGGGCCCTGACGCCCCCATCTGGTGCGCCTTAGGGCAGCCGTTCGCCGGTGCCCGCCACCCAGATGCGGAACCACTGCTCACGGGTGAGGGCCAAACCCTCCGCCACTGCAGCCGCCGCCAGCCGTTGCGCGTTAAAGGTCCCCAGGATGGGCAGGATGCCCGCCGGATGCTGCAGCAGCCAGGCCAGCGCCACCTGGTCCACGCTGTACCCGCCCAACGCCTCGCCAATGGCGCCCAGCTCCGTCCGCAAACGCTCCGCCTGGGGCGTGTCGCCGGTGAACAGCCGTCCGCCGCCCAGCGGGCTCCAGGCCATGGGGCGGATGCGCAGTTGCTGGCACTGATCCAGGGTGCCATCCAGCATGGTGTGGTTATCGAGCACCGAGATCTGGACCTCGTTCGTCACCAGGGGACGGGGCATCCGCGAGGCCAGCAGTGTGAATTGCCAGGGCGTAAAGTTCGAGACGCCAAAGTGCAGCACCTTGCCCGCCGCGTACAGCCGATCAAAGGCCTCGGCCACCTCGTCGGCATCCATGAGGGGATCGGGCCGGTGGATCAGCAGCAGGTCGATGCGCTCGGTGCGCAGCTCCTGCAGCGAGTGCTCCACAGAGCTGAGGATATGCTCCCGCGAGGTGTCATAGTGATAGAGCGAGGTGCCCCAACTGCCCACCGAGCACTTGGTCACGATCTCGACCCGATCGCGCAGGCCAGGCTCGGCGGCGAGTGCCTCGCCCAGCAGCGTCTCTCCCTGGCCGCCTCCGTAAATGGCGGCATTGTCCATGGTGGTGATGCCCACCTCGAGGCAGGCGTGCACGTGCCGCGTGGCCTCGGCAACGGTGAGGCCACGACGGACGGCACTGGCCCAGCCCTGCGCCAGACGCGAGACCAGCGGCCCCTCTTTGGACATGGAAACCCGTGATACAGCCATGCTAGTGCTCCTTGGTGAAAAAGATACGGTCCTGCTCCTGACGCAACTCCCACAGCGCCGCGCCCGCGGGCCGCTCGACCATCTCCCAGGTGATGACGCTGCCCGCGGGGATGGGCTGCGCCGCGCGCAAGCCGCCGAGCATGAAAAAGGGCACCGGCCGCCCGGGTCCCAGCGCCTGAGCCGGCGCCAGCGAGGCGCGATAGCGCCGATCGTACGAGAGGCCCCCCGGGGACGAGATGCTCTCACCCGCCGCCACGTCCACAGTGGAGACGGCCAGCATGTCCACCCGCGGCCGCAGGTCGGATCCGCCCGTGGGCACACCCAGTAACCCCGCGCACAGGATGGACATGGCGGTCTCGGCGCCGCACAGATGAAAGGGCCGGTAGGCCAGCATGGCCGTACCGGAGGGGTTGGCGTGCAGCCCCTTGTCCACCATGATGGCCCGGGAGACCGGGTCGGCGTTGGCCACCACAATGAACACCCCACCACCCCCGTGGGGATCATCGCGGCCGTGCAGGGCATAGGCCACGTCCAGCACGCCACGCCCCTCCAGAATGCCGCCCTCCTCCACGGGACAGTACACAGCGGGCAGCTCGGTGATGCGCGCCGTGACGCGATGGCCCACCGGCCGCTCGGGCAGCAGGCCGGTATTGTTGGCTGCCACCGCCATGTGACACACCGGATCGCCCAGGGTGTCATCCACCGCCAGCGGCGCCAGCAGCTCCTGCCGCGCCCGCATGGTACGGGCCAGCCCCTGCCCCGCCGCCGGCTCCAGCACCCAGCGCAGCTCGGGCGGTACGCGGACGGACCGCCCGCCGCGGGAAACCACCCCTTGGGCAGCATCCAGCCGCGCGCTGCGCAGGTCACCACCGCAGAGCACCTCCATGCCCAGCTCGCGGGCCCAGCCCACCAGCCCAGCCAGCAGGCCGGGCTGGTCGCCGTCATCGGTGGTGTATACCAGGCCGGCTGCGAGCGCCCGGCGGTGGAGCACCGGGCCCACTACGGCATCGGCCTCCTTGTCGATCATCACCACGTGCTTGCCCCTGGCGATAGCCTCCCGGGCGTACAGGGCCGCCGCCTCGGGCACCCGGGTGGCAGTGGCGATCACCTCCAGGGGCAGATCCATCAGCAAGAGGGCATCGTCCGTCACCACCACGTGGCCTGTCTCCAACGCCGCCAGCGCCTGCGCGCGAGTGCTGCAGAGCGCGATCTGGTCCGCCGTATAGCCCGCGTCGGCCACAGCCGAGCGGGCCGCCTCCAGCCGGATATCGGCCACAGCGCACAGATCCAGCCGCCGAATCAGAGGGGACTGGGTGACGATGGCACGTCCAAAAGACCCCGCGCCGATCAGGCCGGCCCGCACCCGACGGTCAGGCTGACGGGCAAAGAGATGGGAGTAGATCATGCGCAGCCCTCAAAGAGGACCACGTCATAGGCGCCCAGCTCGGGCAGGGTCACCTCAAACCAGCCGTCGCCCTGGGCGACGGGCAGCGCCGCACCGGTGGCCAGCTGTGTGGCACGCGGAACGGCAGCGCCTGCCGCGGCGGGCACGGCGAGGCGCACCTTGTGCAGAGGTACGATCTCGCGCATGTAGCGCTCGCCGCCGGTCAGGTTGACGCAGTGCACCGCCAGTCCCTGGGAGCAGCGCCTCAGCGAGACCTGCAGCGTGGGCGGCGCGCTGACCCGCAGCGGGAGGGAATCGCACCCAGCCCAGCGCACCAGGTCCGCCACCAGCTCGCCCAGGGGCGGATAGTGGGCCATCTGGAAGGAACGCCCCAGGGAGGTGGCCAAGAAGGCCGTCCTGCCCGCGGCGGGCTCGCGCAGCACCACCACCGGCTCACCTGGATCCTCGACGGTGGGATAGGCCCATCCCTCGGGGAACACGGCAAAGGGCGCCGCCCGCCTCAAGGGCACGAGGGTATCCGCCAAGGCCTCCACCGGCGCCAGATCTCCCAGCAGCGGCAGCAGAGTCAGATCCGCGGCGGAGGACAGTGCGGGGTGCCGCTGCACGATACGGGCATAGGCCTGGCGCAGCTCGTCGCCCTCGCCCGCCGCGGCAAAGGGCAGGCCTGCCCGCCGGATGCCCAGCAGCGCTTCGAGGGCAGGCACCGGGCGGATGCCCTCCTCATCCCGAATACCACAGGCCTCGTCCACGATCAGGCCACCCCCCTGCTCCACCCAGCGGGTCAGCGCCTGCGCCTCGTCGTCAGCGAGCACCATGGCGCCCGGCAGGATCAGCACGCGGTAGCGGGCCAGGCGCTCGGGCGTGAGGGTGCGGCAGGAGAGGATGTCAAAGGGGATGTGCGCTTCGTCCAGTGCCAGTTCGTATCCCCGCAGGTTGTTCACGTACTGCCCCATGGCACGGTCGCCGAAATGCTCCAGGGAGCGCTGACTGTACACGATGGCCACGTTGGCGGCCGATCGATCCTCATAGATGGGGGCGTGCCGGGCCATGAAACCATACAGCGACTGGACGGCGGCAAAACCCCGGGCATCTTCGTGGACACCGGGCGGCCCGCCGGAAAGGTTCACCATGGGCGAGCCCCCGTTGGCGGCGATCTGCGCCAGGTACACCAGCTGCTCGGCGGCGGGCACGGCGCTGCGACGCCAGGGCCACGCCAAAAAATAGGAGGCAACCGTCCAGATGGGGCGATCGGAGACGGTGGTCATGTAACGCGCGGTCTCGCTGGGCCAGCGCAAATACTGCCAGGTGCCCGCATCCTGCGCTGGCGCATAGCGAAAGCGACTCTGTACCTCCACCTGCACAATATCTTCAATCTCGGCCAGCTCTTCGATATCCAGCGACGAATTGAGCGTCCAGCCCGGGTCGCCAAAGCAGACGGCGTTGCCCACCACCGGCGCTTGAGGTGCCAGTTCACGGACGATCCCCACGAGATGCCGCACCGTCTCGGCGGTTTTCTGGCCCTTCCAGCGATGATAGGCGCACCAGTTGGCATCGGACCAATCCACCGCGGCGGGCAGAGGGCGCCCCGTCTCGCGGGGGTAGGCGGCGCTGCAGGCGGGGCAGTGGCAGATGGGGGTGCCAAAGCCATAGGATCCACCTCCGAACTTGACCCCATCCAGCGGATAGCGGCCGGCCAGCTCAGCCACCATCTCCCGGGTATAGTCCCGGATATAGCCCCCCAGAGGGCAGGCGCGATAGAGGGCCCCGGCCGAGGCGCGCACGGCCTCGCCCCGGGCATTGCGTGCCGCCCACTCGGGATGGGCTGCCAGGGCGGGCTCGGGGAGCTGCCCCAGATCGATCATGGGCACGGCACGGATCCCGTGGCGATGCGCCTCGGCGATGATGTCGCCGGCCAGGTCACGCCCGCCCAGCCAGGGGCTCATGCGCTGCAGCGGCAACGCGGTGGGATAGGTGGTGACGTAGCCGGCGGCAAAAAAGGAGAAAAAGGTCACGCCCCAGCGCGCATAGGTGCGCATCATGGCCTCTACATCGAAATCGGCACAGTCCACGTCCCGGATGGTCATGTGGATGCCGCGGCCACGCTGCCGCAGCCAGTCGGGGGGCATCTGGCTCATGGCTGTTCCTCCAGCACCAGTAACTCGTGGTCACACACAGAGGGGACGGTGACCGTGGCCCAGCCATCGGCCAGCGAGACATCCAGCGCCCCGGTGTTGACGGCGCGGGCCGTGGCGGCGGCGGCCCGGCAACGCAGGCGCACGGTGAGCGGACCCACCGGCAGCAGTTCTTCGAGATAGCCCGGCCACTCGCTGGTGCCACTCAGGTTCACCAGATGCAGAATCAGTCGGCTGCCCTGGCGATAGAGGTGGCAATCGATGCGCCCGGGACCCTCCACCTCCAGCGGCAGCTCGCCCGCGGCCCA
>JAAYED010000087.1 GCA_012728955.1 Chloroflexota bacterium
GCTCGCTGCTGGGCACCATCCCGTCATAGATTCCGCCGGCGTGTATCACCACCACCGCCTCCGGCCCAAGGCCCAGGCCGTCCAGCAGCAGCGCATGCGCCGCCAATGAACGCTGCGAGCGCTCCGCCTGCTCTTCGTTCAGGGCGTTCAGCGTGACCTGGCTGTAGGGATGAAAGGTCAGTCGCACATCCTGACGCCCAATCAGCGTGTGCAGGTCCTCCAACTGCGCGCTGCACTCTTCCATTTGCCTCTTGAGCCCCTCAAGATCGCTGTGCAAGGCCGCTGGAATGAGGTTCGAGTGCATGCGGTAAAAGCGGATGCGATTGGCCTCCAGGTACAGCAGAATATCCCGCAGGAATGCCAGGCCTACGCTGAGGTGTCCCTCCCCCTGAGAGCGGGCGTCGAAAGAAGGCAAATCGGGAGAGCCGAAAACCCGGATGGAAAACCCGAGTTTGCGGCCCTCCCGTTGCGCCCGCGACAGTGTGTTGGGCATGGCTACCTAGAGAAGCGGCGGCTCGCCTTGGATGGACTGAACCAGCTCCACCGCGTCCGAAACGTCATCCCGCTCGCCGAGCAGCAGCAGGCGGATGCCACCTTCCGCTCCGGCGATGCCTCCCGCCGCGACGGGAATGGCATCTACCCCGCAGAGGATCCCCAGTGCCTCGATCTCGGTAAAGATCTCACCGTGGATGGGGAACAGGCTCAGTACCGAGCCCAGCTGCTCCTCATCGTTGGCCAGCAGTTGGCTCGCCTCGGTGATATCGTAGGGCACCTCTTTCTCCAAGCCCACGGGAATGAGCAGCCGGAGCTTGCGGCCGACGATATGCCCCAGCGCGCCTCCAACGGTTCCCCCGGTTGGGTTGCCGATGCTGACGCCCGCCACGCCTGTGTTATAGTTCAGCGCGTTGGCTCCCTTGATATACACGTCACCTGCCGACATGCGCTCCAGCGCGGTAAACCGGTTGAGCGAGGTATCAGGCTGACCATTCACCAAAACCAGGTCAGGGAGGGGCTTGACATCCCACACGGGTGGGTTAGCGGCAGGCCAGGTCCTGCCGGCGAGATAGGCGCGCTTGTCGATGGGTTCTCCCATCAACTCTTCATAGATGTAGGCGTTGGTGCTCCCACTGGGCACAACGATGATACCTTTTTCCAGCTTGTCCTGGATAAATCGCAACGAGGCCACGCCCCTGGCGATCAGGCGCTTGGACTCGGATACGGTCAAGACGACTTCTGCCTTCATGACATACTCCTACTCTACCGATATTGAATCGCGGATCCTGGCAAAGTATCCCTCGCCTATGCCGCTGACATCCATGATATCCTCGATCGTACCAAAAGGCCCATTGGCAGCGCGGTGTGCCACAATGCGTTCCGCCAGCACAGGGCCGATACCGGACAGCGTCTCCAGCTCGGCGGCCGTTGCCGTGTTGATGTTAATGAGCGTGTTGCCCGCCACCACCGGTACAGTCGAGCCCGAGCGCTGGGCAGAGGTCACCGGATAAGGCGTCAGAGTAGGGCCAGGCTCGACACCGAGGGCCGGCACACGTACCTGCTGACCATCGCTGACCCGATCCGCCAGATTGATCATGCTGGCGTCGGCCGCCTCCGTCAGTCCGCCGGCGGCCCGTACCGCATCGGTGACCCGGGCGTCACCGGTCAGCGCATACACGCCCGGCTGGGCGACGGCACCTACCACATGTACCAGGATGGGCGCCGCAGTGGCTGTTGGCGCTGCGGCCTCGGCAATCCCGGTTGCCGTGGGGACAATGATCTCTATCTCTTCCGCAGCCGGTTTGCGAAGCACCATGGTATAGACGGCCAGTATTGCCAGCGCCACCAGCGCCCCGTAAATCGGCCCGCGAAGGCGTGAGAGATCCAATTGCTTTTCCCCCTGCTCCGCCAGGGCTATGCGCCCAGAGCCCGTTTCTGAAGCCACTCTACCAACAAACGCACGCCATAGCCTGTGGCGCCCCGGGGCACATAGCCCTCGGTTTCGTTCGTCCAGGCCAAGCCGGCAATGTCGAGATGGGCCCAGGGGTACCCTTCGGAAAAGCGCTCCAGGAATTTGGCGGCGGTGATGGCGCTGGCTGCGCGGCCACCACTGTTCTTGACGTCAGCCACGTCGCTCTTGATCTGCTCGGCATAGCGCTCAAACAGAGGCAGTTGCCACACCAGCTCACCGGTATCCTGGGAAGCGTCGCGCAGGGCATCCACCAGAGCCTGATCAGAGCCCATCAGGCCAGCGGCAACGGTCCCCAGCGCCACCACGCACCCTCCGGTGAGGGTGGCCAGATCTACCACCGCTGCCGGCTCGCAGCGCGCCGCATAGCCCAGGGCATCCGCCAGTATCAGGCGCCCTTCTGCGTCCGTGCTGATGATCTCGATGGTGAGACCTCCCATGGCCTTGACGACATCCCCTGGCTTGAGCGCCTTGCCGCTGGGCAGGTTCTCTGTAGCCGCCACAAGGCCTATCACGCGGATGGGCAGGTGCAGATCAGCAACGGCCCGCATGACGCCCAGCGTTGCTGCAGCACCGGCCATGTCATCCTTCATGCGATCCATGCCATCGCTGGGCTTGATGCTGATCCCGCCGGAATCAAAGGTTATGCCCTTGCCCACCACAATGACCGGCGCGATGCCAGGCTTGCCGTCGTATTCCATGGCGATAAAGCGCGGCTCCTGGTTCGACCCCTGGGCAACCCCCAGCAACGCCCCCATGCCCAGCTCTTGCATATCGCCGGGCCCCAGGACCTCGCACAGAATGTTGCGCTCCCTGGCCATGGACTCGGCGGCGTGTGCCAGGTCCGTTGGCGTCATAAAGTTGGCCGGTTGGTTGACAAGGTCGCGGGCATAGTTGGTCGCCTGGGCGATGATGCGCCCGGTCTCCGCCCCCTCGCGGATGGCCTCCAGTGCCGAAGCATCGCTGGTCACCAAGGTCAGCTCGACCAACTCTCCAGGCTCTTCCTCGGGACGGGCACCGTACCCCGCAAAGCGATAGGCCCCCAGCAGGGTTCCTTCAACCAGCGCCTGCGTCGCCTGCCCAGGATCGAACCCGGCGATGCCTGCCCCATGCACGATGGAAAGATAGCGCACTACACCCTGGGCACGCACATGGCGCGCCACCGCGGCAGCGATCTGGCGCAGGCGATCCAGAGTAAGCGTCTCTGCCTTGCCCAGGCCCACTACGAGCACCCGTGCGGCAGGCATCGCTCCACGGGGGTAGAACATGGACATCTGACAGAACTTGCCCAGAGGATCGCCAGCAGAGGCGCGCTCGGATATGGCCCCGCCCAAGGCACGATCCACCGCCCCCGTAGCGCCGCCAGGCACTGTGACCCCTTCAAACAGGTTGACCACGACCAGTTCCGCTGCCTGTTGCTGAATCAAGCCTTCACGTACTGTGACCTGCATGCCACCCTCCGAATTTGAACGCGCGAGCAGCGCTCGTCCACGCCAGTTTTGCCTATGCCCCGCAGAAACGGGTTACCACATCGTAGAGAACCCGGTACCCAAAGTACAGATTGTCCAGCCAGAGCTTTTCGTTGTTGCCATGTGCCCCGGAGCCTCCTTCCCCAGGCGGCAGGGGCATGGAGGGCACAAAGCCGTACACCGGCACCCCACGCGGGATGAGATGCTTGGCATCGGTGGAGCCTCCGCACTGCCACGGCACCAGGGAGGAGCCGGCGCACTGGTCGGCGATCACTTGACGCATCACATCGACGATGGGTGCATCCGAGGGTGACTCGAGACCCGGAGAATAGTCGTCCTCAAACAGATCCACGGTCACCAGATCCCCGACCAATTGCTGCAGCCTGCTGATAAAGCCGTTTCTGGTTTCACCGGGCAGCAGCCGACCGTCGAACCAGGCCCGAGCCGTATCGGGAATTACATTCAGTTGCTCGGTGGCGCCCGCCCTGAACACCGTTGGCGAGATGGTGTCGCAAAAGAGGACACGGTTCTGGCTGGCCTGCTCCGGGCTGAACCCCGTCTCTATCAGGGCTTGCTCTACGGCGCCGGTATCCAGCAACTGAGCCACACGCTCTGCACGGCCTGCCGAAAATGTACCAGCGATGGTGGTCAGCGCCTTGTGCATGGTCTCGATCACACGCACACCCAGATGCCCGTCTTCCAGCCGGCCGACGGCCCGTGCAAGCAGAAAGGTCGACATGTCGGGCCGCGGCCGCGAAGCGTGTCCACTGGCCGAGCGAGCCGTCCAAACCGTGCGGCAGACACCCTTTTCCGCCGTCTGACAGGTATAGAACAGGCGGTCGCCCACCAGCAGGGCATCGCCCCCGCCCTCGTTTATGGCACACTCGACGCCCTGAATCTCGGGGTCGTTGCGTGCCAGCCAGCCCATGCCCCAGCGCCCCCCCTGCTCCTCGTCTGCAGTGGCTGCCAGCAGCACGTCCCGCTTGAGCGGGATGCCCGATCGGGCGAGGGCCATCAGAATCAGGGCAGAGATGGCCACCATTTGTTTGTTGTCCGTGGACCCGCGACCCCAGAGATAGTCTCCCTCCACCAGGCCCGCAAAGGGTGGGCGATCCCAATTGTCAGCCGCCGCAGCGACCACATCCAGATGGCCCATCAACATCAGGGGCTTGGCAGTGCTCCCGCTGCGCAGCCGCGCGATGAGGCTGCCGCGGCCGGGTTGAGGCTCGACGATGCGGGTCTCTACCCCGGCGGTCTGCAGCAACGGTGCCAGGTACTGTGCGCAGGCCAGCTCGTTGCCGGGAGGATTGGTGGTGTCGATCCGAACGAGGTCGCTCAGCAGGGATACGAGCTGGGTGCGAATGGCAGGGGTATCGACTTGCATGGCAGTACTCCTACAAGAGTGGCGGCGAGAGGGTAACACAGGCGAGGTGCTGGCGCAAGGGTGCGGTGCCCTCCAGGTTTGGTCTCGTCGATCGTAATGCTATAATCCAAGGGAACATTCGCCCCTGAGGCACCAGAGGGGCCTCTTATGTATCTCGAGACGACGCGACGACGGAAAAAACCCCTCGTATGGCCGTGGGTGCTCTCTGTGGTGATCGCTTTTTGCGCTGCGTGGGCACTGTACACCCGACAAACCACCATCGTAGAGGCGATCCGAGGCCCCCTGCCGACCCCTACCCCTACCGAGATCAGTGCTGAGGAGCACCTCGCTCAGGGGCAGCGCCTGTTTGATCATGGGCAATATGAACAGGCTATCGCGGCGTACCGTCGTGCCACCGAACTGGACCCGCGCCTGGCCGGTGCCTATGCAGGCTGGGCGCACACGCTGGTACGGCGCCACCGCCCCGCCGAGGCAGAGCCTCTCGCCAGGCGTGCTGTGGAACTGAATGCCGAGTCCGCCGAGAACCAGGCGATTCTTGGCATCACACTGGATTGGACGGGCAAAGTCACCGAAGCCATCGGCGCCTGCCTGCTCGCGACAGAACTTGAACCGGACTATGCCCTGGGCTATGCCTGCCTGGCCGAGGCCTATGGCGACCAGGGACGTACCAGCGAGGCGCTGCAAACGGCACAACATGCGGTAGAGCTGGCCCCTTCGGATCCGATGACGCATCGCACGCTGGGCTACATCCATGAACTGATGGGCCAGTACCGGGAGGCGGTTCAAGAGTATCAGGCCTCCATCGCTGCCAATCCCAACCACGCCTTTGTCCATCTGGATCTGGGCAGAAACTATACCGCCCTGGGCGATGTGGAGAACGCTACCAAGAGCCTCGATCAGGCAACCAAGCTCGACCCTTATGATCCGTTTCTGCGGGCGCAGATGGGCTGGACCTACTTTAACCAGGGCTCGTACCGCTCGGCCATCGCCGAGTACGAGGCAGCCATTGCACTGGACCCGAACTATATCGCTGCCCACGCCCAGCTGGCCTTTACTCTGTACGTCTCACGTAACTATGAGGCGGCCATCCCGGTATATGAGCACGTGATCGAGATGGATGGAATCCGTGAAGAGTATGCTTATGGGCTGGGCTTTTGCCACGCTTTTACCGGCAACTGCGAGGTAGCCATCGGATGGTTTCAGGCCGCACTCGAAGCCAACCCGAATTCAGAACTGGCACGCCAGGGGCTGGCGTTTTGTGCACAATAGTGGCAGCAGCCATGCAGGAGTAGAGGATGAAGCGCCGTTCCTATACCAAAACGCAGATAGCCATCTGGATCATCAGCCTGCTGGTTGTGGTCAGCATGCTGTGCGGGCTGATCGGATCGTTGTTCACCCAGGGCCCGGCCGATACGGGCCTCGTATTGCCGCTGCACCCCTTGCTGCTGTTTCTGTAGGCTGACCGGCAACCTGGGCAGCCCGGCAATGCACAGGGCTTGAATCGTGTGAGGTCCCCCATGTTGATCGATCGCGCAACAATCGAGGTTGAGGCTGGAAACGGCGGGCGCGGCGCCATGAGCTTTCGCCGGGAAAAGTATGTGCCCTTCGGTGGCCCCGATGGCGGCAACGGTGGGCGCGGCGGCAACGTCTACCTGCGCGTGAACATGCACCTGAATACGCTCATCGCCCTGAGCCGCAAGCGCCACTATCGCGCCGAGCATGGCAAGGCGGGGCAAGGTCGCCGCATGACAGGCGCCACCGGTGCCGATCTGTATATCGATGTTCCGCCGGGAACCATCGTCACAGATGAGGCCAGCGGAGCATTGCTGGCCGATCTCGCCGACGAGGGGGCACAGGTACTGGTAGCGCGCGGAGGGCGCGGCGGCCGTGGCAACGCGGTGTTCAAATCATCCACCCACCAGACGCCACGTTTTGCCGAGATGGGCGAGCAGGGCCAGGCGCGGCGGCTGCATCTGGAGCTCAAACTCATCGCCGACGTGGGGCTGTTGGGCAAGCCCAATGCCGGCAAGTCCACCCTGCTCTCGCGGGTGAGTGCTGCGCAACCGAAAATCGCCGACTATCCTTTTACCACGCTGGAACCGTACCTTGGCGTAGTCGAGGTCGATCAGCGCACCTTTGTGATGGCGGATATACCTGGGCTCATCGAGGGCGCTCATGCGGGCGCCGGGCTGGGGCTCGAGTTTCTGCGACATGTGGAGCGGACGCGGGTGCTGATTCACCTGCTGGATGGCGCCAGCGAGGATCCGGCGCGGGACTATGCGACCATCAATAACGAATTGGCCCAATACAGCGGGCAATTGCGGCAAAAGCCACAGATCGTGGCGCTGAACAAGGCCGACCTGCCCGGCACGGCCGAACGGGCCGTGCGGCTCGCCAGTGAGCTGGGCTTGGAGCGTGTGCATCTGATCTCGGCGGTTACCGGTGAGGGAGTCCTGCCCCTGCTGCGGCAGGCAGCCGAGCGGCTGGACAGTCTGCCCACGCCCGAGCCGCAAGAGGAGCTCTACGTCTTTCGACCGCTCGAAGAGCGCGAAGACCGCTCTTTTACCGTCACCCAGCTATCACCCGATACTTACCGCCTGGCGGGGCAAGAGATCGAACGTCTGGCCGCCATGACGGACTGGAACCAGTTGGAGAGTATGGACCGCTTTGCGCGCATCCTGGCGGCCCGGGGAATCACACGGTATATGGATGAGCTGGGCGTAGAGACGGGAGACACGGTGTGGATAGGAGAGATCGAACTGGAATGGCAGTGAGTTGCAGCGACACTCACGTGGCGGACCAGAGCAGCCGTCGGATCGGCATCATCGGCGGCACCTTTGACCCGGTGCATCTGGGGCACCTGCTCATTGCGGAAGAGGCGCGCTGTCGCCTCCAGCTGGATCAGGTGATCTTTGTGCCGGCGCGCATCTCGCCGCTTAAGTTGGAGGATGGCACCCTGTTTGATGAGGAGCAACGCTACCGGATGGTGTGCGCCGCCATTGCCAGCAACCCGGGCTTTACCGTCTCCCGCATCGATCTGGATCGACCTGCCCCATCCTATACGGTAGATACGCTGCGATTGCTGCGTAACCAGCTTGGGGATCAACACAGCTACTATTTCGTGCTGGGGGCCGATTCCATGGTCACCATGGCCAAGTGGCGTCAGCCCGATGCCATCGCTCAGCTCGCGCGGCTGGCCGTGGTCAGCCGCCCGGGATATGCCCCCGACATGGAGCAACTGGAGGCAGCCATCCCGGGCGTGGGGGGTGTCATCGACCTGCTCGACGGGCTCTTGTTGGACATTTCCTCCACGGAGATCCGACGCCGCCTGCAGCATGGGCTCTCCATTCGGTATCTGGTGCCCGACAGTGTGATCGAGATCATCTCCACCAGCGGGCCCGACAGAATGGGGCATCGCGGCAGCCAGGCCGGTAACTTGCCGCAGC
>JAAYED010000088.1 GCA_012728955.1 Chloroflexota bacterium
AAGATCGCCGCCGGCGAGGTGATCGAACGGCCGGCCTCTGTGGTCAAGGAGCTGGTGGAGAACGCCATCGACGCCGACGCCACCGATATCCGTGTCGAGATCTCCCAGGGTGGCCGACGCCTGGTGAGCGTAACCGACAACGGATGCGGCATCGCCGCCGCTCAGGTGGAGCTGGCCTTTGCGCGACATGCGACCAGCAAACTGACCTCTGCCGAGGACCTGTATCGCGTGCGCACGCTGGGATTTCGTGGCGAAGGTTTGGCCAGCATCGCCTCGGTCTCTCGGCTCACGCTCAATACACGGGTGGAAGAGGAACCTGTCGGCACAAACCTGGTTTACGAGGGCGGTGTTTTGCAGCACGCAGCCGCCACAGCGCGCGGGCGGGGCACCGACGTCACGGTGGAGAATCTCTTTTTCAATACTCCCGCACGCTTAAAGTTCCTGCGCACGGATAGCACCGAAGCCGGCAACGTTGCCCGGCTGGTAAGCAGTTATTCTCTGGCCTTTCCAGAGAGACGGATGGAGCTGCGCAGCAACGACCGCCTGGTGAGCCGAACCACGGGCACCGGCAGCCTGCGAGACGTGGTGCTGGCCCTGTATGGACTGGATGTTGCCGAGCAGATGCTGGAGGTGCCCGAGAACAGTTTTCAGCGGGATGGCGTGGCGGTGTCGGGCCTGGTGAGCGCGCCTGCGCTGCAACGCTCCAACCGGCGCGACATTATTTTTTTCGTCAACCACCGTTGGATTCAGGACACTGCCCTGGCCTATGCCGTGAACCAGGCCTATCAAAGCCTGCTGCCCCATGGCCGTTACCCCCTTGTGATCCTCAACATCGTCCTCCCGCCTGAGGAGGTGGATGTGAATATCCACCCCACCAAGCAAGAGGTGCGCTTTCGCAACCAGGGGGCGGTGTACGCCACGGTGCAGTGGGCCGTGCGCAGCACGATCATGTCCACCAGCCCGGTGGGCGTGGCCAGCGCACCGGGCAGATCCAGTGCCAGCTGGCTCAGACAAATGGATGACCAAAGAGGGCCGATATCGGCAGAACAGTCACGCCTGGCGGTGGACATGTTTCGCCCGGCGGAGGGCATCCCCGTCCGCACCGAGGGAGGCCTGGCCATCGAGCTGCCTGCCCAGCCCACTGCGCGCTTACCCATGCTGCGGGTGGTCGGGCAGATCGCTCAGACATATATCATTGCCGAGGGGCCCGGCGGCATGTACCTCATCGACCAGCACGCGGCGCACGAGCGCATCCGTTACGATGCCCTGCAAGAACAGCGAGCAGCGGCGCAGGTTCCCTCGCAAGAACTGCTCACTCCTGTGGTCCTCGAATTCAGCCCCCAGCAGGCGACATTGCTGGCCGATCATCTCGCCGACCTGGCGGCCTATGGCTTTGAGGTCACCCTTTTCGGCCACAATGCCTTTCGGGTGGCCGCCGTCCCGGCGGGGCTCCCCCCAGAACTGCTGAGCGTGGCGCTCTCAGAGATGCTGGACGCCGCCAGTGAGGGAGGATCCGGGTTCTCCTGGTCAGACCAGGCCCTCAAGACCCTGGCCTGCCACACGTCGGTGCGGGCGGGGCAGACGCTGTCGCCCGCAGAGCAGCGCGATCTGGTGCAGCAACTGGAGCGCACCGCGCTGCCGCACACCTGTCCCCACGGCCGGCCGACGCTCATCCATCTGCGCCAGGTGGATCTGGAGCGATACTTTCAGCGCACCTGATAGTAGCCACCCCAAGACACAGAGGGTTTGACCGGACGCAGGCGGAGGTGCCTGCACAAGGTGGGCTTGAAGGGGCGGTATCGTGCTGCTGCCGGCAGGGTACCGAACTGCTGAAGGTGGGTAATTGTGCGGGCCCGTTCCGCCGACGCCGTCGAGCCGGCCACCCGAACACCGGCTCGATCCAACAAGCCCGCGACCGACGAGGTACTCGACTTGTCGCCAACCCGGCATTCCAGTAACGCCCCACGGGAACCCGCTTCTGCTTGTCTCCCACAGTAGAAAACAGCCCCCTGCTCAAACAGGGGGCTGCCTAACTTCAGGCGCTCGCCTCGTGGGACTGTTCATAAAGCATATCGGTGCGGGCGTTGGGATCCACTTCAGGAGAGAGCGCGATGGGCAAGACCTGATCCATCGAGTCGACAAACACCACATTCAGCCCACGACGCATCTTCTGAGGAATCTCTGAGAGGTCGCGCTTGTTCTTGCCGGGCAGGAGCATGGTCGTCAGGCCGGCGCGATGGGCGGCAAGCATCTTTTCCCGCACGCCACCAATGGGAAGCACCCTGCCGCGCAGCGTGATCTCCCCCGTCATGGCGACATTGTGCACCACAGGGCGCCCGGTGAGCGCCGAGATCAGGGCCGTCGCAATGGTGATCCCCGCGGAGGGGCCATCTTTAGGCACCGCTCCTTCGGGCACGTGGATGTGGATATCCACCTTGTCGAAATCCAACTCCTCCAGCCCCAACTCATCCGCCCGTGAGCGGGTATAGCTCAGAGCGGCCTGGGCCGACTCTTGCATGATCTCGCCCAGCTGGCCCGTCATCAGCAGGCTGCCCTTGCCCGGCAAGACCGTCACCTCGATGGACAGCGTATCTCCGCCAGACTCGGTCCAGGCCAGCCCTGTGGCAACCCCAACCTCATCCTGATGTTCGACCTCACCCATAGAGTAGCGCGGCGCTCCGAGATACCGCACCAGCGACAGGCGCCCGATGGACTTGGGCGCCGGCTTGCCCCCGGCAACCCTGCGCGCCACCTTGCGGCAGATGTTCGCAATCTCGCGCTCCAGATTACGCACCCCGGCCTCCTGCGTGTACTCGCGAATGAGAGATTGCAGCGTGGGCCGCGAAAAGGTGAGATCGGTCAGTCCGTTCTGTTCGAGCTGCCGCGGAATGATAAAGCGCTCGGCAATGGAGAGTTTTTCCTCCTCCATGTAACCAGCGAATTCGATCAGCTCCATGCGATCGAGCAACGGCTCGGGTATCGTGTCGAGCATGTTGGCCGTGGTGATAAAGAGTACCCGCGAAAGATCGTAGGGAACCTCGAGATAGTGATCTGAAAAGGCGTTGTTCTGCTCCGGATCCAACACCTCGAGCAAGGCAGCGGAAGGATCCCCGCGAAAGTCGGCGCCCACCTTGTCGATCTCGTCCAGCATGAACA
>JAAYED010000089.1 GCA_012728955.1 Chloroflexota bacterium
CAGAGAGCCCTGCTTCTTCGCACAGCTCTCGCCGTGCGCCGGAGAGGGGATCCTCCCCTGGCTCGAGGTGGCCACCCAGGCCGTTGAGCAGGTTGGCCCACAACCGCTTGTCAGGAGCACCCCTCAGCAGGAGCAATTGGGATTCGGTGGAAATAAAGCACAGTGTGCGCGGCACCACCAGGTAGCGTGTGGTATTCATGGTGCCCTGCTCGTCAAAGCGCATGCTTTATATCCGTGACTGTGGTTTAGCGGGCATATGCTATAATCGACTGCAGCACTCTTGCGGCCCAGCGGGCCGACTACTGCCAAGGATGAATAGTAGCATGACCACAGGTGTGTGCAAGCGGCCTCTGGCCGCCTGTCTGCTGACAAGTCTCCTGCTTGCCGGTGTCCTGCTGATGTCGGCTTGCACGGGGGGTGAGCCCGTGGGGGAGACACCGGTGGCCCTGACCGTCACGGTGGAAGCGACGCCTGAGCCTACAACGCCCGCTCCCACCGCCACGGCTACGCCGACGCCCACCTCAACGCCAACCCCTACCATCACCCCTACGCCCACACGGGCTGACAATATCAGCCCGCTCACCGGGCTGGAGGCCGACCCTGCCCTGCTTCATCGGCGGGTGATCGCCTTTCGTGTGGGCAACGATCCGGCCATTCGGCCTCAGGAGGGCCTGGGCGCTGCCGATGTGGTGATCGAGGAGATGACGGAAGGGCACGTCACCACCCGCTTTACGGCGTTGTTCCTGGAGAGCGAGGCGGAACGGGTGCGCCCGCTGCGCAGCGCACGGCTCACGACTCTGGAGATCGCCCCCCAGTATGGCGCCGCCATGGTGCACACGGGGGCCAGCGACGGCGTCCGCTGGCGGCTCTCACAGACTACCATCGTCAACCTGGACCAGTGGTTTCATCCCGCGCCTTACGGCGTGGCCCCCGGATACGATTATCGCGGGCGCATGTACAGCTCTACCGAGCGGGTGCGTACCTATCTGGAGGACAAGGGCCTGGAGCGGACGGATCTGATCGAGGGTTACGTGTTCGATCCAGAGCCCCCTCGAGGCGAATCCGCCTTGGATATCCACATTCCGTATCCATCGGCCAGTGTGGACTGGAACTATGATCCCGAGACCGGACTGTATCTGCGCAAGGTGAGTAACCGCCCCCACGTCGATGCTCTCACCAACGAACAGATCACCGCTGCCAACATCGTCCTCTTTTATACCGAGCACATCGTCACGGATATCATCGAGGATTCCAACGGGGCGCGTGCGCTGGATATCGTCATGCATGGCGAGGGCCCAGCAGTGGTAATACGCGACGGGGTGCGCGTGGAGGGGCAATGGCGCCGCCTGGCCGAGGACGAGGTGATCTTGTACTGGGACGAGAATGACGAGGTGATCCCCTTCAAGCCCGGCAAGACTTGGATCGAGTTGATGCCACTGGATCATGAGGTGACCATCGATGAGCCAGAGGCCGATGCAGAAGAGTAATATTTGACGCCTCTATCCGCGCGGATAGAATCAAGCAGGCACGTATTCCAAGGAGGAAAATGCTATGCCACATCTGGGTACCCCTGAACTGATCCTGATTCTGGTGATTGTTGTGGCCGTGTTTGGTGCCGGCAAACTCGCAAACCTTGGTGGCGCCCTGGGCAAGGGTGTGCGCGATTTCCGCACCAGCCTCAAGGACCCCGACGCGAAAAAGGACGATGAGATCGCGGAAGCGACCAAGGCCGTCTCCCAAGGGCCTGTTGCTGCGCCTGCCGAGCCCA
>JAAYED010000090.1 GCA_012728955.1 Chloroflexota bacterium
CGCCATCCGCGTGGACGGCCTCGATATCCGCGACGTGCAGCGCGACTCACTGCGCCAGGCATTAGGGCTGGTGCTGCAGGACACGGTGCTCTTTGCCGACACCATCCTGGAAAACATCCGCTATGGCGACCTGAACGCCAGCGATGAGGAGGTCATGGCGGCGGCCCGGGTGTCCAACGCCGATGCCTTTATCCAGCAGCTGCCCGATGGGTATCAGACCAAGTTGCAGGAGGGCGGCGCCAACCTGAGCCAGGGGCAGCGCCAGCTGCTGGCCATCGCCCGGGTGGTGCTGGCCGACCCGCATATCCTGATTCTGGACGAGGCCACCAGCTCGATCGATACGCGCACCGAGCTGCACATCCAGGGGGCGCTGCTCAAACTGCTGGCGGGGCGCACCGCCTTTGTCATCGCCCACCGCCTGAGCACTATCCGCACGGCGGATCAGGTGCTGGTGGTGAACCATGGCGAGATCATCGAGAGGGGCACCCACGAGAGCCTGCTGGCGATGGAAGACGGCTTTTACCACAATCTGTACATGAGCCAGTTCCGCATGGGGCTGGGGATGGAGCAGATGGAAGAGGCCGTGCAGGCCGATGCCGAGGCCGAGGCCCGCAGCGCCGGTGCGCTGGAGACGAGGCCGAGGGAGACAGAGACCGCCCCCACACCGCTGGCGGAGGGGGAGCGCCCCGGCGCCTGAGCGCCCGACGGGTGAGCCCGGTCGCCCCTGCCCCCAAAAGGGCCGGGGCGACCTGTGTTTTCCCGCCCCGTCGGCGGGTCAGAGGTAGGTCAAGCGGAAAGAGACGGCCCACCCGCTGCCGTGCCCGCCACGCCCGCACAATGGCAGCCGCCTCGGCTGGGGCGTGGCCATACACCGGCAGGCCCGCGTCCACAGCGGCACCGCTCGTCTGTCACCGCCGCGGGGCGCACAGGCCAGGCGTCGCCGTGCCCGCAGGGCCATGCCAACGTTACCCGGCACAGCAGCGGTGCCGCACGCCGGCGCCCCTCGCCTACGCCACACTCCCTCCGGCACGCGGGCCCGCAGGGGAGATCGCCTGCCCGCCGCCATGCCCGCCACGCCCGCACCCTTGCAGAGCGCCGCGAAATCTGTCATAATGTCGCCCAAGGCGCCGCGGGCGCCAGAGAATCACGCTTTCTAACGCGGAGGAGCCCTATGGATTCTGAAGCAAGACAAGAAACCGCCCCCAACGAGCCGCAAGCGGAAGAGCCCCAGGAGCTCGGCATCCAGATCGAGCCCCCCGAGCCGCCCGAGCAGGAGCCCGAGGAGCGCGAAAAGCGCTACTATTCTCCTGCCGAGGTGCGCAAAAACAAGGGCTGCATCGGCTGCGGTGGCGCCGGCGCCGTACTGACGCTGCTGGCGCTGGCTATCGGACTGGTGGCTCTGCTCTGACGCTGGCACCCTGCCGGCGATCTCCTGAAAGGCAGTAACATGGATTTTCTCGGATTGCTCATTCAACTGATCGTCACCATTATCATCGTCGCCATCGCCGAAAAGATCAGCAAGACCGAGGTGCCCTATGGCTGGATCGGCAACATCATCGCCGGCCTGATCGGCGGCTGGCTGGGCCAGATCCTGCTGGGCAACACCTGGGGTCCCTCGCTGGGCGGCGTGCTCATCGTGCAGACCTTTATCGGCGCCCTGGTGCTCATCGCGGTGGTCAAGTGGCTGATGAAGACCATCAAAGCCCGTCGCGCCTGAACACCGTGTACGGTGCCCCCGGGCGTCACGCTCGGGGGCATTCTTTTTTTCGATGATCCCCTTTCGGCGCCGGGCAGAGCGCCCGTGCGCAGCACAGGAGGCCCCCATGCAGACATCGGTGATCGGCTACCCGCGCATCGGCGCCCAGCGCGAGCTGAAGTTCTGGGTCGAAAGCTATTTTCAGGACAAGCTGGATGCCGAGGCGCTCCTGGCCAACGCCGCTCAGCTGCGGGCCCGCCGCTGGGACACCCAGCGCCAGAGCGGCATCGACCTGATCCCTTCGGGCGATTTTTCCCTGTACGATGGCATGCTGGATCTGGCCGCCCTCTTGGGCATCGTCCCCCAGCGCTACCGCGCCCTGGGCCTCAGCCCGCTGGACACCTACTTTGCCATGGCCAAGGGCTATCAGGGCCCCGCGGGCGACGTCAAGGCCCTGCCCATGAAAAAGTGGTTCAACACCAACTATCACTATATCGTGCCCGAAATCGGGCCCGAGGAACCGCTGCAGGTGGTGGGCACCCAGCTGGGGGATCAGTTCAGGGAGGCGCTGGCCCAGGGCATCCTCACCAAGCCGGTGCTGCCCGGGCCGCTCACCCTGCTCAAGCTCTCCAACCTGCAGGGGCGCACGCCGGCCGACTGCGCGCCCGTACTGGCCGCCAGCTATCGGCAGATCCTGCAGCGGCTGGGCAGCCTGGGCGCCGACTGGGTGCAGATAGACGAGCCGGTGCTGGTGACCGATCTCTCCCCTGAGGATATCGCCCTGCTGGAGCAGCTCTATGGCGCGCTGCTGGAGGGCCCGCGCACCTGCCGCGTGCTGCTGCAGACCTACTTTGGCGACATCCGCGACTGTTACCCGGCGGTGATGGCGCTGCCGCTGGAGGGCGTGGGCCTCGATTTCGTCGAGGGGCGCCAGACGGCGGCGCTGGTGGCGCGCTACGGCATCCCCGCCGACAAGACCCTCTTTGCCGGCCTGGTCAACGGCAAGAACATCTGGCGCAATAACTATGCCCAGACCCTGGCCACCCTGCGGTCGCTGCCGCTGGATCCCGAGCGGCTGGTGCTCTCCACCTCCTGCTCCCTGCTGCATGTGCCCCACACCCTGCAGAGCGAGAGGCGCCTGGCCGAGCCGGTGCGGCGGGCCTGCGCCTTTGCCGAGGAGAAACTGGGAGAGCTGGTGGAGCTGGCCGCCCTCGCCGCCGGCGACACCTCCGAGGGCAGCGCCGCCGCTCTGGCGGCCAACCGGGCCCTGCACCAGGAGCTGCGGGGCAGCGTGGATGAGGCTGTGCGCCGGCGGGTGGCGGCGCTGCAGCCCGCCGACTATGATCGGGCACCGCGGCGCGCCCGGCGCGCCCCCCTGCAACAGGCCGCCCTGCAGCTGCCGCTCCTGCCCACCACCACCATCGGCTCTTTTCCGCAGACCCCCCAGGTGCGCCAGAACCGCAACCGCTTTCGTCGGGGCGAAATCTCGCAGCAGGACTATGAGGCGCGCCTGCGCCAGTTCATCGCCGACTGCGTGGCCCTGCAGGAGGAGGTGGGCCTGGACGTGCTGGTGCACGGCGAGTTCGAGCGCAACGATATGGTCGAGTACTTTGGCGAGAACCTGGCCGGCTTTGTCTTTACGCAGCAGGGCTGGGTCCAGTCCTATGGCACGCGCTGCGTCAAGCCGCCCATCATCTTTGGCGACGTCAGCCGGCGGCGGCCCATCACCGTGGAGTGGTCCCGCTATGCCCAGGGCCTCACGTCCAGGCCCATGAAGGCCATGCTCACCGGCCCGATCACCATCGTGAACTGGTCCTTCCCCCGGGAGGACCTGACGCCGGCCGAGCAGGCCACCCAGATCGCCCTGGCCATCCGCGACGAGGTGCTGGATCTCGAAGCGGCGGGGCTGCGCATCATCCAGATTGACGAGGCCGCCCTGCGGGAGAAACTGCCCCTGCGCCAGTCGGACTGGCACAGCCAGTATCTGGATTGGGCCATCCCCACCTTTCGACTGACCCACTCGGGGGTGCGCCCCGAGACGCAGATCCACACCCATATGTGTTACAGCGAGTTTGAGGACATCCTGCCCGAGATCGATGCCATGGATGCCGACGTGATCTCTTTCGAGGCCAGCCGATCCTCGCTGGAGATCCTGCGGGCCATCCGCGAGACGGGCTTTGAGACGGCGGTGGGCCCCGGCGTGTACGACATCCACTCCCCGCGCATCCCCTCGCACGAAGAGATCGAGGGGGCCATCCGGGCCATCCTGCAGGCCATCCCGGCGGAACGGGCCTGGATCAACCCCGATTGCGGCCTCAAAACGCGGGGCCCCGCCGAGACCGAGCCCAGCCTGCGGCACATGGTGGCCGCAGCAACCGCGGTGCGCGGGACGCTCTAGCCGCTGAGAATGCCGGCCGCCCTGCGAAGGAGGGCTCCTCCGCAGGGCGGCACGTGTTTTCGGAAAGGGCGCTACAGCAGGGCCCGGCCCTCCCAATCGGATGCGGGCGGAAAGCCCATCATCCCGGCGATGGTGGGCGCCACATCCAGAATGGTCACCCCGCACCCCAGATCGCCACCGGCGCCGTCGGCCGCAGGCGCGATAACCAGGGGGATGGTCATGTCCTCGGGGGCATCGCTGCCGTGGGAGCGCTCGTGTCCGCCATGATCCGCGGTCAGCACCACGCGGACCTCCGGCGGTAGGGCCGCCAGCACCACGCCCAGCGCCGCATCGGCGTTGCGCACCGCCTCCAGATAGGCTTCGGACATCCATCCGTGCCGATGGGCACACTCGTCGGGATAGCCCAGGTACAGGAAAGCGAGGTCGATCTGATCCCTCCCGATACTGCGGGCCGCCTCGGCGGCGATGCGCTGGTCCCCCGCCAGGGAGCGACAGTCGCGCCAAAAGATGCCCACCTCCAGCGCGCCGGGGCGCCACAGGTCGCGCAGCTCCTCCCAGTTATAGTAGGCGCCGGTGCGCAGGCCGGCGGCGTGGGCCACGTCGAACAGACCGGGCACCGGCCGCACCTGGGGCGTCCACAGGTTGGTGACGATGCCGTGCCGGCCAGGCTCGACGCTGTGAAAGAGGGACATGTGGCAGGGCAGCGTCACCGAGGGCATCACCGTGCGGGCGCAGAGGGTAGAGCGGCCCCGGGCCATCAGGCCGGCGATGGTGGGCGTCTCGGTGGCCGCCAGGGCATCGGCCCGCAGGCCATCGATCACACAGAGCAGGGTGGTTTGCATCTCGCCTCCTTGCGACAGGTGGGCCTATGGTAGCGGAGCGCGGGCGGGCGTCAAGGGCCGCCGCGGCGCTGCCGGGATAATCGGGCAGGCCCTTACAGGGGCGACACTCTCGGTCGCGAAAGACGGGTGATTCGAGCACCAGAGCGCCCACGGATCCGCTCAGTGGTGGGCGCCGCCTGCGCCCAGTGCCTCGGCGGGCCCCGCCAGCGCGACGCGCGCCGTCGCGGGGTGCCCTGCGCCTCTGGAACCGGTGTGCCCGTCCCGGTATCGGCGATGCCCTCCGCTGGCGGCGCCGTGGCGCGCCTCGGTTGCCAGTGCGCGCCGCCAGCCGCTGCGCCGCGGCTGCACCGAAAGTGCCGGTGGGCGAGCGACCGCTGCGGGGCACCACCGGCTCTCAGTCACCCCCCGCCAACCCCAGCAGTCTCAGGGGCCGTCGCGGGCCCCGCCCGCAGCCGGGAGCGTCGGCACCCAGGCCAGACTCTGTGACACCCGCGGGGGCGTGGGGCACCACCCCCACTCGGCCGCCCGCCGCCAACCCCGGCACACTTCGGCGCCGTCGCGTGCCCCGCCCGCAGCGGGGAGCCCCGGCACCCGTGCCGACCTCTTCAACACGCGCGCACGCGTGGGGCACCACCCCCGCTAGGCCACCCGCTGCCAACCCCGGCAGTCTCCTGCTCTGTCGCAGGGCCCCGCCCGCAGGGAGGAGCCCCGGCAGCCGTACCGGCCTCTGCAACACGCGCTGGCGCGTGGCACCACGCCCACTCGGCCAGCCCGCCGCCAACCCCAGCAGTCACTGGCGCCGTCGCGGGTGCCCGCCCGCAGCGGTGAGAACCGGCACCCGTACCAGACTCTGCAACACGCACGGGCGCGTGGGGCATCACCCCCCCTCGGCCACCACCAGCGTACCCAAGCAGTCTCAGGGACCGTAGCAGGCGCCCGCCCGTAGCGTGGAGGCGCGGCAGCCGGGCTCGTGCGGCCCGGTTCAGCCCACCCCGGCCCGGCGCCCATGCTCGGCTACGCAGGGGATCATGCGGGGCAGCAGCGCCCCAGCGCCGTCGCGACACCACGGGGCACCCGCAGAGCCGCGCCACCGGCAAAGGCCCCCGTGGGCGGCCCCGCCCTGCTCCGGGCGGTGCCCTCATTCCAATCGCGCTGGCGGGCAGCCACGCAGCGCCGCGCTCCCCGGCACAGGCCATGGCATCAGCTCTCCCTCCATCTTTTCAGATTTCCCCCTGCCCTCTTGACGTCCCTTGCGATCGGTGTATACTCTTGTTGCGACTGTTCGCAACAAGAGAGCGAGGTGAGCCCATGGCCTGCCAGACGATCTTTCAACAGAGGCTCCGCGAACACAAGATGCGCCTCACCGCGCAGCGCTCCCGGATCCTCGACGTGTTGCACCAGGTGACCGATTTCGCCACCGCAGAAGAGATCCTGCGGCTGGCCCTGGCCGCCCCCAAAGGGGAGCGCCCCGTGTCCCTGGACATCTCCACCGTGTACCGCACCCTCGAGCTGTTGCGCGCCCTCGATCTGGTGGTGGCGCTGGATCTGGGTGATGGAACGATCCGCTATGAGCTGGTAGGCGCCGGCTCGCCGCATCTGCACCTGGTATGTCAGGGCTGCGGCGCGCTCTCGGTGGCGCCCATGGAGAGCGTGGACGCCCTGCTGCAGCAGCTGGCCCAGCGCCACGGCTTTCGTGCCAGTCTGGAGGACGTGACCATCCCCGGCCTGTGCGCCGCCTGTCAGGCCGCCAACAGAGAGGGAGACGGGGCCAGGGAGCCTGTTTCCGAGACACGCGGGCATCCCCATTCGGAAAGGAGCGACGGTCATGCACATTCCTGACGGATTCCTCAACACCGCGACCACCGGCGTGGCCTGGGTGGCCTCTGCGGGCGGCCTGGGATACGCTACCCACCGCCTGCGCCACGAGATGGAGGAGGGTGAGGCGCCCCTGATGGGCATCACGGCGGCCTTTATCTTTGCCGCCCAGATGATGAACGTCACGGTGGCGGGCGGCACCTCCGGCCACCTGCTGGGAGCAGCGCTGGCCACACTGCTGCTGGGCCCCTGGGGGGGCATGGTGGCGATCGCGGCCGTGCTGGCGGTGCAGGCACTGATCTTTCAGGATGGAGGCCTGATCGCCCTGGGGCCCAACATCCTCAACCTCGCCGTAGTGGGCGTCCTGGTGGCCTGGGGCGTGCAACGGGCGGTGCTGCGCCTGATGCAGGGCCGCGCCCATGCCCAGAGCGTGGCCGCCTTTGTCTCTGCCTGGTTCTCGGTGATGGTGGCCGCCCTGTTCGCCAGCATCGAGCTCGGCCTCTCCGGCGCCTCCCCCTGGGGCCTGGTGATCCCCGCCATGGAGGGCGTGCACGCCGTGATCGGCGTGGTGGAAGGCCTGATCACCGTGGCCGTGCTGGCTTTTGTACGGGCCGCTCGCCCCGATCTGGTGCATGGCATCGCTGCCCCCTTGCAGATATCTGTTGAACAGGAGCGCTCCTGATGAAGCAAATACCTCGTCGCGTTTGGTTGATCGGTCTGGTCGTGGCCCTGGCGGTGACGATCCTGTCGCCTCTGGCATCGTCCCACCCCGATGGTCTGGAGCGCGTCGCTGAAGACCAGGGCTTTATCGGACGCGCCCTAGATCCGTTCTACGAGATCATCCCTGATTATTTGCTGCCCGGCATCAGTAACGAGGCCATCTCCACCATCCTGGCGGGGATGATCGGCGTGCTGCTGGTGGCTGGCGTGGTGTATCTGCTGGCGCGGCTGACGCACGCGCGCCCTGCGGCCTGACGTGCTGACCCCCCTGCACGAGCCGTACCTGCCGGGTGAGGGTCCGCTGCATCGGCTGGACCCTCGCCTCAAGGTGGTGGCAACCCTCGCCCTGGCGATGCTGGCCTCCTTTGTGCCCGCCACCAGCTGGCGGGCACTGGGTGCCCTGGCCATGCTGCTGCTGGCGCTGGTGTGGCTCTCGCGCCTGCCGCTGCGCATGGTGGCCCTGCGCCTGGCGCTGGCCTATCCTTTTGTGCTGCTGGCCGCGGCGTCGGTGCCCTTTGCGGCGAGGCAGGGCACGCCCCTGTGGAGCGCCACGCTGGGGCCCGTCCACCTGGCCATTACCGAGGCGGGGCTGCGCGCCCTGGCCGTGGTGCTGGTGCGGGCCACACTCTCGCTTACCGCGGCCACGCTGCTGGTAGTTACCACCCCCCTGGCACAGCTGGCACACGCGCTGGGCCGGCTGGGGGTACCCGCCATCCTGGCTGACACCATCTCGCTCACCATCCGCTACCTGTTCGTGCTGGCCGATGAGGCCGGCCGCCTGATGGCCGCCCGCGCCTCCCGCACCGCCGGCCAGGGGCTGCCGCTGGGGGCGCGCATTCGGGTGCTGGGCGGGATGATCGGCTCGCTGCTGGTGCGCAGCCTGGCCCGGGCCGAACGGGTACACGCCGCCATGCTGGCCCGGGGGCACGGTTCGCCCCTGCGTCGGCCCGTCGCGATGGGCTGGCAGCCCCGCGATACGGTGGCCGCGCTGGTGAGCGGCACGGCCCTGCTGGCGGTACTGGCGGTGGCGGTGTGCTGATGCAACCTGGCACGCCGGCGCTCCAACTGGCCTCGCTTTCCTATCGTTATCCCGACGGTCGGCTGGCCCTGGATGCGGTGTCCTTTACCGTCTGGCCCGGCGAGCGGGTGGCCCTGGTGGGGCCCAACGGCGCCGGCAAGTCGACCCTGCTGCTGCATCTCAACGGGGTGCTGGGCGTCGCAGGGGCGCGCCGCTCCGCCAATGGCGCCGTGAGCGTGGGCGGCATCCCCGTGTCGCGCGATACGCTGGCCACCATCCGCGCCCGCGTGGGCCTCGTCTTTCAGAACCCCGACGATCAGCTCTTTTCCACCACAGTGTACGATGACGTGGCCTATGGACCGCTCAACATGGGTATCAAGGCCAGCGAGGTCTCGCCCCTGGTGGAGCGCGCCCTGGCGCAGGTGGGCCTGGCGGGCTTTGAGGAGCGCATGCCGCACCACCTCAGCCTGGGCGAGCGCAAGCGGGTGGCCATGGCCACCGTGCTCTCCATGCCGGTGGAGATCCTGGCGCTGGATGAGCCCACCGCGGGGATGGATCCCCGCTCGCGGCGGTCGCTGATCGCCCTGCTGGCTCAGTTGCCCCAGACGCTGCTGGTCGCCACCCATGACATGCGTCTGGCCTGGGAGCTCTGCTCCCGCACCATCCTGCTGGACGGCGGGCGCCTGGTGGCCGACGGGCCCACGGGCCAGCTGCTGCAGGATGAGCCCCTGCTGACCCGCCACGGGCTGGAGACGCCCTACAGCACGCCCTGCACGGCGCCACCGGTCGCTGCGGCGCCGGCAGCCGCACAGCCGGTCGCTGGGCAACCGACCGGGCAGCGCTGAGCGGCCCGGAACATTCCATAGACATCTTCCCTCCAACCCGCCGTCCCCACCCCCCTGGGGGCGGCGGGCCCTCCTTTCCCTTGGCAGACGGGAGCTTCTCAGTTACACTGGCGGCGCTGCCGGCAGCCATCCCTATTCCACACTTCGGAGAGCGCCGTTATGGTTGTACGGATCGTGACTGATTCGGCCTGTGACCTGCCCCCCGAGCTGGAGCGCGAGCTGCACGACTGGAACGTGCGCACCATCCCCTTTGTGTTTCACTTTGGCCAGGAATCCATGGTCGACAAGACCATGCCCATGCAGACCTTTTTGGCCCGCGCTCTGCAGCAGTGGCCCACCACGGCGACACCGGCCTATGGCCTCTATGCCAGCGCCTTTCAGGAGATCGTCTCCGCAGGCGACCAGGCCCTGTGCATCACCATCACCGGCCGGCACTCGGGCGCCTGTGACACGGCCCGCTCCGCCGCCCGCGAGTTCCCCGGTCAGGTGGCGGTGGTGGATTCGCGCTCGCTCTCCCTGGGTGAGGGCTTTCTGGCGCTGGCCGCGGTGCGCGCCGCCCGGGCCCAGGCCACGCTGGAGCAGATCGTGGATACCCTGCAGGACATGGTCTCGCGCATCCGCTTTTTTATCGGGCTGGATACGCTGGATTATGTGGTGCGCGGTGGCCGCGCCAGCCGCATGGCGGGCGTGGTGGCCTCCATCCTGCAACTGCGCCCGATCAGCACCGTGGAGGACGGCTACCTGGTGCTCAAGGACAAGCCGCGCACCCGGCGGCGCTGCCTCGAGCGGCTGCTCACGCTGGCGGAAGAGATCCTGCCCGCCGATGCCCTGGGGGTGATGCACGCCGCCGCCGAGGACGAGGCCCACGCGCTGGCGCAGCGGCTGGCCGAGATCACCGGCCACCCGCTGGAGGCCATCCCCGTTGTGGAGGTGGGCATGGCCCTGGCCACCCACTCCGGTCCGGGGGGCATCGGCATTGCCGCGGTGCGCTCCATCGACTCGGAGGACCGCGAACGACGCTTTACGATTCTGGGCCGGGAGCTGCCACGCTTTGAGCTGCCCCGGGTAGACCTGCCCCACATCGAGCTGCCGCACCTGCCCCTGCCGCGGCGGCGCAGCCGCGACGACGACGAGCCGGACCAGCGCCACTGATCGGCGGGCGCCACCGGATGAGCGACCGCTGCGCTCGGGTACCGGCGGCGGTGGGGTCCCGGGGACACGAACCGACGGCGGTACAGGACCCGCAGGAAGGCTGACCTGCCCGCTGCTCCGCTGGCGCGGAGAGGCACGCCGAGTGCCCTGCCGCGCTCCCGTCGTTCACCGCCCCTGCCGCGGCGACGCAGCCGCGACGACGACGCATCCGGACCCCGGTGGAGCACTGCCTCCCCGTCACGGCGCCGTGAGCCACCCTTCGCCGGCGGCTGTTCCGTTGCCGCGCCCGCCACTGGCTTGCGGTGCCCCTCGCCCGGTAAGAGCCACACCGCCACGCTGCCCGCCGCCCGCTTCCGGCCGCATCGCCACGACCCCTCATCAGCCACCGCCGCCGAGGCAAAGGCGCCGGCACCGTTCGGCCAACTGCAGCCACCGCCCCGGCCAAGTGGCACTCCACGGCGCGCTGCGAGCGCCCCACTTGCGCCTCCCGCTCGGGTCCTTGAGTGCCACTGGTTAGCGGTGCCCCTCGCCCACCATTAGCCACACCGCCACGCTGCCCGCCGCCCGCTTCCCGCCGCATCGCCACGCCTCCCTGACCAGCCACGGCGGCCGAGGAAGAGGCGCCGGCACCATTCGGCCAACTGCAGCCGGCGCCTCGGCCAAGTGGCGCTCCACGACCCGCTGCGAGCGCCACTTTTGCGCCTCCCGGCCGGGTCCTTGAGTGCCACTGGTTTGCGGTGCCCCTCGCCTGCCACAAGCCACACCGCCACGCTGCCCCGCCGCCCGCTTCCCGCCGCATCGCCACGACTCCCTCATCAGCCACGGCTGCCGAGGCAACGGCCCCGGCACCGTTCGGCCAACTGCAGCCGGCGCCTCGGCCAAGTGGCGCTCCACGACCCGCTGCGAGCGCCACTTTTGCGCCTCCCGGCCGGGTCCTTGAGTGCCACTGGTTTGCGGTGCCCCTCGCCCAGTATAAGCCACACCGCCACGCTGCCCCGCCGCCCGCTTCCCGCAGCATCGCCACGCCTCCCTCATCAGCCACGGCGGCTGGCCCCGCACCGGTGCACCGGCCCGACACAACAACCCAAAACCGCCCGCCTCAGCCTTTGACAGGCCCCGCCTCCGAGGGGTACACTTGGCGCAGGTTCGCCGTGCGCGCGAGCCCACACTCTTGCAGCGAGGTACTGGTCGCCGATGCCCGAATCCTTGCGTCCGCGTGTGCTCTACCTGTGGCCAGAAGACTCGCCGCAGAATCGCCTGCGTCCCGATGACGCCGCTCCGCTGCCCCTGGACTGGAGGCCGCGGCTTGCCTTTTATCAACCGGTGCCCGCCAGCGGCGGCGAGGCGTCCTCCAGCCTGTGGCCGGCGGTGGTGATCTGCCCCGGCGGCGGCTATGGCGCCCTGGCCGCCCACGAGGGCGCGCCGGTGGCCTGGATGCTGGCGCGGCATGGCATCGCCGCCCTGGTGTGCTACTATCGCATCGCCCCCGCGCGGCACCCCGCCCCCTTTGTCGACGTGGCCCGCGCCATCCGGCTCACCCGCAGCCGAGCCCTGGGCCTGGGCATCGATCCGCAGCGCATCGGCCTGATGGGATTCTCCGCCGGCGGACACGCCGCCGCCCTGCTGGCCACCCGGCCCGACCTGCTGCTCTGCCCCGATGACGATCTCGCGGGGCGCGTTTCGGCACGGCCCAACCGCAGCATCCTGGCCTATCCCGTAATCTCGATGCTGGAGCAGGCCCACAAGGGCTCGCTGGCCAACCTGCTGGGCCCCGATCCCGCCGAGGAGCTGCGCCGCGCATTGAGTGCCGACCTGTGGGTGGATGCGGAAACGCCCCCCACCTTTATCATGCACACCGCCGATGACGACGTGGTGCCGGTGGAGCACAGCCTGCGCTATGCCGCCGCCTGCGTGGCCCACGGCGTGCCTCTGGAGATGCATCTGTTCGCCCACGGCCATCATGGGGTGGGCCTGGCCAACGATCTGCCAGCGCTGGCGGGCTGGCCCCAGCTGTTGCTGACCTGGCTCAACGCGCGCCCCGCGCAGCAAGGAGTGCTCTGATGAATTCCCTCGAAAGAACCCTGGCCCGCCTCGCCGGCAAGCCCGTCGATCGGCCACCCAACTTTGACATTCTGATGCAGCACGCCGCTCATCTCATCGGGGCGCCCCTTTCGCGCTATTATCAGGACTATCGCGTGCTGTGCGATGCCAACATGGCCGCGCTGGAGGCCTTTGATCTGGATATCGTGCAGGCCATCTCCGATCCCTATCGCGAGGCCGCCGATTTCGGCATGCAGATCACCTTTCCGGAGGATGACCTGCCCCTGGGCATCGAGCCGCTGCTGGCCGATCCTGACAACATCCGCAAGCTGCGGGTCCTCGAGCCCTCTCACGGGGCCCGCATGTCCGACCGCGTCAACGCCGTGGCCTGGTTCCGCGAGCGCGTGGGCGGCACGGTTCCCGTAATGGGCTGGATCGAGGGCGCCATGGCAGAGGCCGCCGACCTGCGGGGCGTGAGCAACCTGCTGATGGACCTGTACGATCGCCCCGAGTGGGTGCGCGATCTGCTGGAGATCACCGGTGAGCAGGCCATCGCCTTTGCCCGGGCGCAGATCGCCGCCGGCGCCGACATCATCGGCATGGGCGAATCGGTCGCCTCGCAGGTGTCGCCCCGGGTGTACGAGCGACTGGTGCTGCCCTGGCAGCAGCGCATATTCAGCGCCGTGCGCGAGGCCGGGGCCATCCCGCGGCTGCACATCTGCGGCGATACCACCCGCATCCTGCGGCAGATGGCGACCAGCGGCGCCGAGATCATCGATCTGGATTGGATGGTGGATATCGAAGAGGCGGGCGCGCTGTACAACCACTATAACGCCGAGGGCATCCCCTCGCCGGCGCGCTGGCTGGCGCTCTCGGGCAACCAGGATCCCGTGGCGGTGATGCTGCAGGGCACCCCGGAGGACGTGTACGGCGCCACCCTGCACTGCCTCGAGGCCATGGGGCCCCGGGGCATCAGCAACGCCGGCTGCGAGATTCCTCAGGGCACGCCGGCGGAGAACATGCACGCCCAAACCCGCGCCATCGCCGCTTACGGCGCCGCCCAGGGCGCCCAACCGGAGGCATTGCCATGAACTGGAACTGGAGCGCGCCCATGTGGCTGCTCTTGGCGGCCATGGCGCTGACCCTGGGCTCGCTGCGAGCCACCTGGCCCTGCCGCCGCGCGCCGGGTGCCCGCACCCTGCTGGCGCTGCTGGCCGCGGGTACCCTCTGGTCCCTGCTCGGCCTGATCCAGCTGGGGGCACGGCAGCTGCCCACCCGTCTCTTTTGGGATACCCTCGCCTATGGCGTGGCGGGTCTGGCGGCCGCCTTCTGGTTCCAGCATGTGCTGCAGGTCACCGATCTGCGGCGCAGGCTGAGCCCCGCCGAGTTCCTCTCCCTGCTGGCCCTGCCCGCTCTGGCGGTGCTGCTGGGCCTGGCCTGGCCCCTGGGCGGCCCCCTGCGCCGCGAGGCGGCACTGTTCACCGCCGGCGGCAGCACCTGGCTGCAGCAGCGCTATGGCCTGCTGTTCTGGGCCATGTCGCTCTTTTTGCAGGGGCTCACCATCGCCGGCTCGCTGCTGCTGCTGCGCCGGGCCACCCGTCAGCGCCCCCGTGACGCCCGGCAAAGCCGGCTGATCGCCCTGGTGGCGCTGCTGCCGGTGCTGGCCAGCCTGGTGTATGTGTACACCGATCGGGCCAGCCTGCCCATGCTCGACCCCACGCCGGTGGCGCTGGCCCTGGCCAGCCTGGCTCCGGTGATCGCCCTGCGCCGCACCGCGCTCTTTGACCTGGCCAGCGCCGGCCGCGAAGCCGCCGTAGCCGCCATGCGCGAGGGCTGGCTGGTGATCGACGAGGCCGATCGCATCGTGGCGCTCAACGCCGCCGCCCGCGACATCCTGGCCCGCAGCGGCATGGTCAGCGCCCGCACCGCCGATCTCACCGGTCGCCGCATGAACATGCTGGCCCCCGCCCTCTCGCCCATGGTCCGCCAGCAGATGGATCCTGCGGCGCAGGCCCAGCCCATCACCGTGGGCCGCGGCTCGGTGGCGCGCCACTATCGGGCCACGCTCACGCCGGTGCGCAACCGTTACGACGAGCCCAGCGGCACGGTGCTGATGCTGGAGGATGTCACCAGCCCGGTGGCTGTGGAGCGCCAGTCTCACCAGCTGGCGGAAGAGATGGAGCGGATGACCGCCCGAGTGGACGCGCTGATCGCGCTGCTGCCCCGCTGCGGCAGCTGCGGCCAGCTGATTGTGGATGAGGCCTACCGCGCCCGACTGCAGGCCTTTCTCGATACCCATCCGCAGGTGGCTGCCCGCCTCGCCCCCTGCGAGGCCTGCGCCCACGAGTCCCAAACGCAGTCGCCCGCCCCCTGACCGATGCTCCCTTGGAGGTTTCCGCTGTGAACACACAATCCGCCGGCGCCCGGTACGATGTGCTGGGCTATGGGGCCATCGCCCTGGATGACCTGCTCTACCTGGAGCACTTTCCCGTGCCCGATACCAAGATGCCCATCCAACATGTGGTGCGCCAGGGAGGCGGGCTCACCGCCACGGCGCTGGTGGCCGTGGCCAGGCTGGGCGGCAGGGCAGGATACGCCGGCGTGCTGGGCAGCGACAGCCTCTCCCGCGAGGCGATGGAGGGTCTGCAGCAGGAAGGCGTCGATTGCGAGCATGTGCTCAGGCAGGAGGGCGCCGGACCGGTGCGCGCCGTGGTGATCATCGACAGCTCGGCGGGCACCCGCACCATCCTGTACGAAGCCAGCCATCTCACCATCCGCCCCTCGGAGGCCATCTCCGATGCGCTGCTGCAGAGTGCGCGGGTGCTCTTTTTGGATGGACGGATCGCCGCCTCGGGCCGGCAGGTGGCCGCCCGCGCCCGGGCGCTGGGCATGCCGGTGGTGGCCGATGTGGAGCGCCTTACCGATGCCGGCGTGGAAGAGATGATGGAGCATACTGATCACCTGATCGTGGGGCAGGCGCTGGCCGCGCAGGTGACGGGACACAGCGATCCGGAGCGGGCCTGCGAGGCGCTCTGGCGCGAGGATCGCGTGGCGGCGATCGTCACCGCCGGCGGGTGCGGCTCCTGGTATCGTACCGCGGGCCAGCCGGTGCGCCACCAGCCGATCTATCCCGTGGAGGTGGTGGATACCACCGGTTGCGGCGATGTGTACCACGGCGCCTATGCGCTGCAGCTGGCGCGGGGTGCCAGCGTGGAGCAATGCGTGCGCTATGCCGCGGCGGTGGCGGCGCTCAAGGCCACCAAGCCCGGCGGGCGCACCGGCATCCCCAGCCACGCGGTGGTGCTGCAGTTCCTGCGGGAGCGGGACGGCGCCTGAGCGCCGCGGGCCAATACGGCCGAGAGCACGACAGGAGCGCGCAGGCGGCCGAGGGATCAGAGGCTTCAAGGGCGCCGATGGACGCGGCGCGGCGCCCAGGATGGGCGTAAGCGAGAAGGGGCGCGGGGCACAAGGGCGGTCCCATCTGCCGCGGCCCGCAGCCGGGCAGCTCGCCCACTGACAAGCAGGACGCCCCCTCCCGGCGCTCTGCGACGCCATGCCGTTGGGCCGCCGCGAATCAAAGGCCAAACGCCGCGCCTGACGGCGAGAGCTGATCCCGCGCCCCTCAGGCCTCTGCGGCACCGCGGGGGCATCTTGTCGCCCCATCGCGCCGCTGGCGCTGTTCCGTCCTCTGTGGCCGGCGCGGTGCCGGTCAGCGGCGCCACCGACCGGCACCGCCCGCGCAACCTGCCAGCGGCAAGCCCACGC
>JAAYED010000005.1 GCA_012728955.1 Chloroflexota bacterium
GCACTGCTTTTAACCTATGCTTTTCGGGCTCGCTGCTTAGCGAGCGATATCACTGGCAATCTCTGGCGCACTGGCGCCCAAAGGAGTGTCCTCATGGACCAGACTTTTTCACCGCTCAGCCCTTCTCCCCGACTGTTGCTTGGCCCCGGGCCCAGCCAGATTGCCCCTCGCGTCTTGCGCGCCTGCGCCACACCCCTGCTGGGCTATCTCGATGCCGAGTACCTGCGGATGATGGACGACGTCCAGACGCTCTTGCGCATGGTGATGGGCACCAAGAATGATTGGACCATGTGCGTTCCGGGCACCGGCATGGCCGGCATGGAAGCAGCCCTGGTAAACGTTGTTGAGCCGGGCGACCAGGTGCTGGTGTGCGTGGCGGGGGCCTTTGGCGAGCGCATGGTCGACCTCGCTACCCGCATGGGCGGTGTGGTCAGCCGGGTCGACGCCGAATGGGGCACCATGGTTCAGCCCGAGCAGGTCAAAGAGGCGCTCAAAACGCTGCGTCCAAAAGTGGTGTGCATCGTCAATGCCGAGACCTCTACCGGCGTGCTGCAGCCGCTGGCCGAGATCGGCAAGCTTGCCCACGAGGCAGGAGCGCTCTTCCTGGTGGATTGTGTCACCTCCCTGGGCGGCATGCCGGTGAACATGGACGCCATGGGAGTTGACGTGCTCTACAGTGGCACACAAAAGTGCCTCGGCGCCCCGCCCAGCCTGGCGCCGATCAGCTTTTCCCCTGCTGCGGTAGAGGTATACCGTTCCCGCAAGACGGTGGTGCCGAGCTTTTATCTGGATGCCGGCCAGATCTGGCGCTACTGGGGGCCGGAACGTGGCTATCACCAGACGGGCATGGTAAACATGCTGTATGCGCTGCGCGAGGCGTTGGTGATGATTTCCGAGGAAGGGCTGGAGGCGCGCTTTGCAAGGCACCGCCAGAACCAGAAGGCACTCGTGGCGGGTGCCGAAGCGATGGGCCTCGAGCTGGCAGTAAAGGATCCCGCGCTGCGCCTGCCGTCGCTCACCACCATCCTGATCCCCGAGGGGGTGGATGATGCGACGGTACGCCGCAATCTGATCAATCAGTACGGCATCGAGATCGGCAGCGGCATGGGCAAGTTTGCAGGCAAGGCGTGGCGCGTCGGGTTGATGGGCTATGCCTCTCAGCGCGCCAATGTGATGCTGCTGCTGGCGGCGCTGGGCGATCTGCTCAAGAACGAGCGCGTTGACGAAGGACTTGCGGCGGCCTCGGCCGCCTATGCTGCCGCCTGATCTGGCATGGCCGCCAACCACGCCACCATGCGACTCAAACTGATTGCCTGCGAGGTGCTGGCTCGCCAGGCCTACTATGTCGCGGCCCTGTCGCCCCACGTAGTGGATATCGAGCTGATCGACAAAGGCTTGCACGACGAGTCGGACAGGCTGAGGAGCTGCCTTCAAGAGCGCATTGACGCCGTCCCAGCAGGCCGCTATGACGCGGTTCTGCTGGGATATGGCCTGTGCAGCAACTCTACCGCGGGGCTGCGGGCGCGCGACACACAACTGGTGCTGGCCCGTGCGCACGACTGCATCACCCTGTTTCTCGGTTCTGCAGAGCGCTACGGCCAAGAGTTCCGGCAGACACCGGGCACCTACTGGTACGTGGCTGACTATATCGAACGGGGCAATAGCGACAGCACGCGCACGGTGGCGCTGGGAGCGGCCATGGATGACGGCTCCATGCAGGCCACCTATGACGAGTATGTGGCCAAATATGGCAAGGACAATGCCGAGTATCTCATGGAGGTGATGGGCGCCTGGCAAAAGCACTACAGCCGGGCGGCCTACATCGAGAATGCGGACATGCCCATGCCAGACTATCGGCCCGTTGTACGGGCGCAGGCCGAGCGCCGATCGTGGACCTTTGAGCAGCTCGAAGGCAGACTGCTTCTCGTCCGTGATCTGATAGAAGGCCGCTGGGATTCTGACAGCTTTCTCGTGGTGCCCCCTGGCCACACCATTGTGCCCACCTTTGATGCCCGCGTCGTGTGCGCATCAGTGGAATGATACGCCCCGAGGGCACACACTGGGGTGTGCCCTCTATCGAGCCGCCCGATACATGCAGAGGAGCAAGTGACATGCGTGGCATAGACCGCAAGTTGTTCGAGCTGGCAACCAATACCGTGCGCATGCTGTCGGCCGATGGCGTGGAAAAGGCCAACTCCGGGCACCCGGGCATGCCGATGGGTGCCGCAGATTATGCGCTCACCCTGTGGATGCATTTTCTGCGCTTTGATCCAGCGGACCCCGCCTGGCCCAACCGCGACCGATTCATCCTCTCGGCGGGACACGGCTCGATGCTGCTGTACAGCCTGCTCCATCTCTTTGGCTATGACCTCCCGATGGACGAGCTCAAGGCCTTCCGGCAGTATGGCAGCAAGACACCGGGGCATCCCGAGTATGGGCTTACCGCTGGCGTCGAGACCAGCACCGGTCCCCTCGGGCAGGGCTTTGCCAACGGCGTGGGCATGGCCATCGCCGCGCGCATGACCGAGGCGCGCTTTAACACTCCCGAGCACCGTATTTTTGATACCACCATATACGGCATCGTCAGTGACGGTGATCTCATGGAGGGAATCTCCTCCGAGGCTGCCTCGCTGGCCGGCCATCTGGGGCTGGGGAACATCATCTATCTGTATGATGACAACGAGATCAGCATCGAGGGCTCGACCGAGCTTGCCTTTACCGAGGACCCAGCCAGGCGCTTTGAGGCCTATGGATGGCACGTACTCACCATTGACGGACACGATCCCGAACAGGCGGCCGCAGCGATCCAGCTGGCAAGGGCAGAGAAGAACCGGCCCAGCCTGATCGTGGCCAAGACGCACATCGCCTACGGCAGCCCCGGCAAGCAGGATACGGCCGACTCCCACGGTGCGCCCCTGGGCGCGGAAGAACTGGCCGCCACCAAGCGTGCACTGGGCTGGCCCGAGAGTCCCTCCTTCCTGATTCCGGATGAGGTGGCGACGCTGTGTGCCAGCCGCGTCCAGGAGCTGCAGGCGGAGCATGCCGCGTGGCGGGAGCAGTACGCCTCCTGGCGCAAGGCCAACCCCGAACTGGCGGCCGAGTACGATCGCGGCATGGCGCGTGAGCTTCCCGCCGACCTGGAGCAGCAGTTGCTGGCCGCACTCCCGGCCAAGTCCAACGCCACACGCCGCCTCAGTGGAGATATTCTTCAAACGCTGGAAAAGATCGTCCCCATGCTGGTGGGCGGATCTGCGGACCTGGCCCCTTCTACATCCACCTATATGAAGGCTGGCGGTGATATCGCTCCTGGCGCCTTTGGCGGCAAGAACTTTCACTTTGGCGTGCGCGAGCACGGCATGGGCGGGATACTGAACGGGATCGCGCTCTATGGTGGATTCATTCCCTTTGGGGCGACCTTTCTCGTGTTCGCGGACTATATGCGGCCCACGATCCGTATGGCCAACATCATGGGCATCCAGGTCATCTATGTCTTTACGCACGACAGCATCTTTGTCGGCGAGGATGGCCCCACCCATGAGCCGATCGAGCAGATGGCGTCGCTGCGCCTCATCCCGGGCATGACGGTGATTCGCCCGGCAGATGGGCCGGAGGTGGCGGCAGCCTGGGCCTGGGCCCTGCGCCATCAGGATGGCCCTACGGCGCTGATCCTCACGCGCCAGGGCGTGCCGGCCATCGCCCGCCAGAACGGGTTCTGCTTTGAGGCCTTTGGCCGCGGCGCGTACGAAATCAGCTCCACGGCAGGGCGCGAGCCCGAGGTGGTGATCATTGGCACGGGCTCTGAGCTGCAACTGGCGGTGGCCGCGGCACAGGTGTTGGAGGCGCAGGGGCGCGCTGTGCGCGTGGTCTCCATGCCTTCGCAGGAGCTGTATCTGCAGCAGGACTGCGCCTGCCGCCAGGCACTGGTGCCCGCCGGCGCGCGCAAGGTTGTGATCGAGGCGGCTGTGCGCGCAGGATGGGATCGGATCGTCGGACCGGACGCCCTCTTTATCACGCAGGACACCTATGGCGTCTCGGCGCCCGCGGGGGTTATTGCCGAAAAACTGGGGTGGACCGGGGCGCAGGTCGCGCAACGTATCAGCGATTGGCTGAGCTAGTCATTCCGAATGCCGAGCGCCAGGCCTGATAGGCCTGGCGCTCTTTTTTTCTGCGCTGACGGACGTGGAGCCTCAGGCGGCCGGCTGCTCCTCACGTCCCACGCCCAGCTTCCAAAAGGCCAGGCTCCCCAACGCCCTCACCAGCCCCCCCAGCACCAGGGCGATACGGATGCCCAATGTGTCTGCCAGAAGAGTGCCCAACAGCGGGGCGATAAAGGCGCAGAGGTTGGCGAGAAAGGTGTTGGTCGCCAAAAAGGTCGGCCGGTCCTCCTCCGTGGACACTTGATAGAGGGTGTTGCTCAGGTACACGTCCATACCCGGCGAAAAGATGCCGGACATGAGCGAGGGGATCAACAGGTGCACGGGGTCGGTGGCGAGGGCCATGGTGATGGGGTACAGGGCGGTCCCCAGGCAGGATAGCCACAATCGGTTGCGGATCTGGGGCCGGGTGAGGACCCGGCTGAGCAGCATGTACAAGCCCACGCCCACCACCCGCTCCACCGTGAACAGCACGCCTATCCAGGCATCGGAAGCGCCCAGGGAACGAACACGATATATCGCAAAGAGGGCCATGGGCAGGTGCAATCCCATGCGATACAGAAAAGCACCCGCCGCAAACCTCTTGAACAGTGGCGTCCCATTGACCAGCGCCAGCATATCCTTGAGTCCGGCCTGGGCGCGCTCTGCGCTGACCTGTGGCACACGTTCCGGCAACCGTATCCTGCTCAAAGCAACGGCGCTGCCGATTCCTGCCGCCAGGGCACTCAAGAAGAGAACCTGATAGTTGAGCGGAAAGGCCACCCTGTCGAGCCACTGCCCGGCCAGCAGGCCAACCACCGCAGCGGTGGTGCCATGGACAGCCATACGCGTCGAGAGCATCGCCGGGCGACGGCGGGGCGAGGTGGCCCAGCCGACAATGGTCGAGTGAGCAACGTCGAGCGTTGCACTGGGTACAGCGATCAGGCTCTCGGCCACCACCAGCACATAGGGCGCCACCCCGGCGGGCAGATACACCAAAAAGCCAAAGCTGGCTACCACAACGCGATAGATCAACCGCGAGATGTTGGACAGCTTGACCAGGTCCTTTTGCCGCCGCACAAAGGCCCCGGCGGGCAGCACCGTCAGGATGATCATCAACGCCGGCAGAGACGACAACAAGCCAACCAAAAAGTTGGGCGCTCCGAGGCGCACGAGGTACACGGACATGAAGGAAAAGGCCCCTGCCCCCGCGATGGCCTGAAAGAACATCTCATAGTAGATGACGCGCTCGTTGTGCTCGTCATCCGAGAGGGGCCGCCTGAAGCCCTGCGAGAGGCGCCGGGTGAGACGTTTCAGCGGCAGCAGCACATCATGACGCCGCCGTTGTAGCGGACGCTGCTCCACCTCGGACGCCATGGCGACCTGCCCCTCGTCTTGCATCACTAGTTGCCCAGCACCCGCAGCTGCTGGCGAATGGCTTCGCCCACCTCGATGGTGGTCGCCCTGCCCCCAAGGTCGGGCGTCAACACACGGCCGGCAGCCGTGACGGCGTTAATAGCCCGCATAATCAGATCGGCAGAATCAGCCTCCCCCAGATGCTCGAGCATCATCGAGGCCGCCCAAATGGCTGCGATGGGGTTGGCGATGCCCTTGCCCGCAATATCCGGAGCAGACCCGTGAACCGGTTCAAAGAGTGAGGGATAACGGTGCTCGGGATTGATGTTCCCGCTCGGCGGAATGCCCAGGCTCCCCTGCAGGGCACCACCGAGGTCGGTGAGGATATCGCCAAACAGGTTAGAACCTGCAACCACATCCAAACTCTCGGGCGCCGTGATCATCCGCGCTGCCAGCGCATCCACGTGATACTGGCGACAGGTCACCTCGGGGTATTCTTTTTTAAGATCGGCCAGCACCTCATCCCAGAACACCATCGAGTACTGCAACGCATTGGATTTGGTGACGCTGACCAGCTCCCGACGCGGTCGGCGCATGGCCAGCTCAAATCCATAGCGCAGCACCCGCTCCACCCCTGAACGGGTGAACACAGCGGTCTGCACAGCTACCTCGCTGTCCATCCCCCGGTGGACCCTGCCGCCCACGCCGGCATACTCCCCCTCGGTGTTCTCCCGGATGCAGACCATATTGATCTCGGCAGGCCCTTTATCGCGCAGAGGTCCGGGGATGCCTTCCAGCAGCTTGACCGGACGGAGGTTGATGTACTGGTCAAAGTGCTGTCGCAGCGGCAGCAACAGCCCCCACAACGACACATGGTCGGGCACTGAGGGGTAGCCAACAGCACCAAACAGGATGCTGTCGAAACCAGCCAGGGTAGAGAGGCCGTCCTCGGGCATCATCCTGCCATGCTGCAGATAATAGGTACATCCCCAGGGGAATTGCTCGAATTCCAGAGACAGCCCGCCATGCACCTCACAAACCGTCGCGAGGGTGGCCAGCGCCTCGTTGATGGTGTCCACACCGATGCCATCCCCGGGAATGACCGCAATTCGGTACTTGTTCATCCGTTCTCCTTCCGCGTGGCTTAAGCGCCCTTGCCTCGACTGGCATTCTATGCCCTTACCGGACGCCTGCCAAGAGCCGGGTCGCTCCGGGCACTGTTGAGGGCCAGGTGCGCACCGATTATGATAGAATTGCGTAGTGATAGTGAGATGTCACAAGAGGAAGGTGCCATGAAATACGGCGAGATTCTATCCAAAGCAGCGCGCCTCACCTGGCGGAACAAGGCTCTGTGGGTATTTGGAGTTCTGCTGGTGCTCACCGGCAGCAATGCAGGGAGCAGCAGCAACGGCACCGTTTATTCCTTCGGTAACTCAGACTATGGCTCCTGGGCCTCGGATCTACCGATCCTCGGATCGGGCCACGGAGACCTGGCGCTGGTGGGCGCCATGGCGCTGGTAGGCGTGGGCCTCATTCTTGCGGTGCTGGGCACGCTGGTGCGCCTCACCAGTCTGGGCGCACTGATCGGCCTGGCGGACGCCGCTGAACAGGGCGAGCGGGTAACCTTTACCGATGGAGTGCGTCGGGGGTGGGAGAGTTTCTGGCGAATGCTGGGGATCTCCCTGCTGATCGGCCTGGCGGGGTTCGTCGCCGTGCTGGCGATACTGCTGGTGGCCCTCCCCGTTGCGGCAGTGCTGGCACTCCCCGCCATCGCCATGATCCGTGCCGGCGATGCATGGCACGTCCTGGGGATCCTGTGGGCGGTGCTTGCGGGCGGTGGATGGCTGTTGGTGTTGATCGCGGCCCTTGTCGCCACCGGCGCCGCGCTGAGCATCGGCGCCGAGTTCTCCTGGCGGGAAAGTGTGCTGCAGCGGCGCGGCGTACTGGATGCCATCACCGGGGGGTTCCGCCTGGCACGCACGAACTGGAAGCCCAGCATCTTGATGTGGCTCCTGCTGGGATTGCTCGAGGGCCTTCTGGGCATGGTCATCGCGCCGGTGGCCATGGTGCTGGTGATACCGGCGCTCGCCACCGTTTTTGCCCTGGGCGCCACCGACGGGCGGGCGGCCCTTGCTCTGGTGATCACCATCCCGCTGGCCATCGGAGCCGCCATCGTGTTGCTGGTTGGCAATGGAGTGTTCGCGACCTTTCACTCGGTCGCCTGGACGCTGGCCTACCGCGAGCTGGAACCGTCAGAGCGCTGAGCGCCCGCCGTATCCAGCAACTCCTGGGCGCTGCGACGGTGAGATTCCGTTGCAGCGCCGCCCAACATGATCGCCAGCTCGGTAACCCGTTCCTCGTGGCTGAGCGGTCGGGCAACTGAGAAGGTGCGCTCGTCGAGCACCTCTTTGGCGACCTGTATATGCAGGTCGGCATAGCGTGCCAGCTGTGCCAGGTGCGTGACGCAAAACACCTGGTGCTCACGTGACAGCCTCCAGAGTTTGTTGCCCACCACTTCTCCCGTGCGTCCGCCGATCCCCGCGTCAATCTCGTCAAAGATGAGTGTTGGTACGGCATCTGCCACCGAGAGCACCGACTTGAGTGCCAGCATCAGACGGGAAGTCTCGCCTCCCGAAGCGATCCGCACCAGCGGCTGGGGTTCTTCACCAGGGTTTGGCGCGATCAGGAACTCGACGCGATCGATTCCGGTGGCGTCAAAGCGCCAGCGCCCGTCCTGGCACGGCACCCCTTCCCACTGGGCATCGGCGGGAGCCGGCTCTCGCTGCAAGGAGACGATAAAGCGTGCCTGGGCCATGTTGAGCTCGTCCAGTTCACGCTCGACCTCCTGGCTCAGGTTGCGCGCGACCTGTTGCCTTTTCTCCGACAGTGCCTGGGCACAATCCCGAATCTGCTCCAGCAGGCGCTGCTGCAGGACAGCCAGTTCCTCAAGCCGTTCCTCGCTGTGGGTGATGCCGTTCAGCTCCTGCTCTGCCCGTTCCCCAAAAGCCAGCACCTCCTCCAGCGTATCGCCATATTTGCGCTGCAGATTGCGGATCAGGTTCTGGCGATCCTCAACTTCAGCCAGAGCGGCGGGATCAAAGTCGACGTCATCCCGATAGGCCCGCACCGTGCGCCCCACTTCTTCCAGCTGATAGTACGCCGCATCCAGAGCTTCTCTGTCGGCTTGGAGCGTCGGATCGATGCGGGCCAGGGCGTCCAGCTGCTCCGAGGCCCGGCCCACCAAATCCAGTGCAGCGCGGCGTACGTCATCGCCCCCCACCAGCTGCTCGTAGACGCTGGCGGCCAGCTGAGCGCGCTGCTCCGCCGTCACCAACAGCTCGCGCTGCCTCGCCAGCTCCTCGTCCTCACCGGGAGTCAGGGAGGCCCGCTTGATCTCGTCGATCTGGTAGGTCAACAGATCGACACGCCGTGCCATTTCACGTCGATCGCTCACCAGGCCGGCCACCTCTCGACTCGCCTCCCGGTACCGCCCCACCACCTCGGCAAGGGCTTGCCTCGTCTCGATGAGGCCACCATAACGATCCAGATAGTCAATGTGAGTGCGCGGGCGCAGCAGAGCGAGGTGCTCGCCCTGCCCATGGATATCGATCAGGTGGTGGCCGATCGACTCCATGGTTGCGAGAGGAACGGCCCGGCCGTTGACCCGGCAGACGCTCCTGCGGGAGCGAAACACTTCCCGTCGCAGGATGAGCATGCCATCTTCAGGCTCCACACCGATCTCTTGTATCAGCCCGGAGAGCGCCGCCTCGGTGGCGGGCTCGATGCCAAAGATCCCCTCCACGGTAGCTGCATCAGCGCCGGTGCGCACCACCTCTGCAGAGGCACGGCTGCCCAGCAAAAGGCTGACTGCATCCACAATGATGGACTTGCCGGCGCCCGTCTCTCCCGTGAGCACAGTGAGCCCACTGCTGAAAGCGATACGCGCCTGTTCGATGATAGCGAGATTAGAGATCGCCAGTTCCAGGAGCATGTGTGCCTCCCGCAGGCCCGATGAAAAACTGCCCCAGCGAGGTTATCGCGAGGGCAGCCATGTGTCAATGATCGGTCACGCCAACAGTCGCCCCTGCGCAGCGTGGCGGGAGCCTGCGGCCTCCTTCAGGTTCTGTCCGCCCAGCCCAAACGCCGCAGTACCGTCTCATAAAAGTAGCCGGTCTCTGAGAAGCGGACGAAACGCGCCACGTTTTCGCTCATCCTGCTGGTCAGCCGGTCTCCCGCCTGAAGCGTCACATCCACCTGTCCATCCACAGTCACCACGGCGCAGTCGCCCTTGAGCAGGGTCAGAGACATGGTCCGCCGAGCGGGAATCACCAGCGAATGGGCGATCCCGAGATGGGCCGCGATGGGCACCATCGTGATACAGGGCAGATCGGGCGAAATAATGGGCCCTCCGGCGGCGAGGCAGTATGCCGTGCTGCCGGTAGGGGTGGCTACGATGATGCCATCACAGCTGGGTGTAAACACATGGTGGCCATCCACCGAGACCTCGATGTTGACCGTACGTGATACCAGGCCGCGAGCCATCACCACCTCGTTCACCGCATCGGTTTGGAGGATCGCCTGGCCATTGCGCTCTATTTCGACATGCAGCAGCATGCGCCCCTCGACGTGATACTCTCCTGCGACGATGGCGGGCACCATGCCCTCGATACGATCGGGCTCAACCTCGGCTAGGAATCCCAGCCTGCCCAGGTTAACGCCCAGGATGGGCACGTTGTGCTCTGCCACCAGCCGGATGGCACGCACGATGGTCCCATCCCCGCCCAGCGTGATCAGCAGATCCAGACCCGGGGCCTGGTCGGTGAGCGCGCTCTCGTCATCCACACCACCGGACCACACCTGCAACCCTGCCTTTGAGAGGAGCTCCCTCAGGCGCTCGGCCAGTGTGGCGGCTTCCGCAGAGCCATCGCGGTATAGTAACCCTACTTGACGCATGTGGCACCTGCCCCCAGTCGTGCAGCCACCACTCGCGCGGCACCCCCCAGCGGTAGTGCCTCGCGAGTGCCATCGGCCAGCATGCCCTGCAATACGATCTCGCCCGCAGCGAGCTCTTGCTCGCCCAGCACCAACGCATAGGGCGCTCCGGTGCGATTGGCATTACGCAACTGCGCCCGCAGGCTGCGGTCATCAAAGCCAATCGTGGCCGCCACGTGTTGCTCCCGGAGCTCGGTCAGCAACTGCAGAGCCCGCGCCTTGCAGGCCTCACCATGGTAAACCAGCACCACCTGTGGCGCCGGGATGCCCGGGACCTGAATGCCCTGCTCCTTCATCAGCATGACGATGCGCTCGATGCCGGAACCAAACCCAATGCCCGGCGTAGGCTGACCGCCCAGCTCCTGCGCCAGTCCGTCGTAGCGCCCGCCACCACAGACGGCGTTCTGCGCGCCAATGCCCTGCGCCCACACTTCAAAGACGGTCTTGGTATAGTAATCCAGCCCGCGCACCAGGCGATGATTGATGGTATAGGCCCTGCCCAGGCCATCGAGATAGCCGCGCAGCGTGGCGAGGTGCTCAGCGCACTCGGAGCACAAATAGTCCATGATGTGCGGCGCATTGTTGATGATCGGCTGACAGCTGTCGACCTTGCAGTCCAGCAGCCGCAGAGGATTGCGCACCAGCCTGCGGCGACAGTCCTCGCATACCTCACCCTGGTGCCCCTCATAGTAGTGTACCAGGGCCTCGATGTACGCAGGGCGACAACGGGGGCAACCGGTGCTGTTGAGCTGAAAAGCCAAACCACCAAAACCCAGCTGGCTGAAGAGATGCCAGGCAACCGACATGACCTCGAGGTCCACGGCGGGGTCGCTGGAGCCAAGGACCTCTACGTCAAACTGGGTATGTTGCCGGTACCGGCCGGCCTGGACCCGCTCGTAGCGAAAGATGGGGCCTGTGGTATACAGCTTGACAGGCTGCGGCAGGGTATGCATCCCATGTTGGATGTAGGCTCGCACCAGACCGGCGGTGAACTCGGGCCTCAAGGTGATCTCGCGCCCGCCCTTGTCGACAAAAGAGTACATCTCCTTGTCGACGATGTCGGTGCCCTCGCCTACGCCACGCACGTACAAGCCGGTCTCTTCAAAGATCGGGACGTCCAATCGGCTGTAGCCAAAGAGGCGCACCACATCACGAATCACATCATAGACATGGATCCAGTAGGGCTGATCTTCGGGCAAGATGTCGACTGTGCCCCGCGGCGCTAGAAACACGATGGCCACCTCCGTTGCAGTTCCATCGCTCATTATAGCTCAATGGGCCGGTCCGTCCATCAGTTGCAAACCACGTACCACCTTCCACGGCTTGCCCTTGGCGGGACCCCAGTTGCGAGGGAGCCCGGATGCGCTCGGGCTGCTAGCCCTGCAGGCGCTGCTCAAATTCGATCAGTGCCCTCTGCAACATGTTCTCGCGCACGGCGGTAGTGAGGTCGCCACGGGTGCGCTCCGTCACCCCTCGTACCATGTCCGTGGTGCGGCGGAGACCTCGGGTGAGCGTGTCCGGAAAGTCCATGGTCACGAGATGGCTGTAAATGTCATCCATGGCGCTCAGCATGCGCTCGGCACTCTCCAAGTCATCCCGTCGAATAGCATCCAGAGCAAAGCGCCGCAACTCCCCGGCTGCCTCACCCATGCCGTTCAGATAAGGCGCACTGGGCACTCCCAGGCTCTCGGGAGTGGGCAGATCACCACCGGTGACCAGAGCCAGGGTCAGCGCCGCCTCGGCCATCTCCTTGAGCGCATCGATAAGGTACCCCGAGCCCAGAATGTCTCCAAAGGGCGCGGCATCCGCCACCATCAGGCGAGCCTCCTCCTGGGCCTGCTCCAGGAGCGCCTGGGCCTCGGGAAATTCGTGCCGATGAGTGGCCCGAATCGAGTTGGCGCAGGAACGAATCATCATGCGGGAACGCTGCAGCGTGAGGTCACGCACATTGTTCTGCTCGGTCCATTCCTCACGGATGTTCTGGATGATCTCTTCGAGACTCGACATGCAGGAACCCCCTGTGCCCTATGGCACCTGTTCAAATACCACCCAGCTGAGCCTGCCCCAGGAGGTCTCCACCTCCAGGGGCTGAGACGGCAGGTCAACCAGCGTCAAGGTATACACAACGGGATTGGCCAGACCGTCAAAGGAAAACTGTCCCGTGCCATCGGTGATGGCAATGACGCTGAAATCCCAAGCCTGTACGCGTACCTGGGCGCCCACTACCGGTGCTCCGCGGGCATCGAGCACACGACCGCGGATGAACATCTTGTCGCCCACCACCACCTCAGGCGCCAGCTCACGGCCCACCCAGGTGCCCGCGGGCACCTGCTCACCTGCCTCACCGGTGGGAGTCGGCTCCGCCTGGGAGGCACACTTGTCCGCAGCGGCCGCCAGTAACGCTTGAACATCGGCCGTCTCCCACATGGCGATGGCCGCGGCGTACTGCTCCTCGGCAGCACACCACTCGCCCTCCGCTTCCAACTCTTGGGCATGGGCCAGGTGCGCCGCGCGAAGACGAACGGCAACATCTTTCAGGTTGGGGGCTTCCCGATACAGGGTGCTCAGGCGTTGGATCACCTTGGACCAGTCGTTACCGGTATAGCGCAGCGCTTCGCTGTAGAGATACACCTGTTCCTGCAGGAGGGTGGCCTGGGAGCCCCCCGGGTTGTACTGCAGGGCTCGCTGCAGACAGGTGGTGGCCTGTTCCAGCCGATCCTCCTCAAAGGCCTGTTCTCCCAGAGCCAGATTGGCACTATACAGCTGTTGCCGTACTTCCTCTGCACGATAATTGGGGTCATGGGCAATGATCTGCTGACCCAGGTTGTCCACCTGTTCCCAATCCGAGCCAGCGACCGCCTGCTCCAAGTCACGCCACAGGCTTTCCACAATCTCGTCGCGCAGTTCCGACGTGCTGGTTGGCGCCGCCTGTTGAAGCTCCACTGCCTCGGCGCGGCGGGCAGATGCCCGCTGATGATCCGGATTCAAGGCCAGGGCCTCATCATAGGCTACGATGGCCAGCTCGTATTGGCCCTGCTCCATGTATGCTTCGCCTTGCTGATAGAACTCGTCGGCCCGTGTGCTGCTGGAACGCTTGCGATCCTGCAGGCCCACGTACACGGCCAGCGCCACGATCAGCCCCACGAGCAGCACTACTGTGAGGGCAACACCCCCAACGATAGCCGTAGAGCGACATCCACTCCCCCGGGGCGACGGCGCCGGCGGGGGAGCCGAAAC
>JAAYED010000091.1 GCA_012728955.1 Chloroflexota bacterium
AGGCCTGTCGGCTGGCCGGTGTCCAGCGCATCGTTTATGCCAGCTCGATCATGGTATCCTTTGGCTATCGCGACATCGAACCCTACAAGGCCATCACCGAGTGCCGATTTGCAGACGTACCGACCCCTGTGCCGATAGTCACCAAGGAACTGCCCCCCTGCCCACGGGACATCTATGCCAGCAGCAAGGTCTTTGGCGAGTCCCTGGCCCAGACATACGCTTATCGCCACGGGCTGTCCTGTATCTGCCTGCGCATAGGCTGGGTGGTTGGGGAGGACCGCCCCCCGACTCCCGAGGGGCAAGCTATCTGGTGCAGCCAGCGTGACATTGTGCAACTCATAGAGCGTTGCGTCAACGCGCCCGATAGCCTGCGTTTCGACATCTTTTACGGGGTGTCCGATAACCGCTGGCGCTGGGTGGACATCGAACATGCGCGCCAGGTGCTGGGCTATACCCCCCAGGATCACGGGGAGGATTTCTTCCCAGCCTAGAGAACTGCCCGCACCGTATGGGTCGCTCTTTAGCAGAGAGACAAACGCCAGGACGCCCACCTCCGGGCGTCCTGGTTGATTATGGCTAGAAGCTGCAATCCACCCCAACCATCCCGCCGGTACCTGCAAGGCCGGGTTGGCCGAGCAGGACAAAGAGGTAGCGCAGAACTCTCCATGTGCCTGCTGGTAGCCGACTGCGCTGCCCGTTCCCCCGCAGCCAGAGCGCCAGCGTGAGCCGCGTCACGCGGGGCAATCCGTGGCAGCCCGGCAGCCTCCGCCGCCCTTAGCGAATCGGAAAAGTGTACTCGGGATACCAACCGAGGATGCGGTGCGTGCGTTCCATGTCGAACCAGTGTTCCGCCTCCTCCGTTGCCATGATGTGAAAGGGTTGAAACCCCACCAGGTTCGCGTGCAAGCCGAGATTGCAGGCTTGGGCCAGGTCTTCCCGCGCAACGAGGCCAAAGTGGCCGTGATTATAGACCACGGGCTGGCCGTTCTTGTGGGTCATCGTGCGCCCATCCACCACCGACCAGGGCCGCAGCGCCACAATCGTCATGCCATACTCGACGGCATACTGGCGGCAGAGGTGCTCCTGCAGCGCCTTGGTGAGGCAGTACATGCCGCTGAATTTGTACGGTAACTCGACGTGGATGAACGTGTCGCGGCTATATCCCGTGATCACTGCGCCACTGCTCATGTGCACCACGCGCCGGATGTTTGCCCGGCGCGCCGCTTCGAGCACATTCGCTGCGCCCTGCACATTGACACGCATGGGCAACTCCGGGGTATCGTAGGCGTGCTCCCCTCCCACCATCGCCAGATGGACTACTGCCTCCATGCCTTCCACGGCCCTGGTAACGGTGGCGAAATCGGCAATGTCGCCAACCACCACCTCCGTTGCACCGGGGGCAGGTATTACATCCAAGGCGCGCACCTGATGCTCTCGCGCCAACACCTCCATGACAGCCTGACCAACGAAACCGGCTGCCCCAGTAACGAGAACGCGCATGTCCTGCCTCCAAAGGTTGTCGTGCTGTTACGCGTATCCTAGCTGCGTCCATTGGGCGGGCAGGTCGCCGGGCAGTTCAGCGGGCGCGATGCTTGCGTGCTCCAGTGCATAGCGGATCAGGTTCAGCAACAGCCGGTCGGCAGCCGGATGGCGGTCCACCAGATCGAGAATGCGCAAGGTATTCAGCACAAAGCGCCCCGCACCCAGGGGATAGGCCCCCATCAGCACGCCCGACGCATAGCCCCCTGGACAGGGATAGCTCACCGCAAAGGCCGCCGCCATCACCTCGGCGGGAGTATCCTGGCCGTCGAACAGTTCGTGCGGGATCACCGCCCCATAGTAGTCCCAATCCATGATGCCCGGTGCCTGCAAACCGGCGAACACCGGATGGGCCTTGGCGACGCATTCTTTGTGATAGAGCCAGTCGCCAAAGGCATAGCAACGCCCTTTGCGAGCCAGTGGCAGCCAACCCACCGGATCATCGCCCCGCCGAAACGCCATCGGCGACAGGAACAGCGCCACGCTGCCGGTATGGATGCGCGCAACCAACTCGCGCCACCGGCCCACCTCCTGCCCCTCTTCACCCGGATCGCCCACCAGGATCACGCCGGGGAGCGCGCTTTTGCCCTCAGCCAGCGGGCGACAGGCAACCCCGTGAGCAGCCAGCCACCGCTGGACGTGGGTATCCACACCCCAGACATTGACCGTAGCCTGCATCTGCGGCAGGTCGCCGGGGTCGCTCAGGCGCAAGCCCAGCCGCCCTCCAGCCGGAGAGCCGCCACGCTCCAACTCAACGGCCAGGGTATAATCGCCCGCCAGGTCTGACAGCGTGACCTCCTCCTGCAACACGGGCACGGCCAGCGGCCCATCCTCGCCCGGCTTGACCGCCGGGATGCGAGCCACGGCCCGCTGTTCCCAGGCGATACCACCATGATGATGCGCAATGCGCGCTGTGACGGGATAATCGCCCGGTGGCAGCACATCCTCCGTAGCCAGCACCGCCTCAATCTGCAGCGGACGGCCCAGGTAGCCGTGCAGCGGACTGGCGAACAGGCACCAGCGCAAGGGCGCCCACCCATCAGTCAGCGCGTCTACAATGCCCGGCTTCCACTCCCGCCAAAAGGTCCACAACCCCTCACCAGTCATGCCGTGGTCGAGCATCCCCGTCAGATTATAGCCACATAACTGCGGATTGGCGCGAATCAGGTCGAACCCCATCAGACGCTGGCGCACGTGCAGGCGCTGGCTGTCGCGCAACAGATCTTCAAGGAAGGGGTAAACGCCCTGCATCCCAAATCGCTCCCAGTCAGCAGCCAGCCGGTCGCCCAACTCGCGCAGCCAGGCC
>JAAYED010000092.1 GCA_012728955.1 Chloroflexota bacterium
CGATCTCGTAGGCCACGACGCAGCTCCCGGGCGCCGCGGATTCCCAGCCGGTACCGCGAGCGGCCAGCAGCACGGGTTCGTTCCGCGGGAGCAACCCCAACAGCGCGCCCATCACGGTGGTTTTACCCGCCCCACCCGGCCGCGCCCCCACGAGAAAACTGCGCCCCCCGAGCACCTGGGCCGCCAGCCAGGCCGCCTGAGGCAGGGTCAGAGTCTCGGCCAGCAGCAGGTCGACGATGGAGAGCATGCGACCGCCCCGCTGGTTGGCTCGGTTGACGATGGCGATGGCCGAATCCATGGGAGCTCCCTCCTGTACACAAATGCCGCCGGCGGGAGGGACCCGTCGGCGGCATGGCGACCAACAGCCTAGTCCAGCTTCAAGCCCTTGCGGCCAGCAAAGACCGCCCGGGAGCCGAGCTCAGCCTCGATCTGGGTAAAGCGGTTGCCCGAGTGGCCCAGGGCCGACTCGCGCAGATGGCCGGTGTTGAGGCCCACGGTATAATCGGCGATGGCATCGCCCTCACCGCGGCTCTCGCAGGGCATGACGCCCATACCGTTGTCATAGCACATGCGCACGGCCGAAAAGGCCTCGCTGATGGTGCCGATCTGGTTGACCTTGAGCAGCATGGCGTCGGTGGCGCCCACCTTGATCCCCTCTGCCAGGCGCGCGGGGTTGGTGGTGTACAGGTCGTCGCCCACCGTCTCGATGTTGGGCAGCACCTTGGTCAGTGCGGCATGGCCCACATAGTCGATCTCGTCCAGCGGATCCTCCACCACCACAAAGGGATAGTTGGCGGTCATCCACTTGTAGAGCTCTACCAGCTGATCGGGGGTCTTGGGCTCGGCGGAAAAGAGACCCACGAACATGCCCTTGTCCTTTTCCCAGTAGGTGCCCGCCGCCACGTCCACCTGAATACCGATCTTGTCAGCGCCGCCCACCTGCTCGATGGCCTGCGCCATCACTTCCCAGAACTCTTTGTCATGCTTGATCATGCCCACGGGCAGATAGAGATAGCCCATCCGACCGCTGACGCCGAACTTGGCATGCATGAGCTCGTAGAACTTGTTGGACACCTGCCAGGCCGCGTACTGGGCATCGGTAAAGGTGTCATAGCCATAGCACAGGAACGAGTAGCTGGGCTTGCCACCCGACTCGCTGCCGCCACCGCCGTAGCGGTCGCTGCCGACCATCGAGATGACGCCGGGCACGGGCAGACGAACGGCATTGACTCCGCCAATGTGCTGATAGAGCGGGATGCCCAATGCCGCAGCGCCCGCCTTGAGCACGGCCGCCGAGGTAGCCGCCGTGGCGTTGCCACCGATATTGCTCTTCATCGGGGTGGGATCCAGGGCGATGATGGCGTCATCCACCAGAGTCTGGTTGGAGGCGTCTAGGCCCAGAATCGCGGGGGCGATGATCTGGTCCACCTTTTCCGCTGCGCGCAGCACGCCCTTGCCGTTCCAGCGCGTGCCGCCGTCATACTGGAACTGGACCTCGTGCACACCCACCGACACACCGGCGGTGGCCACCGCCACGCCTCGGGAGCCGTTACGGGTGGTAACGGCCACCTCCAGGCCTGGATGGCCGCGATCCGAGTGAATCTGCCGGGCCTTGACCGATGCGATCAGAGTTCCGTCTCCCATTTCCGCTTCCTTTCCTATTGATTTGAACCCATCACCAGAGTAACGGTGAGGTCGTTCATGCTGATATTGCGCGTGGCGATCACGCCGGAATCGAGGGCACAGAGCGCGCGGGTGGTGTCGTGCCGACGCAGAGCCTCGCTTACGTCCACGCCCCGCGCGGCGGCCTCCTGCATGGTAGCGCCATCCACCACGCCGCCCGCCAGGGAGGGGATGCCCTCGCAACCTTCCACCAGCTGCGTGCCGGGGCCGTCGGTGCCGTCACTGTCTACCGAGCCCACCACGATGCGATCGCTGCCGGCGATGGCCGGGGCCGAGGCCAGCGCAAACTCCTGGTTGCGCCCGCCGATACCGTTTTCGCTGCCTACCGTCACTACCATCTCGCCACCATTGATCAGGACGCAGGGGGCGCCATACTCGCCCTCACCGCGGGCGATGGCCAGTGCCCGCTGGGCGCTGAACTGTGCGTATTGGCTGGCCTCCACATGGGGAGACGTGGTGACGATGTGCGCCTCATAGCCCAATTCGCGCGCCCGGGCGGCAGCGGTGGGCAGCATCCCGATACGCTCAGGCATGACACCATAGATGGGCTCCTGCCGCTCTTCGAACTCGCTGCGCTTCATGGTCTCCTGCGCCAGGTCGGCGCGCTCCAAAAAGGCGCGCACGGCGGCAGGCGCCGCGTCCCAGGCGTTCCACTTGTGCAGCATCGCCACGGCGTCGGCATAGGTGGAGCGATCGGGGAAAAAGTGCAACCAGACGTTGGTGTCGATCAGCCAATCATAGTTGCGGCAATCCCAGGCGATCAGGTGCACCACCCGCGCTGCGCGCAGCGCACGGGTGACCTTGCCTCCCTTCATCTGATCCAAATGGTTCCGGATGGGGTTGAGATCGCCGGTGGGCACGCCGCGCTCGATCTGCATCATGTGGGTCACGCGGCGCAGATCCTCCAGCGTCACCCCCTCCACGGGCAGGGTCAGTAGGCTGGAGACGCCGTTGCCCGCCAGGGTAAAGACCAGGTCGCGCGGGGTGAGCCGCTGCGCCAGATCCAAGATCTGCCGGCAACCGTCCAGGCAGCCCTCGTCGGGCAGCGGATGGGCACCGTACACCACCTTGATGCGCTGGCACTCCAGGTCCTGCCCATGCTTGTCGATCACCACGCCGCCGGTCAACCGATCGCCCAGCACATGCTCAAAAGCCAGCGCGACCCGTTGAATACCCTTGCCGGCGCCCACCACAAAGACCCGCTCCACCTGATCCAGATCGATGATCTGGGTAGTGGGGACGGGCGAGTCCTCCGGGGCGAAACCGGGGTTATCCAGCACGAGACGATTGCCGTCTCGCTGCAAGAGCTCCCGCGTGTTGTTATAGGGATCTGCGGCCCGCATACCCGCCTCGAGGATCTCTACCACGGCCCTGCGGCCGGCCTGGTTACCATGGGACGTAAGGGCATCGGGGTTGAGTATGCGTTGCACCTCTGTCACCTTCTCCTGAGATGGGATTGCGCCACAAACGAGCCCAGTCTAGACCCGTTGCGCAAGAGCGTCAAGGCTGTGTCAGGAGCAAGTGAGCAGGATCGCTGCCCGCGGTCTGGCCACCCCGTTCGTCGGTAGGTCACGGGCATGGGCCAGGCAACTGATCCGTCCGTGGTGGTGGCATCGACCGACATTCACGGCCGTATGGACCGGGGAGATCGCTGGGGGGCTTACGTGCTGCACCTTTGGAGATCCGCTGGCGCCAGCCGGCTCCCGCATCACCGCCCCTGCTGCTCCACCGGGCAGGGCCATCGTGCCACTGATCGACGGAAGGCCCGGTTCCAGCGGGCCTCGCCCCGCCCTGAGTGCCTCGCCCTGCCCCCTCAACTGGTTCTTATATTTGCGCTGGTGTCCCTTGACCTGCGGGCGTGCGCGGGGTACCCTGCCGGCAGCGGATCCCCCTGCACTTGGCGAGCGCCGCAGGCCCGGCCCCTCGCCGGGAGGTGACCATGCCCAACCCGCTCCGCTGCTGGCTCCCCCTGCTGCTCTGTGCCCTCCTGCTGGCTCCCTCCCTTCCCGCTGCGCCCGTCGCCCGCGCGGCGGGCCTGTGGTACGTGGATGCCGACGCCTCCGCCCCTCTGCAGGACGGCACCAGCTGGGCCAGCGCCCTGGCCGACCTGCAGCAGGCGCTGCGCCTGGCCCGTGCCGGCGACCAAGTCTGGGTGGCGGAGGGGGTGTACCGCTCCGGCGCCACCGGGGAGCTCGAGGCCAGCTTTGAACTGGTGGAGGGTGTGGCGCTCTACGGTGGCTTTGAGGGCACCGAAACCAGCCTGGAGGAACGGGATCCCGCGGCGCACCCCACCATCCTGAGCGGCGACCTGGCGGGGGACGATCTCTCGCAGGAGGGCGTCACGCTGGACGCAGCGCAGATCGTGGGGCAGAACGCCCGGCACGTGGTAAGCGCCGTGGGGCTCACGGCGGCCACGGCGCTGGAGGGGGTCATCATCAGCGGAGGGGACGCCCGGGGCGCACCGGTGGCCCGGGGAGGGGGTCTTTACGCGGTCAACAGCAGTCTGATGCTGCGGGAGGTGGCGCTGCTGGGCAACGCGGCGGGCTCTGGCGGGGGGATCTCCGTGAGCGGAGGGCAGCCGCTGCTGGAGGGGGTGCTGCTGGAGGGGAACCTGGCGAGCGGAGCGGGCGGTGGGATTCTGGCGCTGGAGGGCAGCGTGGTGGAGCTGGTGGGGGCCCGGCTGCGGCAGAACCGCGCCGCCGACGGCGGAGCGCTGGCCAGCTATGCGTCCAGCCCGCGGATCGTCAACGGGGCGCTGGCAGGTAACCAGGCGGCGCGGGGCGGCGCGCTGTACGCCTACGGAGGGGAGCTGCAGCTGCTGCAGGCCACGCTGGCGGGGAATGCGGGCAGCACGGGCAGCGCCGCCTACCTGGGGGGCAACGCCAGCCTGAGCATCGGCAACAGCATCCTGTGGGGCAATACCCCGGAGGAGGATCCGCCGCTGTACATCCACAGCGGGACCGCCAGCGTGGCCTGCACGCTGCTCAGCGGGGGGTATGCGGGGGAGGGAAACCTGGATGCCGATCCGCTGTTCGTGGATCTGCCGGGCGGGGAGCTGCAGCTGCGGCCCGAGTCGCCGGCGGTGGACGCAGGGGACAACGGGGCGCTGCCGGCGGGTCTGGAGCAGGACCTGGCGGGCGGGCAGCGGGTGCGGGACGGCGATTTCGACGGGCTGGCGCGGGTGGACATGGGGGCCTACGAGTATCAGGCGCTGGTGCCGCCGGTGGCGGGTTTTGACGCCGAGCCGCTGGAGGGGATGGTGCCGCTGACGGCACAGCTGCAGGACACCTCCCGGGGGGAGATCACGAGCTGGCTGTGGGACCTGGGGGACGGCAGCAGCAGTGTGGAGCGCTCGCCGCAGCACAGCTACGGGGAGGCGGGGTCGTACACGGTGACGCTGACGGTGAGCGGGCCCGGGGGGACGGACAGCCTGCAGCGGGCGGGGCTGATCCAGGTGCGGCCGGGGAGCATCGCCGGGCAGGTGCGGGCCTGGGGCAGCCAGGCGCCGCTGCCGGGGGTCTCGCTGGAGGCGGAGGGTCCGGGCACCGTCGGGGCGAGCAGTACAGAGGGGGGCGGTTATCGATTGGAGGGTCTGTGGCGGGGGAGCTGGCGGGTGACGGCGGGGGGAGGGCCAGCGGCCGGGGGGGGCCATCAGCGCCTGGGACGGGGCGCTGCTGCTGCGGCATCTGGCGGGGGAGGAGGCGCTGGAGGGCTACGCCGGGCTGGCAGCGGACCTGGACGGGGACGGCGCGCTCAGTGCCGCGGACGCCAGGGGGATCCTGACGCAGGCGGTGGGTCTGGGGCCGGAACCAGCCTGGCTCTATGACCCGGCTGAGCGGGAGTATGCGGCCTTTGAGGAGAGCCTGGCGGGGGAGGACTATATCGGGATCCTGCGGGGGGACGTCTCGGGGAGCTGGGGGGTGGAGCCGCCCGCAGAGCCGCTGCCCGTCGTGGTGCTGGGGGTCAGCACGGGGGCGGCGGATCCGGAGGGGGTGGCCACGGCGACGGTGCGCCTGCTGGCCAGCGAGGCGCCCTTCCACAGCCTGAGCCTGCAGCTGCGGCTGCCGCGGGGGCACACGGTGACGGGGGTAGCTCCTGTGGGCCTGGCGCAGGATTGGCTGCTGGCGCAGGACGGTGGCGCTGGTGGCCTGCTGCGGGTGGCGCTGGCGGGGGAGCAGCCGCTCACGGGGAGCGGGGCGCTGCTGGAGATCAAACTGAGGCGCCCGGCGGAGCAGCCGGCGGGCTGGCTGCGGGGGGCCGGCGCAGAGGTGGACGAAGGTCGCCAGCGGGTCTGCTGGCTGCCCCTCTCGCCTCCCCACCGCCTCTACCTGCCGATCTCCACCCGCTGACGCGGGCACGCGGGCCCCAGCAGAAACAGGCACCCACTCGCAGGGAGCACCCGCCGCCATGGTGGGCCCAGTCCATGCCCTGCCGTGGTGCCAGGGGCCTCAGGCCAGTGCCAACCGAGGGCGCCCCTGCCTCACACTCTTGCGCGGTCGCCGTGTACCCCTCCGTTCCCCGGCCTACCGCGCGGCGCGGGTACCACCGCCTTCCCGGCCGAGGCGATGGCACCTCAAGGCAGCCTGTCCGTTGCTGCCAAAGCCACGGCCGCCCGTGGCCACAGCGTGCCCAGTCCATGCCCTGCCGTGGGCACTCTGGAGGTGCCCCCTCTGGCTGAACGCTCTCACCCCTGCGCTGAACCTTTTGCTGCGCTCGGGGATAGTATCAGTAGAGAGCTCTCGAGACCGTTTCCGCGAGGTTGATCGTGACGGAACAACAGGCTATCGCACAGCTCAGGGCTGGGGACATCGAGGGGCTCGCCTGGCTGGTGCAGCGCTATCAGCAGCGAGCTCTGCACACCGCGTACCTGATCCTCGGCGACCGCTCTGCCGCCGAGGACGTGGTGCAAAGCGCCTTTCTGCGCGCCTGGGAGCGCATCCAGCAGTTCGACCCCTCCCGTCCCTTTGCGCCCTGGTTTCTAAAGAGCGTCAGCAACGAGGCTCTGCGCCGGCTCACCCGCCAGCGCCCCCACCTGACGCTGGAGGACCTGGAGGCCGCCGAGCGTACCCTGGCACCCTGGCTGACGGACCCGGCGCCGGGTCCCGATCAACACGCGGAGGAGCTGGCCCTGCGCGAGGCCCTGCAAAAGGCGCTGACCACCCTCTCGGCGCAACAACGGGCAGCGGTTGTGCTGCGCTATTATGCCGGCCTCTCTGAGGCAGAGATCGCCGAGCGGATGGGCACCCCTCGCGGCACCGTCAAGTCACGCCTGCACGCGGCACACCGGCGCCTGCGGCAGCTTCTGGCGCCGCTGCGCCTGTCGGCCGCCAACCCACCCCTGTCAACAGGAGACCAAGATGAATTCGACGAATGACATTAAGCGTAACCGCCTGGCCGCGACGCTGGAGCAGGAGGCCCAGCGCGCATTGCCCGACCGGATCGATCTCTGGCCACGGATCCTGCGGAGCATTGAGCAGCGCCAAGCGCCTGCTGGCCGGCTCCTGAGGCCGGCACCGGCGGTCCTGAGCTGGGCGCTAGGCATCCTGATCTTTTCGCTGGCCGTCGCCGGCCTGGCCGACGCGCTGGGCCCGCTGCGGGGGCGCATCAGCGGCATGCTGCCCGCCTGGCAGGTCATCCAGCAGCAGGACTTGATGCAGACTGTAGACATCTCCCAGAGCGAGGCCCGCCTCACCGTTACGGTGGACGCCATCTATCGCGACGCGAACCAGGTGCTGGTGGCCTACAGCCTCTCCGGTGCGCCGGCGGGGAGCCGGGTGGACACGGTGCTCACCACCGCTGAGGGGATCGCTCTGCCCATGGTGGAAGGCGCGGGCCTGGTGGGACCGATGGATACGCCCGAGGCGGCGCTGGCAGCCGGGGAGGCCGCCTACATCTCCGCCTATGACGCTGCCGCATTGGCGTCAGCCCCCGGAGAGGTCCCGCTTCAGCTGGAGATCGCACTGCGGCCGCTGGCCAGCGAGGGCGGCGCCGAAACCGACAGTCTGACGGTGGGACCGCCACTGGCCAGTTTTCTCTTTGACCTGCGGGCTCCGCTGCATGACGAGACGCTGACCGAAAAGGTGGATCCTGCCGAGCGGTCGCAGCTGCCCGAAGGCGCCCTCCAGCTGGCGCCCACCAGCGAACCCTGAGCCCGGCGCCAGCGCCCGCACACACCACAGAGGGGACAGCCGCGGCTGTCCCCTCTTTCATGATGGGGCCGGCTCACGGCTCGTCATGCAAGACCAGCGGCAGATAGATGCGGTGCTCCAGGGGCTGCCGCCGCAGCGTCACCAGCACCGGGTCGTGATCGGAAGAGCGAAAGGCGTCCGGGGCGTACAGCGCATCCTGGCCGGCCGGCTTGTAGGTCATGTCATAGTCCAGCAGCGCAGGCTCATCGGCGTTGCTGTGCCAATGCCCAGCCCCCGCCGCCTGCGACAGCAGATCCCCCTCGCCCTGCACCAGTGCGTGATCCAAGTAGCCGGCCACACCATCATAGAGGTACGAGTACGCATCGGCGCCTGCATGCTGGGAGATGAGGTTGTCCCAACCCTCGGCCTGCAGCGCCAGCAGCGGGTCCTCGCCGGCGTAGGCGTTCAGATCCCCCAGCAGCAGCGTCTCTGACGGGGCGATGCCCTCCGTCTCCGCCAGCCAGGCCGCCAGGGCCCGGGCGCCCTCCGTCCGCGTGAGGTTGCAGTTGCCCTGCAGCGGATCGTCATCCTGCAGGCCGTCATCGCCGCCCAGCGGATCGCAGGCCGAGCCCCGCGATTTCAAGTGGGCCACGACCACCGTGAGGGTGCGCCCATCGCCGTCAAGGCGAAATCGTTGCGCCAGCGCCGGCCGGTTGAGCTCATCGGGGGTGCCGGCAGGCGTGAGATATCCCAGGGGATTGGTCAAGGCGAGGCTGTCGAGCACCAGGGGCTCACCCAACGGCTCCACCAGCGCCGGACGAAACAGGATGCCCACCCGGATCACGTCGATGCCCAGCGGCCCGGTGGCCAGGGCCGCCCAGCTCCCTTCCCCCGCCCGTTGGTTGAGGGCCTGCACCAGGTCTTCCACGGGCGCCTCGCCGGGATGGTTCTCCAGCTCCAGCACCGCCACCAGGTGGGCGTCCAGGGCCAGCAGGGTGCTCACCAGTTTGGCGCGCTGCCGTTCCAGCTCCAGGGCAGTATTGGCGCCGCGGCACAGCTGATCTGCGGCAGGACCGCAAACAGGCTGCCCGCGGTCCAGTGTGACGAAATAGTTGTGCAGATTGAGGGAGGCGATGCGCGGGCCGTTCCCCGCCGGCGGAGACGGTCGGGGGTTGGTGGCTTGATGCCGGGCCCCGGTGGTGGGCTGCAGCACCCACTGTCCGTAGGCATAGTCCAACACGCCGGTCACCCCGCTCAGTGTATCACCGGCACGGATCAGGTGCTCCAGCGAAAACAGACCGCCCGCCGGATGCCGCACGGGCACCGGATTCTGCGTGGCGAGGCCGTCATCCAACACCAGTCGGTCCAGCTCCTGCTGTGCGAGCAGCGGCGCGACCTCGGGCGCCGTGGGGCTGTACAGCTGTGTGGCCTGCAGCTGCCGCTGGCTGCCAAGCGTCACCTGGCCATAGCGCCCGAGGTCCCGCGTATCGAGCACCACCAGCGCCTGCGGCAGCGACAGCAGCATGCCCTCCAGGGCCTCCCGGGCGGCGGCGCTCTGCCAGGGAAGAGAAAGGATGGTGGGAGGCACGCTCTGGCCTGTGGCGCACACCACGGCGCCGTCCGCACGGATCTCGGTGCGGCCATAGTACTCTATTACGGTGCCCGTCACGCGCAGGCGATCGCCCACGGACACATCGGGATGATCGGCGCCGGGGGCGTACACAAAGATGCCGTCCGAGGTGGCGGGATCGCCGTCGCCGGGCGGGTCCCCCAGAAAGTATCCCTCCCAGTCGCCGTCATCCGGCTCTGCGTTGTTCTGCAGGTCTGCCGTGACGATGCCCTCGACGGTGACCACGCTGCCTGCCAGTGGGCTGGAGCTGCCACTGCCCTGGATGACGCCGATGGCGGTGGACGGCTGGCCGCACTGATCTGTGGAGAGCAGATTGCCCAGCTGCAACCGGGCTTGCGAGGCCATCCGTAGCGCAAGGGCCACCGGCAGCGATGGTCGGGCCTGGCCGGGCGATGCCGCCAGAGACGCCAGTAACAGGGAGATGGCGAGAAAAAGGCGCATCGGGCAGCTGGTGGTGGTGGACATGGGCCTCTCTCCCGTCGCACAGGGCCAAAGGCAGCGACCACGACCGCATTGTGCACCGGCGGCCGCCCCTGTCAACACCCCAAGCGCGCGCACTTGCCAGTGCGCCGACCGCGAGTAGGATGCAGGGGATGAACACCACCACCGTGAGTGCAGCAGCGCCCGCCCGCTCTGGGATGCGCACCTTTTTGATCATCTGGGCAGGCCAGTTGATCTCTTTTATCGGCTCCGGGCTGAGCGGCCTGGCCCTAGCCGTGTATCTCTATGAGCAGACGGGCGCCGTGACCCAGCTGGCGCTCTCCATGGCTGCCGCCAGCATCCCTCAACTGCTGTTGCTGCCGCTGGCGGGCACTTTGGTGGACCGCTGGGATCGTCGCACGGTGCTGGTGCTGAGCGATATCGCCGCGGCCCTGGTGACGCTGGCAATGTGGGCGCTGCTGGCTACCCACAGCCTGGCCATGTGGCACGTGTACCTCGGCAACGCCATCAGCGCAGCCTTTGGCGCCTTTCAACGGCCCGCCTACTATGGGCTGCCGTCGCTGCTGGTGGCCAGCGGTCAGTACGGCCGGGTGAGCGGCCTGATGCAACTGGCGGATGCCGCCTCGCAGATCGTGGCGCCCATCATCGCGGGCTTTTTGGTGCTGCGGATCGGCGTGCCCGGCGTCTTTTTGGTGGACCTGGCCACCTGTGCACTGGCGGTGCTGAGCTTTGCTCTGGTGCGAATCCCCAATCCCGAGAGGCAGGCTGAGGCGGAGGAGGCCCCGGTGCTGCAGGAGGCCGTGCGGGGCTGGCACTATGTGCGGGCCCGTACCGGCCTCCTGGGCATGGTGACGCTGTTTGCCATCGTCAACTTTGCGCTGGGCTTTTACAGCGCCCTGTTCGCGCCCCTGGTGCTGGCGCGCTATGGCCCCGAGACGCTGGGTGCCCTGTTCTCTGGCGGGGGCATCGCCATGCTGGTGGGCAGCCTGATCATGAGCGCCTGGGGCGGCACCCGCAGGCGGATCTTTACCATGACGGGGGCCATCACTGCCTCAGGCCTGGGGATCGCGCTGCTGGGCTCCCGTCCTTCCCTGCTCGCCGTCACCGCCGGAAACCTGCTGATCATGCTGGCCGTGCCCTTTGCCAATGCCGCCAGCCAAGCCATCTGGCTGGCCAAGGTCCCGCCCGAGGTGCAGGGCAGGGTGTTTGCCATCCGCATGATGATCGCCAGCGCCATCACGCCGCTGGCCTATCTGCTGGCGGGCCCCCTGGCCGACCAGGTGGCCGGGCCGCTGATGGCCGAGGGAGGGGCGCTGGCGCCGCTGCTGGGGGGCATTCTGGGCGTCGGCGCCGATCGGGGCATCGGATTGATCCTGGTGATCACCGGCCTGCTGGCTGCTGCGGCGCCCATGCTGGCCCTGTTCTGGCGCAGAATCCGTTGCGTCGAGCTGGAAATCCCCGACCATACCGCCGCGGAGGCTGCGCTTCGCTGATACGACCCAGGGGGCGACAGCGGGCAGCGGTTGACAGTCCGCTCCCATGCGCTTATGGTTCTTTCAGCGCTCGAGGCGCATTCCCCGCACCCACCAGCGACGACGCAGCCCTGCCACTGCGCAACAGACGGCTCTGCAAGAGCGTATGACGATGCACGCACCGGTCAATGGACATTTTGTGCGATGAAAAGGAGACAGTCAGCTCATGGACGAATTACTCAAGAACCTGATGAACGATGATGACGGCGACGATGAGGAGACGCAGCGCGGCCTGGGGACGCTGGGTGGCTTGCTGGGCAGCCTGCTGGGCGGTGCCGGCGGGCAGATGATGGCGCCCACTGGGAGCGCCGCAGAGCCGGAAGCGGGCAGCCTGGCAAGTCTGCTGGGGGGCTCCTCAACGCAGCCCGCCGCGCCGTCGGCGCAGCCGGATTCCAGCGGGGGGCTGGCCGATCTCTTGGGCATGCTCGGCGGCGGGGCGGCTGGGGCACAGCCCTCGGCGCCCGTGCAGCAGCAGGCACCGTCCCTGGGCGGTGGGGGGCTGGGCGCTCTGCTGGGGATGATGGGCGGAGCTGGCGGCTCCGCTGCCCAGGCGCCGCAGGCCGGCGGTCTGCTGGGCATGCTGCTGGGCGGCCTGCTGGGCTCTGGGATGAGCAGCAACCCGATGTTGGGCGGCATCTCCTCTGCCATCGCCAAAAAGCTGGGCGTCTCGGAGACGGTGGCCAACATGATTGTGATCGCGGCGGTTGGCCTGCTGCTGCAGTCCCTGCAAAAGCGGGCGGCCTCGCGGCAGGAGCCTGGCCAGGGCCTGGCGCTGGATTCCGAGTCGTTGGATGCCCCTGAGCTGGGCGACATGCTGCGCACGCTGGGCGGCAGCGACACGGCGGCCTCGCGCATCGCCACGGGCAATGCCACGCGGCACCTGGTGGAGCAGGCGGGCATCGAGCCACAGGTGGCGGAAGAGGGCCTGCAGGAGGCATTCCGGCTCCTGGCCGGCCAGTTGGGCAACTAGACAGCGAGCATTCGAGTTTCAATCTGAGGGAGGTATCTCATGGCAAAGCGTGAGGGATTGTTGGGCAGCCTGTTGAACCGCAAAAAGGGCGAGGAGCAAGAGGCCAAGGCCCGTGCCGAGGCAGAGGCCAAGGCGCAGGCAGAGGCCCGGGCCAAGGCGAGCGCACAGGCCAAGGCGGATCTGGAGGCCAAGGCCAGGGAGGCCAAGTCTCGTGCCGAGGCAGAGGCCAAGGCGAAACAGGCCGAGGAGCAAAAGGCACAGCTGGCTGCTGCCGCCGCCAAGGCCAAGGCCGATGCGGAGGCCGCCAGGCTGCAGGAGGCACAGGCCAGGGTGGCCGCGGCCGCGGAGCAGAGTAAGGAAAGACTGGGAGCGGCGGTGGCCTCTGCCCGCGAAACGGCCGAGACCAGGGCGCGCGAGGCTGCCCAGGCTGCTGAGGCCAGGAAGGAGCCCAGAACCTATACAGTCAAGGCCGGGGACTCGCTGAGCGTGATTGCGCGTGACCAGCTGGGGAACGCTTCGCGCTGGCCCGAGATCTATGAGCTGAACAAGGAGCTCATCGGGGCCAATCCCAACCTGATCCGCATCGGCATGGAGCTGACTCTGCCCGATTAGGCGCGGCGCGAGAAAACCAACGAGGCGGACCAATGGTCCGCCTCGTCTGCTTTGTCTATGATCAGCGGTAGCGAGGCTTTAGCGCACCGTAATCTGGGCATAGGCCTGCTGCGAGATGCCATCCAGGTCCTGGGCGATAAAGCCCACCAGATAGCCGCCTGCAGGGGCATCCATCACGCCATAGGTAAACATCTGATTGCCAAAGGTGAGGGTATCGCCCTGCTCATAGGCGCGCTTTTCCACCCGTCCCTGCTCATTGAGATCCAGCCACTCTTCGAGCACGGTAAAGCTGTCGCCGGTGGAGGGATGCACCTCCCGCGGTGCGCTGTTGAAATCCTCACCGGCAAAGGCAAACACCCGCTGCAGCATGCCGTCCATCAGATAGAGGCGCGCCAGGCGACGGGTGCCGTCGGTAAAGGTATAGATGCCATCCACCGTGTACACCGCCTGCTCCGGGCTGGCCCCATAGTTCTGCGGCTTGAAGGTCGCCAGGGCCTGGTTGGTGCCGTCGGAGAGGTACCAGACGATGGGCTCCCATTCAAACTCGAGGGTAAAGTCGCCCTCGGGCCACACGGGATAGTAGACGCCCTCGATCTCGCGGGTCTCCTGAGCCTCGAGATAGTCCATATCGATCACCATCAGCGAGCCCGCCGCCTGATCCACATAACCGGCAAAGAGCAGCACGTGGGCCAGGTTGTCCGAGGTGATATCGGCGCTGAGCAGCACCGTATCGCCGATGGACACGGCGTTGCTGGAGGTGGAAACGGCGCTGATGCTGAGATCCTGGCCGCCGGGCGCCAGCACAGTGGCCCCCGCATCGGGCACCACGGCCTCCAGCGCATCGGCCGTAAAGGTGCGCCCGGTATAGTGATAGGTCAGATAGTCGTCCCACAGCGAGGTGCCCGCAAACTGGCTGGCGATGGCCGTATAGGACTGGGGCCCCGTCTGGGGGATTCCAAAGAGCTGCGAGTTGGGAAAGTAGATGGCGATCCCTGTGGATCCGGGCTTGCCAGGGCCGTGAGTCTCGGCCACCACCGCGTTGCGCAGGGCATCGACCACATTGCGCGCGGCCTGCTGCACGGCGCCGCTGCTGTTCTGGCCGATGAGCATGGCCAGATGCCCCAGATCGATGTACGAGGCAGGCACATTGCTGCCAAAGACGCTGGTGTAGGACTGGGCATACCCGCGCGCCTTGGCCACCAGCCGCTGGTCGGCGCCCTGCAGGGCCAGCGCAAACTCGTTGACGCGGTTGGTGAGCGTGTTGACCGCATCCAGATCCACAGCGCTCAGGGTGACAGCCTGCCCCATCTGCGAGGCGATCTGATCGACGCTGGGCAGCGAAAAGCCAAACATGCCGCCCATCGGGGCGCTCTGCTTGAGCAGGTCGGCCCGGGCCTGATCGTCCACGATGCGCTCGTCCTCACGGACATAGCTGTTGACGATGCGCGAGGCCAGCTCCGAGGTGTCCATGCCGGGGTTGGCGGTCAGATCCCGCAGGAAACTGGCATAGGCCCAGCCCAGGGCGGGCTCGGTCTCTTCAGAGGCCACGGCGTAGCGCGCGTGGGGCGCCAGCATGGAATACACCTCCAGCTGCGCCATCAGGCAGGCGTCCATGCCCACCAGGTCCAGCCGGTCGACGCCGGTCTGCTGGCGTATGGCCTGCAAGGCGCCATCCAGCTCGTTGAGGTAGAGCTGATTGCCCAGGGCGCTGGCCAACGGCGCCGAGCTGTTGGCCCGAGACTGCGGATCGGGATCGCTCCAGCCGCCCGGCCAGCCGATGCCGTGGTCCGACATGATCAGCGCATAACGATCGCTGGGATAGGTGGCCATGGCCCAGGTAACAAAGTCTACCAGGGTCTGCCCGTCGGACATGTTGGCCTCGGGGATCTCTTCCAGCAGCTGTGAACCCACGCGCTCCAGGTCGGCGTCACGGGTCACCAGATAGCGCCGGGTGCCGTACCAGTCGCCATCGGCAGCATAGCCACCGCGAAAACGGTCGATCTGGCTGACGATGCGTACCTGTTCGGTGGAGCCCACGCGCTCGGCCTCGTTGAGGTCCACATAGATATCGCGCTCCAGCACCTGGTCATCGGCGTCCTGATAGAGCATTACCAGCCAGGTGTCGCCGCTGCCGGTGCCGGGGGCCGCCGGTTGACGGGTGGGAGCCACCGCGGCGGTGGGCGCCACACGGGTGGGAGGCACCGCTGTGGGTGCCGGCGCAGTGGGCTGCACCGGATCCAGCGGCAGGGAACCGGCCGTGGGCGCCTGCTGCTCGATCTGCTGGCCGGTGAGGTCGCCCATCCCGCCCAATCCCTGAGAGATGGCGTACAGGGCGCAGAGGGCCAACAGCGCCAGGCCCGCCAGCAGGATCAGCGCCCGCGGGGAGCAGCCGCAGCCCCTGCCGCCGGTGCCCGCACGGGTGGACCCGCCCCCGCTGAGCAGGCCGCCCAACAGGCTGCCCAGCAAACCGCCCAGCATGCCTCCGCCGGCGCTGGGGCGCTGGCTGCTGCTGGAACCGCCGCCACCGTAACTGGAGCTGCCGGACTGGCTGGAGAAGGAACTGCCGCCCGCCGGGCGTTGGGGCTGCCGCCCCTCGCGGCGCGGCGCTTCGGCACGCTGCCGAGGGGCTCCGCTGTCACTGACGCGCCGTCGGCGCTGGGCGCGCACTACCGGGCGATCGCCCGATCCGCTGCCTGAACGGGAATCATTGCTCATTTTGCCTCCCTGGGGGTCATGCCACCCTGCAGGAAGCATACCCGCAGGTGCGCCGCTGTCAAAAGGGACGCGCCGCAGCAGGGAGCAGAGACAAACAGCGAGGCGGCCCCTGCTGCAGGGGCCGCCTCCATCGATGATCAGCGGGGCGTGCTGTAAGGGCCCGCCTGGCCCGCTGCGGCGCGCCTGGCGCGTACCGCCGCCTGGCTGGCGGCCTCCTGATCCCGCAGCTTGGTGACGCGATCCAGCACCTCGGCCAGGTACCTGGCCGGGAACTTGACAGCGCCGTTCTCATCCATGTGGATGATCTCACCCGGGGCCACGTCCATGCCCGCCACGCTCACCGGCACGTTGACGGCCTGCACCGCCATGTCGCCGTGTCCGGCGCAGACGCCGCTGGTGAGGTACTGGAACCCCATGGGACGGATTTCATCGATGTCCCGCGAGGGTCCGTTGGTGATGGCGCCCACGGCGCCGGCCACCTGCATGGCGGTGGTCATGTTGCCGCCCGAGAGACCCACCTTGTTGGCGATGGCAGGGGGAAAACGCTGCTCAAAGACAAAGATCGAGGGCTTGGGCGAGGCTTCCAACGCGGCGATCACGTCGGCAAAAGAGAGCTTGGCATAGCCCGGATCGGGCAGGCCATACACCGCGGTCACCGCATAGCCCACCACACGCCCCAGCTCGGGGTACCAGCAACGCAGGCTGGCATCGGTGTACCAGTTCATCAGCCAGGGATGGTACAGCCCCAGGCAGAGCGGGTTGCTGGGGTACGTCGCCACCACGTTGGTGATGGAGGGTGTGTCAAACTCTTTCAGCGCTTCGAGCATCTCCAGATCGGTAGCCATGGTTCCTCCGTATTTTCAGTACTCTGTCGGTGGTCGCTCTCGCTTACATCCTGTGAAGCACTGACCTCAATCAGCCGTTGAGAAGTTGCTTATTGACAATATTGTAGACCATCTCGCCCTTGACCACTCGGCAGGCAGTATCTGCGACACGCCGCTGGAGCTCACCATATGCCTCCACTGTGTTTGCGCCAGCGTGTGGTGTGAGCACAAGGTTCTCCAGTTGCAGTATCTCTGCCGTCGGGTCAGTCAGCGGCTCCTCCTCAAGCACATCGAGACCGGCCGCAAGCACTTTGCCACTCTTCATGGCAGAGATGAGATCAGCTGTATCGATGAGACCACCACGGGCAGTGTTTACAATCATCACGCCATCTTTCATTTTCGCGAACGCCTGTGCGTTGATGAGATGGCGCGTTTCTTTGAATAGCGGCACATGTATCGTGATGATGTCCGACTCGGCAAAGAGTGTATCCGAGTCAACCCTCTTTACTTGAGAAGACTCAAACACTTGATCTGGGAGAAACGGATCATGCGCAATGACCTTGAAACCCATGACCTGCGCATACTTGGCCACTTCCTGCCCGATGTTGCCAAAGCCAAGGATGCCCAAGGTTTGTGTCGATAGACGATGGATGGGATATCCGGTGTGCGTCGACCAAGTTCCAGCACGAATAGAGCGATCGTACACCATCACCTTGCGGTACAAGGCAAGGATGAATGCCATGGCATGGCTGGCAACTTCCGGGATGCAGTAGTCCGGGATGTTACAGACAAAGATGCCACAGTCCGTAGCCGCCTGTACATCGATGTTGTCGTATCCGATGCCATACCGTACGAGAACTTTGGTCTCTTTCAGATTCTCTATCACGTGGCGATTGAGGTCTGCATAGGCGGTGATTATCCCATCCGCATTACCACAACGCTCAATGATCTCGTCATCCGTACGACAGTTCTCAATGCGAAACTCGACACCATGTTGTCGGCAAACCTCTTGTTCGATGCTGTCACCCCAAAGGCGGAATCTATCCGCCAATACTACTGTGGGCATAGCCAACAGCTCCTTTCTTGCCGTGAACGGCCAGCTATCAGCGATCTGAAGATCGCTGCCAGCACGTGAGTACACTGATCTACGCTGGCCTAGAAGAAACGAGTTACTACAAAGTTGAAGAAGAAGAAAGCGTAGAACACCGCTGCAAAGGCCATTACCACCACCTCCCACGCCTTCAATCGGAATGACTTGGGAAGCAGCGTATAGTTAATTCCCAACATACCTATCGGGAATACAACACCCTGGAGCGTGCCAAATGCCCCTGACATCAGAGCCATCACGTGTGGCTGCGTAC
>JAAYED010000093.1 GCA_012728955.1 Chloroflexota bacterium
CATCAAGGGCGGTCGTACCTTATCCAGACCCTCGATCAGGAGCGCAGGATTGCCCTGGCAGAGCCGACCGAGGCAGCATACTATACCGAAACGATCGAAGACGGACAGATCGAGATCATCCGCTCAACACGGGCGCGGAGCGACCTGCCCGTCGAGGTATATCTGGGACAGGTACGTGTCACTGAGCACGTGGTGGGATACAGGCAGCACGAGCACTTTACACAACGGGTTCAGGCGGAGCATGACCTGCAGCTGCCACCCCAGTCCTTTGAGTCCACGGCGCTCTGGTTTGGGCTCCCAGCCAAGGCCAGGAATCAGGCGGTGGCACAGGGTATCGACCTTGCCGGCGGGATCCACGCCGTGGAACATGGCGTCATCGGCTTGTTGCCCCTGTTGGCCATGTGCGACCGCAACGACATCGGAGGCGTATCCACACTGTGCCATGCCGACACGGGGCAGGCGCAGGTGTTTGTTTACGACGCTTACCCGGGAGGGGTAGGCATCGCCGAACGAGGATTTGAGCAGGTCGAGGAACTGTGGGAGCGTACCCTGGATCGGCTCAGGCACTGCCCCTGTGCTGAGGGGTGCCCTGCGTGCATCCAATCGCCCAAGTGTGGCAACAACAACGAACCTTTGGACAAGGCTGCCGCTATCATGATTCTGCGGGCGCTGCTGGGAGATCACTCTCCGTAAAACGTCTCGTCGTATTGGTCCGCATCGCCCGAGGAGCCATCAGCCACCACACCCTGCTCGGGCTCGCGCTCCTCCACATAGATCTCGCCAAAAGCACGATCCTGCGTGGCTCTGACCCTCTGTTGCTTGATGAGTTCAAGCAACGCCAAAAAGGTGACGATCATCTCCAGTCGACTGCGGGCCGAGCGTAGCAACGTGCTGAATCGCGCCCGTGGATACCGCCCCACACGATCGAGGATGGTTTTGATGCAGTCTCCGATGTGCACGCTGATCGGCGAGACGACACCATCGACAGGTTGCAGAGGCGGATGCGCCTCCAGAACCTGACGAAAAGCCGCCACGAGATCTCTCAGGCTGGCATCACCAGGCTGCAGCTGAGGTTCAATGCGTGGCGCCGGCACGGCACGGGAAAAGGTACGCCTGCCACTCTCTTCGATCGCCCTCAAGCCCTCGGCGCGCAGCTTGAACTGCTTGTACTCGCGCAGCTGCGCCACCAGATCGTCCTCATCGATGGCCGGTTCTTCAGCCTCGAGTGGCTCCTCGGGCCGAGGCAAAAGCACCCGCGACTTGATCACAATCAGACGGCCGGCAACCTGCAAAAAGTCAGCCAAATGCGCTGCCGAACGCTCACGCACATCGGCCAGATACGCCAGGAACTGGTCCGTCACCACCGCCAGAGACACGTTGGTGATGTCCAGCTCTTCACGCTCGATCAGCCGCAGCAACAGATCCAGCGGCCCTTGGTAGACTTCCAGCTCCACCTGATACACGGATCCAGCCTCTGCTTCCGGGGTGTCAGCCATTCTAACCGCATTGGGCTGTGTTGTCGATTGGCTTGGCGATCTGTTGGCATCCCCCACACAACTGCGATATGCTTGCAACAGTTCCAACAGCAGGAGAAACATGTTCGAGTTCAAGCCCGATTGGGAAGACAGCGCACGGCGGATCGAGGCATTTTGGGAACGAGAGGTTCTGGATCGTCCGGTGGTCCAGTTTGCGTTGACACGCCCCATCGACGAGCAGGTTGCCCTGCCTCCCTCGGGGCACGCCACGCTGCGCGATCGCTGGATGGACGTCGCCTATCAGGCGGAATCAGCTGTCGCCCGCATGCGGAACCAGGAGTTTCTGGGTGACACTCTGCCGGTGGCGATGCCAAACCTTGGCCCCGAAATTCTCGCTGCCTGCTATGGATGTCCACTCCAGTTCGGGGATACCACCTCCTGGACGGAGCCGATCCTGAAAGACTGGGCCGATGCGGACCAGATCCAGTTCCAGCCCGATAATCCCTACCTGGCGAGGCTGCACGCTCTCACCGACGCCTATCTGGAGCTGGGACGGGACAAGTTCATCACCGGTATGACGGACTGGCACCCCGGAGGCGATCTGTTGGCCTCACTCCG
>JAAYED010000006.1 GCA_012728955.1 Chloroflexota bacterium
ACCAACTGCATGCGTACCCTGAACAGGCAGGGTTAACTCAACGCGACTGGAATGGGGATCGTTGCCCTCTCAGGGCAGCGATCCTTCTCTTTTGGAGATTATCTCGCGATAACGAGCGATCGCCCCGGCGACGCCCAGTGCGCTGCGGAAGATGGCCGAGCCAATCACCAGCGTGTCGGCTCCAGCCGCCAGGACCGCCTCGATGGTTTCGGCGTTCACACCACCGTCGACCTCAATCGCGCACTTCTCCAGCCCCCGGCTGTCCAGCATCGCCCTCAGAGGCGCCACCTTGCCCAGCGCAGATGGGATCAGCCGCTGCCCCCCAAAACCCGGATTCACCGTCATCACCAGGATCAACGAGACCTGGTCCAACACATGTTCAAGCGTAGAGATCGGGGTGGCCGGGTTGAGCGTCACAGAGGGCAGCGCCCCGGCCTCACGGATCTGCTCCAGCGTCCGGTTGAGGTGCGGGCAGGTCTCCACATGCACGGTGACTAGATCAGCCCCGGCGTGAGCAAAGGCCTCGATATACGCCTCGGGACGCTCGATCATCAGGTGCACGTGAATGGGCAACTGGGTAACAGGCCGCAGCGCCTCCACAATCAGCGGCCCCACGGAGATGTTGGGCACAAAGTGACCGTCCATCACATCCACGTGAAGGACATCGGCGCCGGCCGCCTCGGCCATCTGCACCTCCTCACCCAACCGCGCAAAGTCGGCGGCCAGGATCGAGGGGGCAATGCGAATGGGGAGATGGCCCATGGGCTCGCTATCCTTCCTGCTCGTCAGCCAGGAGGCTTCTCAGCTGGCCACATGCCGCCTGTATATCCGCCCCCCGGGTGACACGAACCGTCGTCTGTATCCCCGCCTGCACCAGAATCTCCTGGAAGCGAAGCACGCGCTCGCGACTGGAGGGCTGAAACGCTGCGCCCTCTACATAGTTCATCGGAATGAGATTGACGTGCGCCAATAACCCGTGCAACAGTCTGGCGGTCGCCTGCGCCTGCTCGTCAGAGTCGTTGACCCCATCAGCCATGGCATACTCAAAGGTCACCCGCCGTCCGGTGCGCTCGATATACAGCCTTACCGCGTCCATCAGCCGCGCCAGAGGGTACCGGCGATTGACGGGGATCAGTTGGTTGCGCATGCGATCATCGGGAGAATGCAGCGATACCGCCAGCCCCACAGCCAGTCCCTCGCGAGCCAGGCGCTCGATGCCAGGGACAATGCCCACCGTGGAAATGGTAAAGCGCCTGATGCCGAGCGCCAATCCCTGGCGATCGTTCAGGTTCAACACTGATTGCCAAACCGCATCAAAGTTCAGCATGGGTTCTCCCATACCCATAAAGACAATGTTGGTCACATGGGCGTTCTCGCGCTGGAGGCGTTGCGCAAAGTGGAGCACCTGAGCCGTGATCTCACCCGTCGTTAGGTCACGCACAAACCCGCCGCGGCCCGTGGCGCAAAAGGTACAGCCCACCGGGCACCCAATCTGTGACGAGACGCACACGGTGTTGCGATTGGTGTACCGCATGAGAACTGTCTCGACCAACTGTCCATCCTGCGTCTGAAAAGCCACCTTTTCAGTTAGCCCGTCGTCTGCCTCACTGGTCGCCACCACAGGCAGGTGCAGTATCTCAGTCTCCTCCAGCAGGCGCTGCCGGAGACCTGCGGGGAGGTTACCCATCTCACCGGGATCATCGGTGAGCGTATGGTAGATCCAGCGCCAGATCTGGGCCGCGCGGAACCGCGGCTCACCCCACGCCATCACGAGATGCGTGAGTTGATCCATCGATAGATCCAGAAGATTGATCTTTTGGGTGTCAGCCATGAATGAGCCCTCTGCCCTGGCGCAAGCCTAAATCCAGCGGTGTGGAGATCAGCGCCGGCGCGTTCCGCTCAGGAGCGATGCATACTAGAGAATATTCGCCAGCGACTGCACTGCCGCCGCCACATAGGTGAG
>JAAYED010000094.1 GCA_012728955.1 Chloroflexota bacterium
GAGATCGAGGTGGTGGGCGACGACATCGCCGGCGAAAACTGGCACTTTCACGTGGGGGTCAATCTGCACAGAGCTTTGGGCTGGCTCTCATGGTACGGTCCCACACGTTTTCTGCAGAAACTGCTCTTTCACACACCGCTGGTGCATGCCATGAGCATGGTGTCAGAGGTATACCACGATTACTATCGCTGGCCCCTGCGAGAGCGGCGTATCTATGAGCGCTGGCGCGAGAGCGAGCCCTGGGGAAGACTGTTCGATCGCTACCTGCGTGAGGGACATCTGGCATGAACCTGTAGCGAACGAAGCGGGCCTGTGGAGGATTCCACAGGCCCGTACTGTTTCTATCTGCGTTCCTGACGGTTTAAAGCAGCACCCAGAAAAGCCCGGAAGAGAGGATGGGGCCGGTCGGGCCGCGTCTTGAACTCGGGATGGAACTGGCTGCCCAACATCCAGGGATGGTCAGCCAGCTCGCCCACCTCCACCAGAGAACCGTCGGGCGACATGCCGCTCCAGATCATGCCGGCATCGGCCAGTGGCTGCCGATACTGATTGTTGATCTCCCAGCGATGACGGTGCCGCTCCGAGATGTTTTCCGCCTCATAGGCCGTGCGCGCCCTGGTGCCGGCGGCCAGTACACAGGGGTAGCGCCCCCTGCGCATCGTGGCGCCCATGTCCTCGACATCGCGCTGCTCGTCCATCAGATCCACCACGGGGTGCGGCGTCTCTGGATCGAACTCGGTGCTGTTGGCACCCTCCAGACCAGCAACGTGACGGGCGAACTCGATGGTCATCACCTGCAGGCCAAGGCAGATGCCCATATAGGGCACCCCATTCTCACGGGCATACTGAGCTGCCGTGATCATCCCCTCCACACCACGGGGGCCAAAGCCACCGGGCACGATGATGCCTGCAGCCTCTCGCATCTCTGCCGGTATTCCGTTGCGCTCGATATCCTCCGAGTCGATCCAGTCCACCAGAACACGCTTGCCAAAGGCGGCGCCGGCATGGATCAACGACTCGCAGACGCTCTTGTACGCATCGTGCAGGGCAACGTACTTGCCCACCAGCGCAATGCGGATATCGCCTTCTGGCCTGAGCAGGTTAGCCACAACGTCACGCCATCCATTAAGCTCGGGCTCGCTGGCGGGCAACCCCAGCCGCTTGACCAAATAGTCCCCCAGCCCATACTCCTCGAGCGTGACCGGTACCTGATAGATAGTTTCGGTGGTCTCGAGCGGGATCACCGCTTGACGATCCACAGCGCCAAACAGGGCGATCTTGTCCAGCAGATCTTCACCGATGGGATAATCTGCACGACACATGACCACATCGGGACTGATGCCTATGCTGCGCAGCTGCGCGACGCTGTGTTGAGTGGGCTTGGTCTTGAGCTCGGCGGTGGCGCCGATGTGCGACAACAGAGTGATGTGGACATAGCAGCAGTGGTCTGCTCCCACATCGCGGCGCATCTGTCGGATGGCCTCCAGGAATGGCAGGCTCTCGATGTCACCCACCGTGCCGCCGATCTCGACGATCGCTACGTCGGCTCCAGCCAGCTCGGGCGCAGTGCGGATGTGGCGCTTGATCTCGTCGGTAATGTGCGGGATCACCTGGACGGTGCCGCCCAAAAAGTCGCCCCGCCGCTCGGCGGCGATCACGTCGGCATAGATGCGACCGCTGGTGACATTGGCATGCCGGCCCAAATGCACATCGGTAAAGCGCTCATAATGTCCCAGGTCCAGGTCGCCCTCGGTGCCATCCTCGAGCACGTACACTTCACCGTGCTGAAGCGGGGACATGGTGCCGGGGTCGACATTGATGTAGGGGTCGAGCTTTTGGAGCGTGACGCGTACGCCACGGGACTTGAAAATACGGCCGATGGAGGCTGCCGCGACGCCTTTGCCCACTGAGGAGACTACTCCACCGGTCACGAACACATAACGGGTCATGCATGCCCTCCAGAGGAAGTTGGGGTCAGCTGCCCGGGATTCGATGATAGCACCGCGCCGCCCCTCGACAAAATCACCCCTACCGTCTCTACCCATGGTGACCGCCGGCGGCTCCCACCGGCAGCCTCTCGCTCTGCGGCCAATTGCTGCGCAATGCGCTACAATAGGCCAGCCGCTCAACGCGGAGCATAACACAGCCTGAGCGCCGGTGCCACCTCTGGCGCACTGGAGGATCGTGGCCAAAGTGAGCGATCGCTACCTGACCTGTCGCACCTGTGGGAACACGTTCCTGTATACCGTCCGGGCGCAGCGCGCCGATCGGCTGGCGCAGCGTCCACAGCCCGCCCAATGTCCGGGTTGCCTGGCACTGGATACGCTTACCGTACGTCACGCGGGCACGCTGACGCGATACAATCGCTCGCGCGGGTTTGGATTCATCCGAGACGACGATGGCCAAACGGTCTTTGTGCACGCCTCTGAGCTGGGGGCACGGCGTGGCATGGCGCCTACCATGGGCACACGACTGACCTATTATGTTGAGCAATCGGAGCGCGGCCCCCGTGCCTGTGGGGTAAGGCCAGAGGAGCATTAAGGCCGGCAGCCGGTTCCAAGGTTAGCGCGGCACCCTAGCGGATGGTATAATGCAGCCTGTCGATGGCAGAACGGTCCGCCCTGATCACAGCCGGAGCCATCATATTGTGAGCTGAGGTGGCAGATCAGTGATGAGGGTCGTCGGCTGGCGGCGGTGCCTGAGAGGACGGGCCCAGTGATTTGGCTGTGGCTTGCCCTGGTGCTGGTGGTCGGTCTGGTTATGTACTGGCTGCTGGTGATCACGGAAGGGACCTATCTGGGAACGGGCGCCGTGATCCGGATGTATGACTGGACGGCCCGGCGCTATAACGCCATTAAAAAGCTGCAACCGGTCTATGAGACGTACTTTCTCGGCGTGCCGCTGGCGGAACGTCTGCGGGATGTGCGCCATCCCAGGGTGTTGGATGTGGCGGCCGGTACCGGTCGACTGATGCAAACCCTGCTGGAGGGCGCCTCCTCGCCAGCGACCGTGACAAGTGTAGATCACTCGCTGCCCATGTTGAGGCAGGCGCAACAACTGCCCGTAGCAACCAGGAATTGCACGGCGTTCATTCAGGGCGATGCGCAACATCTGATGTTTCGCGACTTTGCCTTTGATGCGGTAACCTGCCTGGAGGCGCTCGAGTTCATGTGGGATCCGCGCGCGGCCATCGTCGAGATGCTGCGCGTGCTGCGACCGGGGGGCACCCTGCTGCTGACCAATCGCATCGGTTGGGAGGCCTGGTTCTTTCCCGGGCGTTACACACGCCGCGGACGGCTGGAGGCCCTGCTCTCCGACATGGGTCTGACGCAGATCCAGTCGCAGCGTTGGCAGGTGTATTATGATTTGGTATGGGCGGTCAAACCGCCCTCGCAAGAACAAACCCAAACCCGGAGGCGCGCATGAAACGGGACCTGTTGGCATTGAGAGACCTGTCGCCAGCACAGTTGGCGGACATTCTGAGCTCTGCCGCCAAACTCAAGGCCGACTGGAAGGCTGGCCAACGGGGGCCGCTGCTGCCAGGAAGGACCCTGGCGATGCTCTTTCAAAAGCCATCTCTGCGGACCCGCACCTCTTTTGATTTGGGGATGTACCAACTGGGAGGATATGCGGTGTACCTCTCCCCCGACGAGGTACAGCTGGGCAAGCGAGAGAGCACGGCCGACGTTGCCCGGGTGCTCAGCCGCTATGCGGACGCCATCATGGCGCGCGTCTTTGCGCACAGCGATTTGGAGGACCTGGCGCGCTGGGCCTCGGTACCAGTGATCAACGGTCTTTCTGACCTGGCGCACCCCTGCCAGGGCATCGCCGACCTGCTCACCATCCAGGAAAAGATGGGAACCCTGCGCGGGGTGCACCTGACCTATCTCGGCGATGGGAACAATGTGCTGCACTCGCTGCTGATCGGCGGGGCGTTGGCAGGCATGCATGTGACGGCTGCCTGCCCAGCGGGCTATGGTCCCCAGGATCAGGTCGTGGCCGAGGCCATCACTCTGGCGGCTGCCAGCGGCGGATCCATCACCCTGACCACCGATCCGCTGGAAGGCGCTCGTGCTGCAGAGGTGCTCTATACGGACACCTGGACCAGCATGGGCCAGGAGGCAGAGGCAGAGGCGCGCCGTCAGATCTTTCCAGCCTATCAGATCAACGATGCACTGCTCGCCCAGGCCCCTCTGGTACAGGGCGTGATGCACTGCCTGCCGGCACACCGCGGTGAAGAGATCACCGACAGCGTCGCCGACGGGGAGCGCTCCTGGTTGTTTGACCAGGCCGAAAACCGATTGCACGGCCAAAAGGCCGTACTGGTGTATCTGCTGGAGGGCTAGTTCTTGGCCAACGTACTGTGGCTGCTATCCAAACTGGATCTGCGAAACCTCAGCGACATTGTGCTGGTGGCTGCCATCATTTATGGCGTGCTGGTGATGGTGCAGGGCACGCAGGCAGTGCAGCTGCTGCGGGGGATCATCCTTCTGGCGCTGGCGGTTTCGCTGTTTGGCAGCATCGCAGAGCTGACGGCCTTTAACTGGCTGTTGCGCAGCGCCGGCCAGGCACTGCTGGTGATTGTGGCGATTGTGTTGCAGCCCGAGCTGCGACGCGCCCTGGACAGGTTGGGCCGCGCCGGCGGCATATCGCTCTGGTCCAGCGGCCCCGTGATCCAGCTGGACCGCATGATCGACGAGATCGCTGCGGCCTGCCGGCGGTTTTCCGAGCATCGCCATGGCGCCCTGATCGTCATCGAGCGTGAAACGGGCCTGCAGGACTATATCGATACCGGCGTGACCATCGATGCTGCGGTGGCGGATCAGCTTCTGCAGACGATCTTTTTCCCCAACACGCCGTTACACGATGGTGCAGTGGTGATCCGCGGCGACCGTATCGTTGCGGCGAGCTGCGTGCTGCCTCTGGCAGAGACCATCCTCTCGGATGTACACCTGGGCACCCGTCACCGTGCCGCTGTGGGCATCACCGAACAGACCGATGCGGTGGCAGTGGTGGTCTCGGAGGAAACGGGGATCATTTCCATGGCGCGCAACGGCCGCATGGTGCGCCACCTCGATGAACGACGGCTGACCACCCTGCTCCACGCTCTGTTGCAGCCCCAGCGCGGTGGCAGCGGCCTGCTCAACAGGGCCATGCCGCGCCGTGAGAACGCACCCGATGAACGGAGCGGGCTGGAATGAGTGACGGGGTCGGAACGCCATGAGCAAGCAAACCTTGGATCGCATCGGAACCGCGATGCTCGCGCTGGCCCTTTCGTTGATCGTATGGGTAAACGCCACCTACCAGATGGACAAGCCCCGCGAGGACATCTACCCCACCGAGATCCCCATCGAGGTGCTCGATCGCCCGGATGACCTCGCGGTGCTGAACGGCACATCCGAGACCGTTCAGGTGCGGATACGGGCTTATGCCTCCAGCTGGGACACACTCCGCGCGGACGACTTTGTCGCCACGGTGGACTTTGGGGACCTGACCACCGGCGTGCACGTGGTGCCCATCAGCGTGGTGGTGTCGGATCCCACGGTGACCATCACCGGCATCCATCCACAAGCCATCAATGTTCGTGTGGAACGGTTGGTCACCAGTTTGCGGCCCGTGGCGATCTCTCTGCAGGGTGAGGCGGATATCCCCATGGGATATCGAGCCTCCCCGCCGCTCGCCGATCCGTCCGAAGTCACCATCTCGGGCCCTGCATCCGAACTGGACAAGGTGGTCAGTGTTGCGGGCGAGGTGAACGTCGCCGGTCAGCGTGCCGATATCGATCAAGTGGTGGCACTCAAGCCAGTGGATCTGGATGGCCAAGTAGTCGAATCGGCCCACGTCAGCCCCAGCACCGTGCGGGTGCAGGTGGGTATAGAAAAGCGGGAGGACTATCGCGAAGTGGCGGTTCGAGTACGTACCGCCGGCCAACCCGCCCGCGGATATTATGTCAGCAGCGTGAGCGTGTTGCCCGCCACGGTGACTCTGGTGGGACCGCCAGCGGCTATCGAATCGGTAGGCAGCCTGATCGAGGCCCGTGAGGAGCTGGATGTTTCGGGTGCCAACCGCATGCTCGCTGCCCGTATGGATTTGAATTTGCCCGAGGGCGTCTCTGTGATGGGAGCACCGGCCGGCGAGCCCTACGAGGTGCTGGTTACGGTGGGCATCGATGCCGTAACGGGCGGCACCACCGTGGAGTTGCCTCTGCACGCGGAAGGGTTGGCAGAGGGCCTCGAGCTTAGCACCTTTGTGCCCGTAATCGACGTGATCCTGACGGGACCGTCGGTACTACTGGACGAACTGGAGACAGACCGCCTGTCGGCCGTGCTGGATCTGTCTGGCCTGGGGCCGGGGACGCATCAGGTGCATCCCTCGGTTACCATCAATACCGAGGGAGCTCCCGATCTGGAAGACCTGCAGGTCAAGGATGTGTTACCGCAATACGTCGAGGTCACTATCTCGGCTCCTCCAACCCCCACACCCGAGCGCTGAGCAGTCGCGAGGAAATATGCAGCAGAAACCTGTCCTGGCACTGGTGGGCCGGCCCAATGTGGGCAAGTCCACACTCTTTAACCGACTGGTGGGCACTCGCCAGGCCATTGTGGAGAATACGCCCGGCACCACGCGGGACCGCCACTATGCCGATGTAGAGTGGGAAAACCGCGTCTTTACCGTGATCGATACTGGCGGTCTGGTGCTGGGCGAGACGGACGACATGACCGAACAGATCCGCATCCAGGCGCAGATCGCCATGCAGGAAGCGGACGCCATCTGTTTCCTCACCGATGTGCTGGACGGCGTCACCCCTGCCGACTATCAGGTTGCTGACCTGTTGCGGCGCACCAGCAAGCCGGTGCTGCTGGTGGTGAACAAAGTCGACAGCGCCAGGCGCCACGCCGGTCTGGTGGATTTCTATTCCCTGGGGATGGGAGATCCACTCCCCGTATCGGCGGAGCGCGGTCTGAGCACCGGCGACCTGCTGGATGCGATCGTCGCGGTGCTGCCCGAGATGCCGCCGGAGGAAGACGATTCGGAGGCGATCCATGTGGCGTTGGTGGGACGCACCAACGTGGGCAAGTCGTCTCTGCTGAACCGCCTGCTGGGTGAAGAGCGCGTGGTGGTGAGCGACATTCCGGGAACCACGCGCGATACCATCGACACACGTCTGACCTATGAGGGTCAGGAGCTGGTGCTGATCGATACGGCGGGGATCCGGCGCCGGGGGCGCATCGAACAGGGCATCGAAAAGTACAGCGTGCTGCGCAGCATGCGCGCCATCGCCAGGGCTGATGTGACCCTGCTGGTGATCGACGCCAGCGAAGGCATCACCGCGCAGGATGCCCATGTGGCGGGCTATATCCTGGAGGAGCGCAAGAGCGTCATTCTGGTGGTCAACAAGTGGGACCTGGTGGAGAAGGACACCTACACCCTGCCCACTTTCCAGGAAAAGGTGCTGCAGCAACTCAAGTTCATGCCCTGGGTGCCGGTAGCCTTTGTTTCGGCGCTTACCGGGCAACGGGTGCAGAGGCTGATGCCACTGGTAACCAGGGTGTACGCTGAACGCCACGCTCGCATCCGCACCTCCGAGCTGAACCAGGTGGTGCGTGACGCGGTGGCCCGCAGCTCGCCGCCCACGACGGCGGGCAAAAAGCTGCGTTTTTATTATGCCACCCAATCCAGCGGCGACCCACCCAACTTTGTGTTCTTTGTGAACGATCCGGCACTGGTGCACTTTGGCTACCGCCGCTACCTGGAGAACAGGATCCGAGAAAAGTACCCCTTTGAGGGCACGCCCATCGAGCTGACCTTTCGCGGGCGAGAGGACCGGGAATAGGAAAACGACCACCTGTCGCTTGACAGGTGGTCGTCTTTATCAGAACGAGCACTAGAGCCGCTGCAGAATGCGCACGTCGCAGGGGGCGAGCTTCAGATTCCCCTGCACAGGCTCCCCACTGAGCAGATCGCGGTATTCTGCATCCAAGGGCACCACGGCTTCCTGCTTGCCGTGGTTGAGCAGCATGGTCACCTGAACCCCTTCCTTGCTCCGCTGCGTCACCTCCACCCCAGCCGGCGCCGCCAGGCAGGGCGCGATGTCGTGCTGGTCGCAGAGAGTGAGCAGGAGATCCGACAGCAGGCGGGCATCCATCTCGGCGGCCACGTACAGGGCGCGCCCCTTGCCCCAGGCGTTCTCTGTAATCGCCGGCATCCCAGCGTAGAACTCGCCGTCGTACCAGGCGCGCCCCTGAGCACCCTCCAGATGCAGCAGGTCACACATGACAGAGGCCTGGTAGTTGCCCGTCAGGCGGCCCCAGGGCTCGCTGCGCACGGGCACCTGTTGGCCCTCCAGCAGGGGATCGTGCTCTTCGACCCAGATGCCCAGCACAGGCCGGAGCTCGCCCGGATAGCCATCCTGCGTAGCAAGGTCATGCTCATCCACAATCCCACTAAAGGACCCCACCACCAGCGTGCCGCCACGCGCCACAAACTCGCTGAGGTTGGCCGCCACGCCCGGGCGCAGCATGTAGAGCATGGGCGCAACCACCATCTGATAGCTGGACAGATCGGCATCTGGCCGCACTACGTCCACGGGGATGTTGGCCTGCCAGAACGCAGCATAGTAGGCCTTGCAGCTGGCGATATAGTCCAGATCCACCGATGGCCCAACGCTGAGATCGATTGCCCACCAGTTTTCCCAGTCAAAGAGCAGAGCAACCGAGGCCTGCTGCCGGCCGTCCACCAGGGCGTCGCCCAGCTGCTGCAGCTCGGCGCCCAGCGCCTGAACCTCACGGAACACCCGCGTGTGCTCATGGCCCGCATGGTCCACAATCGATCCATGCATCTTTTCAGGACCGCCCCGGGCGCGGCGGAACTGGAAGAACATGACCGTATCGGCCCCATGGGCCACCGCCTGATAGCTGAGCAGGCGCATCACCCCGGGGCGACGCAGCTGGTTACGCGGCATCCAGTTGACCTGGCTGGGCGTCTGCTCCAGCAGCATAAAAGGCTGCCCATCGCGCAAGCCACGCATCAGCTCGTGGGTAAAGGCCACCTCAGACGGGGCCTGGTTGGGCGTGGGATAACTGTCCCAGGAGATCACATCCAGATAGGGTGCCCAGGCGTAATAGTTCAAAGGCTTAAAGTGGCCCATCAGGTTGGTGGTGATGAGCACCTCGGGCGTGTACTGTTTGATCGCATCGTACTCGTTGCGATAGCAGGCCAGCACAGACTCGGTTTGAAAGCGCTCATAGTCCAGGAGATAGGGCATGTTGTTGCGCTCGCCGTTGAGCGTAGGCGTGTCGATCTCTTCCCAGGCGGTGAGGGTGTGGCTCCAGAATGCCATGTTCCAGGCGGCGTTGAGGGCGTCGAGGCTGCCGTAACGCACTTTAAGCCAGTCGCGAAAGGCCTTGGCGCACCGCTCACAGTAGCAGTGGCTGCCGTACTCGTTGGCAATGTGCCAGGCCACCAGCGTGGGATGATTAGCGTAGCGTTGCGCCAGCCGGGAGGCCAGCTCGCGAGAGTAATGCCGATAGTTGGGGCTGTTGGGGCAAAAGTTGGTGCGCCCGCCATGTTTGCGTTGCACGCCGGTGATGTCGGTGCGCAGCACATCGGCAAATCGTCGCGACATCCAGGCGGGCTGCGCCGCCGTCGAGGTCGCAAGGCAGGTATACACTCCCGCCGCTGCCAGCTTGTCCAGCACACGGTCGAGCCAGTCAAAGCAGTACTGATCCTCACGGGGCTGCAGGTGGGTCCAACTGAACACCGGAACAGACACGGCATCCACGTGGGCCAGCTGCATCAGCCGCATGTCCTCGTCCCAGATCTCCTCGCTCCATTGATCAGGGTTATAGTCGCCACCATACCAGATCTTTTGCAGTTTTGGGCTGATCATGGGTCCTCCACTGGGGTTTGTCTCAAGGGCTATGCTGTTTTGTCGGACGGCTCGTCGCGCTTGTTGACTACCTCGCCGATCATGGACCAGGGGCCAGTCCACGTGATCCGTACATCGGCCAGTACTCCCCGCCAGTTGGCTGGATCCTGGAAGAATACCAGTTTGTTGGTGGGGGTTCGGCCGCGCCAGCGCCCACGCTGGCGACTCTCTACCAGCACGGGCACGACCTCGCCGAGCAGGGCTGCGTTACGGGCTGTAGCGATTTCGGTTTGCAGGCCCTCGATCACCAGGCGACGACGCTCCTTTTCCTCCGGAGGCACGTCGTCCAGCCAGTGCGCGGCAGCCGTTCCTTCACGCACCGAATAGGCAGCAAGGTGCACCTGGTCAAAGCAGAGGTCCCGCACCAGCGCCACCGTGTTCTCGAACTGCCCCTCTGTCTCACCGCAAAAGCCCACAATGATGTCGGTGTTGATGCCAGCGTCGGGCCGCGCCTCACGGATGCGCCGCACCAGGTCACGATAGTGGGCAGAGGTATAGCCCCGTGCCATCCTGCGCAGGACAGTATCATCTCCCGATTGCGCTGGCAACTCCCAGGAGGGGCAGACTTTGGGCAATGCGGCCGCCGTATCGATGATGCGCTGGCTCATCTCACGGGGGTGCGAGGTCAAAAAGCGCAGCCGCAGCAGACCGGGGATCTCGTGTACCGCGCAGAGCACGTCTGCCAGATCCGTGCCTTCCGGCAGGTCACTGCCATAGGCATCGACGTTCTGGCCCAACAGGGTGATCTCGCGGGCCCCACGGGCTACCAGATCGGCTGCCTCGCGGACAATCTCCTGCAGCGGGCGGCTGCGCTGAGCTCCCCGACGATCCGTGACGATACAATAGGTGCAGTGATGGTCGCAGCCATAGCTGATAGCCACCGATTCGTTAACCTGGGCCGGTGCAGACACAGCGTCGGCACTCGGCGGGACAACGCCCAACCAGGCGTCAATATGGGAAAGCACTCCCCGTAGATCCGACGGCAGAAAGAAACCGTGCACGTAGGGATAGCGCTCGGCCATCAAGACCGGATCGTCCACAAAACAGCCCATCACCAGCAGGATACGAGAGGCCGCCGGATCGCTGGCGAGGGACTGCAGCGAGGCCATGCGCCCCAGCACCTTGTCCTCGGCGCTCTGCCGCACCACACAGGTGTTCAACAGCAAAACCCGTGCTTCCTCGGGGGAACGGGTGGCGGTCATCCCACGCACGTCCAGCGCCTCTGCCAGACGCCGCGCATCGGCCTGGTTCATCTGGCAGCCAATGTTCCAGAGATAATACTTGAGGCTACTCAACGGCAGGCCCCCGCAGCGTTCCCGCAGCATGGGGCTGCGCCGGCTTGTCGGCTCTGCTCCAGCGGCGGCTATACACGCTCATGTGCCACCACTTGGCTGGGCTCGGCGTGCGCCTGCGCCAACAGCGGCCGCAAGAACTGACCGGTAAAGGATCGCTCGCACTGGGCAACCTGCTCGGGCGTGCCCGTGGTGACCAGCTCGCCACCCCGGGCACCGCCATCGGGCCCCAGATCGATGACCCAATCGGCGCTCTTGATGACATCCAGATTGTGCTCGATGATCACCACCGTGTTGCCCTGGTCCACCAGATGCGACAGCACTCTCAAAAGCCGATCGACGTCGGCCATGTGCAGCCCCACGGTGGGCTCGTCCAGGATGTAAAAGGTCTGGCCGGTGGCACGTCGTGAGAGTTCTCGCGCGAGCTTGACCCTCTGCGCCTCACCGCCCGAGAGCGTGGTAGCGGGCTGCCCCAGGCGCACATAGCCCAGCCCCACCTCGTGCAGGGTCTGCAGCCGCTGGAACAGGCGCGGCTGATTCTCAAAAAACTCCAGTGCCTCGTCCACGGTCATGTCCAGCGCGTCGGCAATGCTGGCGCCGCGATACTTGATCTCGAGCGCCTCGCGATTGTAGCGCTTCCCGTGGCACACCTCGCAGGGCACATACACGTCGGGCAGAAACTGCATTTCGATACGAATGATGCCGGCACCCTGGCAGGCCTCGCAGCGACCTCCCCGCACGTTAAAGGAAAAGCGCCCCGCCTTGTACCCCCTGATCTTGGCCTCGGGCAGCGTGGCGTACAGCTCCCGCAGGGGCCCAAACATCCCCGTATAAGTGGCGGGATTGGAGCGCGGCGTGCGGCCGATGGGCGACTGGTCGATGTTGATCACCTTGTCGAGGTACTCCAGCCCCAACATGGCGTCGTGCTCGGCGGGATGCTCCTGGGCACGGTTGAGATCCCGTGCAAGGCGTTTCTCCACGATCTCCATCAACAGACTGCTCTTGCCCGAGCCCGACACGCCCGTGATCGCCACCAGGCAGCCCAGCGGGATATCCACATCGATACCCTTGAGGTTGTTGGCCCGGGCGCCGCGCACCTGCAAGAACTGCCCATTGCCGGGCCGTCGCTTGGATGGCACGGGAACTGCGCGGGCACCGGAAAGATACTGCCCAGTAGCCGAGTCGCTGCAGGCCAGAATGTCGTCCAAGGTACCTTGACAGACCACGTACCCACCCCGCTCACCGGCGCCGGGCCCCAAGTCCACCACATAATCGGCGGCCTGAATGGTGGCCTCATCGTGCTCCACCACGAGCACCGTGTTGCCCAGGTCGCGCAGGCGCACCAGGGTCTCGATGAGCTTTTGGTTGTCGCGCTGATGCAGACCGATACTGGGCTCGTCCAGCACATACAGCACACCCACCAGCTGCGAGCCTATCTGCGTGGCCAGCCGGATGCGTTGCGCTTCGCCACCGGACAGAGAGGCGGCGCCGCGGGCCAGCGTCAAATAATGCAGGCCCACATCGAGCAAAAAGCCCAAACGCGACTTGAGCTCTTTCAGGATCTGGCGAGAGATGATCTCTTCCCGCTCCGTGAGCTTGGCTCCCAGCTCATCGACAAAGGCGAGACAGTCGCCGATGGCGAACTGGGTGACCTCATCGATGTTCTTGCCATCGACCGTCACCGAAAGGCTCTCTGGCTTGAGTCGCTTGCCGAGGCAGGTCGGGCACAGCCGTTCGGTCATGAATGACTCGATCCAGGCCCGCACCCCGTCGGATTGCGTGTCATGATAGCGGCGCGCCAGATTGGGAATGACGCCCTCCACCGTGGTGCGGTGGGTGCGCTCTTCTCCCTGGTGGTTGGTGTACCGCACCGAGACCGTGGTGCCGGCGTCGCCATACAACAGCGTGTTCTGAAATGCCTCTGGCAGTTGCTCCCAGGGAGTGTCCATGGAGGCGCCGTACTGCTCTGCGGCGGCCTCCAGCAGCCGCGTATAGTACCCATCGCTGTGCACAGCCTTGGACCAGGGAGCCACTGCCCCCTCTGCCAAGGAGAGGCTCTGATCTGGCACAATCAACCGAGGGTCCAACTCGGCTTTGAACCCCAGGCCGGTGCAATCGGGGCAGGCTCCATGTGGGCTGTTGAAGGAAAAGGTGCGCGGCTCCACCTCGGGCATGGTAGAGCCGTGCTCGGGGCAGGAATAGTTCTGTGAAAAGAGCAGCTCCTCGCCATCCACCACCAACACCCGCAGAATGCCATCCCCGAGCTCCAGCGCGGTCTCCACCGAGTCGTTCAGGCGCAGACGATCGGAATCGTGGGTCTCCAGGTCCACTTGTGCACCATGACGGATCACCAGGCGGTCCACCACCACCTCGATGGTGTGCATCTTGTACCGATCCAGGGTGATCTCGCGGTCGAGATCCACGATCTCGCCGTTGATGCGCGCCCGCACATAGCCCGAGCGCTGCAGATCATCCAGCAGGCGCTTGTGCTCGCCCTTGCGATCCTTGATCACCGGGGCAAGCAGCATGATGCGGGTGCCATCCGGCAGATCGTCTATGGCGTCCACAATCTGCTGCACCGACTGACGCGTGATAACCCGCCCGCAGATGGGACAATGCGGCACGCCGATGCGCGCATAGAGCAGACGCAAATAGTCATAGATCTCGGTGACCGTGCCCACGGTAGACCTGGGGCTGCGGCTGGTGCTGCGCTGGTCGATGCTGATCGCCGGCGACAGGCCCTCGATGTGGTCGAGATCGGGCTTGTCCATCAAGCCCAGGAATTGGCGGGCATAGGCCGAGAGCGATTCGACATAGCGACGCTGTCCCTCGGCGTAAATGGTGTCAAAGGCCAGAGACGACTTGCCAGAGCCCGACAAGCCCGTGAGGACCACCAGCTTGTCGCGCGGCAGATCGATGTCGATGTTCTTCAGGTTATGTTCGCGGGCTCCGCGAATGCGGATATCGTTTTGCAACATGCAGGCTCCTGCCCAGGTTCTGTCCTCGACCCATCATTATAGCCCAGATGCCGATCGCTCCCAAGCCACTTTGGCCGCTAGTAACTGCGATCCAGCTCCTGCCGCCAGCCGTTCTCCAGCCCCGCCGCCTCCACCGCGGCCAATGCCTCGCGATACTCGCGATGATAGAGCTTGCGTTTGAGCACCGGATGGTCGTGTGCCCGGTGTGCGGCGAAATACTGCGCCATGAGGCTGACATGAACCTCCGGGCCGAGCACCGCACCCAGCCAGGCCATCACCTCTGCCGTCTGCGACAGGCCACCCGGCAACACCAGATGCCGGACGACCATGCCGCGGCGCGCCAGCCCCTGGTCATCGAGGAGCAAGGTCAGGCCCACCTGCCTCGCCATCTCCTGCAGGGCCTGGCGGTTGGCCCCCACGTAGCCGACATAGCCCGAGAGGTCCTGGGCGACGCCGTCATCGGCGTACTTAGAGTCCGGCAGGTAGATATCCACCAGGCCGTCGAGTAGAGCGAGCGTCTCCAGGCTCTCATATCCGCTGGTGTTGTACACCAGGGGGATGCTCAGACCCTGCTCGCAGGCCAGGGCGACCGCCTCGATGATGGCGGCGACATAGTGCGTGGGTGTGACCAGATTGATGTTGTGGCAGCCGCGACGTTGCAAAGAGAGCATGGCTTCCGCCAACTGCGCGATGGTCCAGTCGTTACCGGTGCCCATCTGGCTGATGGGAAAGTTCTGGCAAAACAGGCACCGCGCGGTGCAGTGGGAGAAAAAGATAGTGCCCGAGCCCCTCGTCCCACTGATGGGCGGCTCTTCCCACCGATGCGGTCCGTGGCTGGCTATGCGTGGCAACGCCCCGGCACCGCAATAGCCGCGCTGGCCTTCCAGCCGATTGACGCCACACCGGCGGGGACACAATTGGCAGGCACGGAGCATGGCCCGGGCATCCTCCACCCGCTGCGCCAGCTCTCCGGTAACCGCCAATTGTCGATAACCCGGCCAGATGCCCCCTTGTGTGGTCATCGCACCGCCTGGCGCTTGCGATCGATCTCACGATAGCGCTCCCACTCGGGCCGGTTGTCGCGCTCACGCAGATCGCGCTGCAACTGCAGGATCTGGTCGCGAAGCAGGGCTGCCTTTTCAAACTCCAGTGCCCTTGCCGCCGCTTTCATTTCATCTTCCAGCACTGAAATAGCGTGCTCCGCCTCCTCGGCCGGCATCTGTACGGGCACCTGATAGTCCGCCCTATCCTCTGCGGCCAGGTGCAGCGAGTTGGTGAGCGAGTAGAGATCCTTGACGATGGTGGCAGGGGTGATGCCATGGGCGTTGTTATAGGCCATCTGAATCTCTCGCCGGCGGTTGGTTTCATCGATAGCCCGCTGCATGGATTCGGTTACCTGATCGGCGTACATCAACACGCGCCCGTTCACATTGCGTGCCGCACGCCCGATAGTCTGAATCAGCGAGTTGTCCGAGCGCAGAAAGCCCTCCTTGTCGGCGTCGAGAATTGCCACCAGCGAGACCTCGGGCAGGTCCAAGCCTTCGCGCAGGAGGTTGACCCCCACCACCACGTCATAGACGCCGCCCCGCAGGTCCCGGAGAATATCCACGCGCTCGATGGTGGCCACCTCCGAGTGGAGATAGTGCACGCTGAACCCGGCTTCCGCCAGATAGTCGGAAAGGTCCTCGGCCATGCGCTTGGTGAGTGTGGTGACCAGGGCACGTTCGCCGCGCTGGGTAACAGAGCGGAGCTCGGCGATCAGATCGTCGATCTGCCCCTCGATAGGCCGTACCAGCACCTCAGGATCCACCAGCCCTGTGGGCCTGATCACCTGCTCCACAACGTGGCTGCTGACACTGAGCTCATAATCGCGCGGCGTGGCGGACACAAAGATGCACTGGTTGATGTGGTCTTCAAACTCTTCGTAGGTGAGAGGCCGATTGTCCATGGCGGAGGGAAGCCGGAAACCGTATTCCACCAGCACCTCTTTGCGGGCGCGGTCGCCGTTGTACATGCCGCGCACCTGCGGGACAGTCATGTGCGACTCGTCGATAAACATCAAATAGTCCGCAGGAAAATAGTCCAACAACGTCCAGGGAGGTTCACCGGCCTGACGCTGTGAGAGATGCCGTGAGTAGTTCTCAACGCCCGAACAGTAGCCCACCTCACGGAGCATCTCGATATCATAACGGGTGCGCTGCTCCAGTCGCTGGGCCTCCAGCAGCTTGTCCTGACCGCGCAGCCGCACCAATTCTGACTCGAGCTCCTGCTGGATCGCCTCCAGGGCGTCGTTGAGGCGCTCCTGCGGCGTGATAAAGTGCTTGGCGGGAAAGATACTCAGTGTGGCGTGCTCGGCCAGCAGTTCGCCGGTCAAAGCGTCTACCTCGGTGATGCGGTCCAGGGTATCACCCCAGAACTCGAGACGGTACACCGTCTCGCCATAGGCGGGCATGACGTCCACCGTGTCACCCCGCACACGAAAACGCCCGGGAGAGAGCACCGCGTCGTTCCGCTCGTAAAAGATGCTCACCAGATGCCGCAACAGCTTGCTGCGCGGCACCACCTCGCCCCGGGCCAGCTCGATCACCACCTGTCCATAGGCCTCGGGGTCGCCCAGACCATAGATGCAAGAGACAGAGGCGACGATGATCACATCTCGCCGACTGAACAGCGCCGAGGTGGCCGCCAGTCGCATGCGATCGATCTCGTCATTGATCTGGGCGTCCTTCTCGATATAGGTATCGGTGCGAGGAATGTAGGCCTCGGGCTGGTAATAGTCATAGTAACTGACAAAGTAGGCCACCGCGTTGTGCGGAAAGAACTCTCGAAACTCGGAATAGAGCTGTGCCGCGAGCGTCTTGTTGTGTGCGATCACCAGCGTTGGGCGCTGCACCTGCTGTATGATGTTGGCCATTACAAAGGTCTTGCCAGAGCCGGTCACCCCTTTGAGCGTCTGATAGGGGTCGCCAGCCTGCACGCCCTCCACCAAGGATCGGATCGCCTCGGGCTGGTCGCCGGTGGGCTGAAAGTCACTGATCAGTTCAAAGTCAGGCATTACGGTCACCCTCTTACGTAGCTGCACAGCATAACAGCATAGCACATTTGTTCGTGCCAGTCCACAAGGGTGGAGTTGGCCAGAAGTTGCCCACCAGCCTCGATGGCCAACAACAACCGGTACGCCCCGCGCAGTGCAACACCGGCGTTGACAGAAGCCGTGGAAGCCGCTACCATTCGGGTTTATAGCCGCACAATGGCGTGACTTGGACCCGTGCACCCTCCAATTGTCCCACTGGAAAGGATACCATGAGTCAAACGCTCGCCGCCAAGATCATCGCCGACCACCTGGTCGATGGCCAGATGCTGCCGGGAAAAGAGATCGGCCTCCGCATCGACCAGACCCTCACCCAGGATGCCACCGGCACCATGACCTATCTGCAGTTCGAGGCCATCGGGCTGGATCGGGTGCGCACCGAGCTCTCGGTGAGCTATGTGGATCACAACATGCTGCAGACCGACTTTCGTAACGCGGACGACCACCGCTATCTGCAGACGGTTGCAGCCCGCCACGGGATCGTCTTTTCTCGGCCAGGTAATGGCATCTGCCATCAGGTGCATCTGGAGCGCTTTGGTGCGCCGGGCAAGACGCTGCTGGGAGCTGACAGCCACACGCCCACCTCGGGCGGTCTGGGCATGCTGGCCATGGGCGCAGGTGGTCTGGACGTAGCCGTTGCCATGGCGGGGCATCCCTACTATATCCCCATGCCCGAGATCGTGCGCGTATACCTCACGGGCAGCCTGCCCGCCTGGGTCTCTGCCAAGGATATCATCCTGGAGCTGCTGCGGCGGCTTTCGGTCAAGGGTGGCGTGGGACGCATCTTTGAGTATGACGGTCCGGGCATTGCCGGCCTGACGGTGCCCCAACGGGCCACCATCACCAACATGGGTGCCGAGCTGGGAGCCACTTCGTCGCTCTTTCCCAGCGACGAGCAGACGTTGAGATATCTGAGGGCCCAGGGACGAGAGCAGGACTGGCGGCCTCTGGCGGCCGACCCGGGTGCCGAGTACAGCCAAACCGTAGAGATCGACCTCTCCGCCTTGGAGCCGATGCTGGCCACGCCCCACATGCCCGATCGCGTAGTGCCGGTGAGTCAGGTGGCGGGTACTCCGGTAGACCAGGTATGCATCGGAAGCTGTACCAACTCCTCCGTAATGGACCTGGAGACGGTAGGCGCCATGCTGCAGGGCAAGATCGTTGCCCCAGGCGTGTCGCTGGTAGTGAGCCCGGGCAGCCGCCAGGCGCTGGCCATGATCTCCCGCTCGGGAGCGCTGACCAGCCTGATCGCCGCAGGCGCCCGCATCCTGGACGCAGGTTGTGGCCCCTGCATCGGCATGGGTCAGTCGCCCGCCAGCGGCGCCATCTCGCTGCGCTCCTTTAACCGGAATTTCAAGGGGCGGAGCGGCACCGCCGATGCCGGCGTCTTTCTGGCGGGGGCCGAGGTATGTGCCGCGGCCGCTCTTACCGGCGTGATCACCGATCCGCGCACGCTGGGCGAGGCCCCCTGCGTGGCCATGCCCGAGCAGTACGATATCGACGACCGCATGTTTATTCCGCCGGTGGAGGACAACACCAGCATTGTCGTGGTGCGTGGCCCCAATATCAAACCTCTGCCCACCCGCGACGTACTGGACGATACGCAACAGGGCGAGGTGCTGCTGGTTGCCGGCGACAATATCACCACCGACGACATCATGCCGGCGGGCTCCAAGGTATTGCCTCTGCGCTCCAACATCCCCGCCATGTCCGAGTTTGTCTTTGGCACCATCGACAGGAGCTTTCCCGAGCGTGCACTGGCGGCTGGGGGGGGATTTGTCATTGGAGGCGAGAACTATGGGCAGGGCTCCAGCCGCGAGCATGCCGCGCTGGTGCCCATGTATCTCGGGGTCAAGGCAGTTATCGCCAAGAGTTTCGCACGCATCCACCACGCCAACCTGGCCAATGTGGGGATCCTGCCTCTGACCTTGGAGGATCCTACCGTAGCCAGTCGCATCAAGCATGGGGATCTGCTGCGCATCGCGGGGCTGCGGCACGCCCTGCGCTCTGGCAGAAGCCTGGTGGTGGAGAATGTAACCGGTGGCTGGCAGTTTACCGTAAACGCCGATCTCTCTGCGCGACAGGAAGAGGTGGTGCTGGCCGGCGGAATGCTGAACTATATCAAGCTGCAGACAAAAGGGGGCGCCTGATGAGCTATCGGGTAACGCTTATTCCCGGGGACGGTATCGGCACCGAAGTCACCGAGGCCATGTGCCGCGTGGTTGCAGCCACAGGTGTGGCGGTAGATTGGGACGTGCAGCAAGCGGGAGAGGGCGTCATCGCCCAGTACGGCACGCCACTGCCCGACCACGTACTGGAGTCGGTGCGCAAGAACCGGGTGGGCATCAAGGGCCCCGTCACGACGCCCATAGGCACCGGCTTTCGCAGCGTGAACGTCGCCCTGCGCAAGGCACTGGACCTGTACGCCAACCTGCGCCCCGCACGTTCCATCCCCGGGGTCGCCTCGCGTTACGAAGACATCGACCTGGTAGTGGTGCGCGAGAACACCGAAGGGCTGTACGCAGGGATCGAGCACGATGTGATCCCCGGGGAGGCAGCCGAGTCGATTCGGGTGATCACCCGCCGCGCGACAGAGAGGATCGTACGTTTCGCCTTTGAGTACGCCCGGGAGAACGGCCGCAAGCAGGTGACCGCCGTCCACAAGGCCAACATTCTCAAAGCGACCGACGGCCTGTTCTTGCGGGTGGCGCAGCAAGTGGCCGCCCAGTATCCCGACATCGCCTTTAACGACCGCATTGTGGACAATGCCTGCATGCAACTGGTGCAGCGTCCGTACGAATACGATGTGCTGGTGCTGCCCAACCTCTTTGGCGACATTGTCAGCGACCTGTGCTCTGGCCTGGTGGGCGGCCTGGGGGTTTCGCCGGGCGCCAACCTCGGAGATGGCGTGGCCGTGTTCGAGCCGGTGCACGGATCGGCGCCCAAGTATGCCGGGCAGAACCGGGTCAACCCCACGGCAACCATCCTGTCCGGTGCGCTGATGCTCAACTATCTCGGCGAGCGAGAGGCCGCCGCGCGGGTTGAGCATGCCGTGACGCAGGTCATTCGCGAAGGGGTCAAAGTGACCTATGACCTCAAGGCGGACCGCAACGATCCCACGGCGGTGGGCACCCGCGAGATGACCGACGCGATCATCGCGGCGCTCTAGCCATTGTCACGCCACAGGGGCGCTCTGGCCGGCAGAGCGCCCCTGTTTCTTTCTCCCTTAACGGCAGGTGCGGGTTTAACGCTCGACAGCTGCTCCGGCAGTTCGAGCGCTGGGTCGCGCATCCCCCGAGGGCGCCGTCGCGATGAGCGCCAGAAGGGCGTTCACCAGCACTACCGCCGGCAGCCACACCAAGGTACCCTGCAGACCTCGGGCGTCGGCCAGCAGACCGAACAACCAGGTGAGTACCGCCCCACTGACAAAGCTAAAACCCAAAAAGATACCCGAGACCATGGCCATGCGCTCGGGGAACCGCCGCTGACCCGACACCAGCAGCAGCGTGTGAGACGGCCCGATAAAGAAGCCGGTTGCCAGCAGTGCCACATAGCTGGCTACCCCCAGCGTCACGGTAAACAACCACAGGCTGCCCGCGGTGAGAAGCAAGGTGAGCACCAGAATCAGCCGTGTGCCAACCTTGTCCGCCAGGTACGCGCCCACCACGCCCCCAACCGCTACCGCCGCCAAAAAAAGTGACATGACAAGACCATACACCGCGGGCGAGACGCCCAGATCCGCCTGCAACTTGGGCACATAGGTGACCACTGCCTGCTGTCCAAAGGCGCGCAACGCGATGGCCCCCAGCAACATGGCCAGCACAAACCACACCCCATTCAGGGCGATGGTCTTGGGGCGGGGATCGTTGGCCCTGGCCCGAGCCTGCACCGGCAGATGCTCGGGCACCAGACGCCGCACAAACACCAGCGCCAGCGTTATGTTCAGCACAGCGATCAAGATCAGCGACTGCCTGCCCCACTGGGCGATCAGCAGGCCACCCACAGCGGATCCCAGCAGCGCGGTACCCAGAGTGCCCCCGAAAAAGAACAGCGAAGTGGCAGTGGCGCCCAGACGTGCGCCACCGGCCAGCGTCGAGTTGGCGGTACCCTGCGGGTGAAAGGCGCCCGAGCCGAGGCCCGCCAGACCGATCAGCAGGGTCAACAAGAGTTTACTCTGGGCAAAGAGGGCGCCGGTGAACATCAGTGCCGTCCAGATGATGGCTCCCACAGCAAAGGTGCGTCCGCCATAGCGCTCCGACAAACGGCCAAAGCTGGGTTGCGTCACCGACGAGACGGCCTGATAGACCAACAGCATCAGGCCGATGTCGGCATTGGCGAGCCCCAGTTGCCCGCTGACCGAGGCCAGCAGAATGGGCGCCACGCCGTACCACGTGTCGTGCAGGGCGTGCGCCAGGGCCTCACCGATCAGGGTATTGCGAGCGGATTGCTCCATGGACTTGCCTCTCTTGGATTCACTGATGAAAGGTTAACAGATGCGGGGCAGCTGCTCGCCGCTGAGCATGTCCAGCACGCGACGCGTACCCAGCAAGGTTCGCAGGATGACCGTGCCGGGATAGGTCTCCGTCACACGCCCGATGACTGCCGCCTCGGCGCCCAGGGGATGGCTGCGCATGGCCCGCAACAGCGCCGGCGCCTCCGCCTCGGGCACGATGGCGATCAACTTGCCTTCATTGGCCGAATACAGCGGATCCAAACCCAGCAGCTCGGCCGCCGCCGCCACCTCGGTGTGCACAGGCACCTGGGATTCTTCGATCTCGATACCCACCCGGGAGCGCTGCGCCAGTTCGTTGAGCGTGGTGGCCAGTCCACCACGCGTGGGATCCCTCAGCACGTGAATGGCAGGGCAAGCCGCCAGCATGCTTGCCACCAGGTCGTTCAAGGGAGCACAGTCGCTGCGTAGCGGGGAGCTGAATGCCAGACCCTCGCGCAGAGTCATAATGGCCAGGCCGTGGTCTCCCACTGCGCCATTCACCAGCACCACGTCTCCCACCTGCGCATTGCCCGCAGAGATGTCGATCCCCTGCGGCAGCACGCCCACGCCGGCCGTGTTGATGAACACGCCATCGCCCTTGCCGCGTTCCACCACCTTGGTGTCGCCAGCCACCACCCGCACCCCAGCCGCTTGCGCCGTGGCAGCCTGCGAGGCGACGATCCGCTCCAACTGTGCCAGAGGAAAGCCCTCCTCGATAATGAAACCGCTGGTGAGGTACACAGGACGGGCGCCCCGCATGGACAGATCGTTCACGGTGCCGCAGACGGAGAGCTTGCCGATGTCCCCCCCGGGAAAAAACAAGGGCTGGACAACAAACGAGTCCGTGGTCAGCGCAATGCGCCCGCCCTCGGGCGCATCCACCACCGCGGAATCCTCCATGCCATCCAGGGTCGCGTTGCCAAGATGGCGCACAAAGATCTGTTCGATCAGCTCCTGACTCTGTACGCCGCCACTGCCGTGGCTCAACAGTACCGTTCCGTCGCTCATCAGCCTGCCACCCTCCGATAGCGATAGTGCGCAGCACATGACCCTTCAGCAGAGACCATGCAGGGCCCAACGGGGTGTACCGGCGTACAACCCCTGCCAAAGAGCGGGCACTCTTCCGGCAGCCTGATGCCACGCAGCACCTCGCCACAGCGACAGCCGCGCTGTGCCTCGGCGTCGATGGGCCCCTCGGGCAGGGCCGGCAGGCCAAAGCGCTGTCGTGCGTCATAGTCAGCAAAGGCGGGAGCAATGGCCAAGCCACTCTCTGGAATGACCCCCAGTCCACGCCAGGCGGCCTCGCTACGGCAAAAGACCTGCTGCATCAGGGCTTGTGCCGTACGGTTACCCTCCTCCGTAACACCGCGCCCGTAACTGTTGCTGACCCGCGTCACCCCCGCAGCGGCATCTCTGGCCAGCAACAAGAGCGCCTGCAGAATATCGTTCAGCTCAAAGCCCGCCACCGTACAGGAGACGCCATACTCGCTGGGCATAAAGCCCCAGGCCTTCCAGCCAGTGATGGCAGCCACATGTCCGGGCCCCAGGACGGCGTCGATGGCCACTTCTCCCGCGTCGAGGATGGCCCGCATCGCCGGGGCCGTCAGCTTGTGCATGGAGTATACGGACCAATTGCGCAGCCCTTCCCGTTGCGCCTGGAGCACTGCCGCGGCCACCGTAGGCGCGGTGGTCTCAAAGCCGATGCCCAGCATCACCACTTCACGTTCAGGTTGCTCACGGGCAAACTGCAGGCTGTCGAGGGCAGAGTAGACCACCCGCACGTCGTTGCCCCGCGCACGGGCCTCCTGAAGGGACTCGACAGAACCGGGCACGCGGATGAGATCGCCAAAGGTAGTCAGCGTGACATCTGGCCGACTCCCCAAGGACACCGCCTGATCGATGTCCGAGCTGGCAGTCACACAGACGGGGCAGCCGGGACCGGAGAGCATCTCGATCGATGGCGCCAGGGCATCGCGCAGGCCAAAGCGCATGATGGCGTGGGTGTGTCCTCCGCAGAATTCGATCACACGGAGCGTGTCCCTCACCGTGCTGCGGATGGCAGCCACCAGGCGACGGGCGATTTCAGGATCCCGATAGCCTTCCAGCTGCGTCATGCGGCCGATACCTTGTTATCGGTCGAGCCCTCACCAGCAGGACGCTGATCCGCTGCTTCTTCGGCCTCTGCAGCGGCCGTGAGCTCGTCAAACAGCCGCAGCGTCTCCTCTGCCTCGCCGGCATCGAGCACGCTGATAGCATAGCCCGTGTGAATCAACACATAATCGCCTGCGCGCGCCTCAGGCGTAAGGGCAAGGCTCACCTCGCGGCGCACACCACCGAACTCGACCATACCCATGCCATTGTTGATGGCCTCAACACGAACGGGAACAGCCAGACACACGGTCATGACCTCCTGTAAAGGCGTACTTTTCTGCGGTGGCATAATGCGCCACCAGCGCCTGGCCCAGAGACAGCCCTCCGTCATTGGTGGGCACCAGGCGATGCACCAGCGGCGTCAGCCCTGCGGCTCTCAGACGCGGCAAGGCCAACTCTAACAACAACCGATTCTGAAACACGCCTCCGCTCAGAGCCACGGTGGAGATACCGGTGGACTGGGAGATCTGCCGGCTGATGGCCACCAGCAGCTCTGCCAGGGTAAGGTGCAGGCGGCGGGCGATGTGTTCAACCGCCACCCCTTGATCCATGTCAGCCAGGATACCCGCCAACAGCTCCCCGGTCCCGATGCGCATGGCATTTTGCGGAGCGGCATCAACGCGGCCCCAGCACTGCGACGGGCCCACACATTCTGTACTCCAACGATAGCCCCGTTGGGCATCTCCCGAGCAGGCCAGCGTCTCTAGCTCCATGGCCGCCTGCCCCTCATAAGTCACCTCCCGACGCACGCCCAGCAGCGCCGACACGGCATCAAAGAACCTTCCCATGGAGCTGGTGCGCACCACCCCCGCTCCCGAGGCCAGCATGCTTGCCAGCATCGCGCGCTCCCCAGGGGGCAAGGCTACACGTTTCGTTGCCTCTGCCTCACCCATGGCCTCGGCCAACCAGGACCAGGCGATGCGATAGGGCCGGCGTGTGGCCGAATCCCCCCCGGGGAGTGGCAAATGCCCCAGATGCGCCACCCGCGCAAAGCCCCGGGCATCGCCCAGAAGGAACTCTCCCCCCCAGATGGTCCCATCCAGCCCGTATCCCGTACCATCCCAAATCACGCCGATCACCGGCTCGCACATGCCCCGTTCTGCCAGCACCGACGCCAGATGCGCATGATGGTGCTGCACCTGCACCAGCGGCAGTCCCATGGAGCGCGCCATGCGCGTGGTGGCATAATCCGGATGAAGATCACAGGCAACGTGCTCGGGCGCGATGCGAAAGAGATGCTGGTACAGCTCCAACGTCGCGCGCTGGTGTTCCAGCGTCTCCAGGTTCTCCATATCGCCCAGATGCTGACTGACAAAGGCCTCCCGCCCCCGTGCCAGGGTAAAAGTACCCTTGAGCTCGGCGCCCAGCGCCAGCGTGGGCACGAGATCCTCTGCCAGTGTAATCGGCTCGGGGGCATCCCCCCGCGCCCGGCGCACGGGCTGTGGCTCACCCGCCGCGACAAACCAGACACTGTCATCGTAGCGCGAGTGCACCGGCCGATTGTGCATCAAAAAGGCGTCACACAGTGCGCCCAGCCGCTCCAGCGCCTCCTCATTGTCCTGGGCGATGGGCTCCTCGCTGAGGTTTCCGCTGGTCATAATCAGCGGTCTCCGCACCTCCCGCAGCAGCAGGTGATGCAGCGGGGTGGCCGGCAACATCACGCCCAATGTGTACATTCCGGGCGCCACAGCATCGGCCACGGGAGCGCCAGCCCTCCGTCGGCAGAGCACGATGGGTGCGGCGGGCCCCTGCAGCAAGCGCCTCTCTTTTGCTGTGACGACGCAGAGAGTGTCCGCCATGGCCGTATCGGCGACCATTACAGCAAAGGCCTTGTCCGGCCGGTGCTTTTTCTGGCGCAGAAGGGCCACCGCCTGCGCATTGTTGGCGTCGCAGGCCAACTGATAGCCTCCCAGGCCCTTGATGGCCACGATCTGCCCCTCAAGCAGGCGTTCCGCCGCGCCCAGCAGCGCACGGTCTCTCTCCGCCAGTAGATTGCCCGACGGATCGGTGAGAGACAGATGCGGCCCACACACCGGGCAGGCGTTGGGTTGGGCATGAAAGCGCCGATCCAAAGGATCATCATACTCGCGCTGGCAGGCAGGGCACATGCGAAAACCCGCCATGGTTGTGCTGGCGCGATCATAGGGCATCGCCGTAATGATCGTAAATCGCGGACCACAATTGGTACAGTTGGTAAAGGGATAGCGATAGCGTCTATCGCCAGGGTCCAGCAGCTCCTTCAGACAGTCAGGACAGGTGGCAATGTCCGGAGAAATGTGCGGGTAACCCTGCACCTCATCCAGACTGGGCAGAATCTCAAAGCCGTCGCAGTGCGTCACGCTGTCGAGGGTCTGCACCTGGACGCTGTCCACATGAGCGCGCGGAGGAGCCTCTGTGGAGAGGGCCCTGACAAACGCTGCCAGAGCCTCCTCCGTCCCCTCCGCGCGTATCTCGACTCCGGATGCCGTATTGCGCACCCATCCGCACAGACCCAACCGTCGAGCCAGGCGGTAGACAAAAGGTCGGAATCCAACCCCCTGCACCAGCCCGCTCACCCGAACGCTTTGAACGACGATTCTAGTCCTGCTTGCCGCGCGACAAACCGCGCACCCAATCTACCCAGCGATCCATGCCCTCGCCCGAGACTGCGGACAAGGGAAAGACTTCTATCTCGGGGTTGATCCCGCGCACGATGCGCGTGTAGGCCTCCACATCAAAGGGAATATAGGGAATCAAGTCGATCTTGCTGATGACCAGCGCGTCGACATTGGCAA
>JAAYED010000095.1 GCA_012728955.1 Chloroflexota bacterium
CTTTGTGATCTGGCACTGGTTCGACTGGGTAAACGACCAAATGGTGGTCACCACGCGACGCATCAGCTACCGTGAGCAGCTGGCGCTTTTCTACGAAGTACGTAACGAGTTGCCCATCGACCGCGTGCAGAACATCAACATCGTGTCCACCTTGCTGGGCCGGCTCTTTGGCTATGGCACCATGGCCATCCAGACGGCGTCCGAGACGGGTACGTTGCTGTTGGAGCAACTACCGCATCCGGAGCGTGTGCGCGATGCCATCTGGAGTCAAACCGAACGGACTCGAGCCACGCAACGTGCTACCGAGCGACGTCTGATGACCGATGCGCTGGCCAGCCAGCTGGGGCTCGACATCTCTGAGGAGCTGGACCGCTCCGGGAATGGCGACTTGAATGGTGGCCACGAGAGCCCTCCGCAGATAGTGGAGGACCCCGGCCCTGCCGGTGCCTGGCGCGCCCTCCTGGGGAGGTTTCGGCGCCCCCAACGCGGCGAGCAGCGGCCGCCGGACCGCGTGGTCTGGCGCAAACACTGGATCTTTTTGGCAGGCGTTCTGCTGCTCCCGCTGTTTGTGCTGTTGATCGCGCTGGTCATCGTGGCACTGGCCTGGATGGGCATGCCTGCCCCAGTAGCCGGCGCCGCCTGGTATCTGGGGCTGGTGCACGTGCTGGCGGTCATGGCGCTGTTCTGGGTGGTGTGGGAGGCCGTAGACTGGTCCAACGACCGCTACATTGTCACCAGCGACCGCATCATCGATGTGGAACAGCGACCCTTTTCCCTTCATTCGGAGCAGCGTGAGGCAAACCTGGGTACTGTCCAGAATGTCCGCCTGGAGGTGCCACACTTTTGGGCGGTGATATGGGGCTATGGCAATGTGATCGTACAGACCGCGGGACCTGGAGACTTTACTTTTGACCGCGTGCCGCAGCCATCGCGCGTCCAGGCAGAGATATTCAGGCGCATCGAGGCTTTTCGCGAAAAGGAGCGAGAGCGAGAGACCATCCAGCGCAGGCAAGAGATGGCAGAGTGGTTCAGCGTCTATCGCGACCTCAGTGGGGCCGTGGGGGAGGAGGGCTACCCCGGCGGGCAGGCGGGAGAGTATCACGTGCAGCCCGACTCGCCCTCGGGCAACGGGCGGTCCTGATCGGCGAGAGGGCATCCCAGCGGTCGTGAAGCATCACCTTCACGCTTCCGCGGGTAGGGGCGGCACTGCCCTCAAGATGAGTACCGGTCTGTAGCCGGGCAGACCCCACTGGCCAAACGCCTGTGGGGATCCGTTGCGCAGGGAGAGCTTGAGGGGGTTCCCCACAGTGCCGTACAGCCGACACACAAAGCAAAAAACCGGCCGGGTGCAGCGAGCCACTCGGCCGGTGTTGCTGCGGCCATTGATCCGCTAGAGTGCCGTCAGGACGATCGGTTCGCCATCGGTAACCGCGATGGTGTGCTCAAAGTGGGCGCACAGGTTTCCACTGACGGTGGTCACCGTCCAGCCGTCCCGCTTGACGCGCAGGTCGGGTGACCCTACCACCAGCATGGGCTCCAGAGCAAAAGTCATGCCTGCGTGCAGTGGAGCGCCGCGATCGCGCTTGCCCCAGTTGGGTATTTGCGGGTCTTCGTGCATCTCCCGTCCCACGCCGTGGCCTGTATACTCCCGCACCACGCCGTATCCCAGAGATTCAGCGTACTCCTGGATGGTGGCCGATACGTCGCCAAATCGGTTGCCCACTCTCGATGCCTCGATTCCCAACCAGAGCGCCCGCTCTGTCACCTCCAGCAGGGCGCGGGCCTCGGCCGATATGTTGCCCACCGGCACGGTCACGGCCGAATCGCCCACAAAGCCGCCCAGAACGGTGCCCACGTCGATGCTGATGATCTCGCCCTCTCGCAAGCGCCGCTTGCTGGGCAACCCATGCACCAGCTCGGCATCGATGCTGGCGTTGATGGTGGCCGGGTAGGCCGGACCGCCCGGGGCAGGGTTGGGATAGTGGAGAAAGGCCGGTGTCCCGCCGTGTTCCCGTATGACCCGTGCCGCGATCCGATCCAATTCAGCGGTAGTGACTCCGGGGCGCACTGCGGCGCAGGCCGCCGCCAGAGCAAGTGCGTTCACCTGCCCGGCACGGCGCATCTGGGCCAGGTCCTCCGGGCTCTTGATGATGATTGGCACGGCAGGCTAAAAGCAGCCCAGCTGGCAGGGGCGCACTTTCAGGGACATGGCTTCGACGATGTTGCCCAACCCCAGGCGGGGATACCCGTGCCGTTCGGCGATCTCCCAGACCTTGGCACAGGCGATGCCTCCATCCACTGCCGCAGCCTCGATCTCGGCACGAATTTCTGCAGGCACGTGGCGGGCAGGCAGAACAATCTTGGAAAGCCCCTCGGCCTTGGGCCCGTAACCAAACAGCCCCAGTTGGCAGCGGTTAAAGCGGACGCTGGTCTGGTCCGACACGGCACGGGCCAGCTGTCCAGGGCTCAGATGGAGCTCCTCCGCCACTCGATGCGCGTCGGCGCAGGCAAGCTCGTTCTCTCGGAGATACGGGGTTATCGCCACTGGTACTCTGTCCATAGCGCTACACCTCCTGCGTAGTTTGCTCCAGTTTAGACGCTCAAGTGGGCGGTTACAAATGCTCATCTGGCGGGTACACGTTGAAATGAGTTTGGGCGCACCCTATAATGCAGCCACACAACAGGGGAGGAGGTGGCACGATGCGAATTCTGATGCTCAGCTGGGAGTACCCGCCCCACGTGGTGGGCGGCTTGGGCCAGCACGTGGCGGACCTGGCTCCTGCGCTGGCCCGCATGGGCGTCGAGGTGCACTTGGTGACACCTCTGCGCAGAGGTGGGGCAGAGCGCAGCGATGATGGCAGGCTGCATGTCCATCGCGTGCCCGCCGATACCTCTGGCGCTACTGACATCCTCGGCGAGACCTGGCGGACAGGGGGCGCGCTCGCGGCATATGTCCAGGGTCTGATCGCATCTGAGGGGCCCTTTGAGTTGATACACAATCACGACTGGCTGACCGCGGTTGCTGCTCGCGAAATCAAGCTCCGGAATCGCATGCCGCTGGTGGCTACCGTGCACGCCACCGAGCGTGGGCGTGGGCGCGGGTCACTTTCTGGCCAGCAGTCCCATATGATCAACGACATCGAATGGGGGCTGACCTTTGAGGCCTGGCGCGTCATCGCCTGTTCTGAATACATGCGCGAAGAGATCCGCGCCTTTTTCAATACGCCCGATGACAAGATCGACATCATCCCCAACGGCGTCAGCCAGACGCTCTTCTCCGAGCTGGAGGGTGTCGATCTGAGCGAGTTCAAGAGCCGCTATGCACTGCCACAGGAAAAGATCGTCTTTTATGTGGGGCGTCTGGTCTATGAAAAGGGTATCGATACGCTGATCCGTTCCGTCCCCTCCGTCCTTGCGCACGTGCCCGAGGCCAAGTTCATCATCGCCGGCCGCGGACCCGAGTTGGATGCCATGCGTGACCTCGTGCGCTCCATGCATCTCGAGCACAAAGTCCTGCTTCCCGGCTTTATCAGCATGGAGGATCGCGATCGTCTCTTCAAGGTAGCCGATTGCGCCGTGTTCCCCAGTCTGTATGAGCCCTTTGGCATTGTGGCGCTGGAGGCCATGGCCGCACGGGTACCTGTGGTGGTCAGCGAGGTGGGCGGGCTCAAGGAAGTGGTGAAACATGGCGTCACCGGTATCACCATTTATCCCGGCGATGCCCAGTCCTGCGCCTGGGGCATTACGCACACCCTGCAGCATCCAGAGTGGGCGCAGATGCGCGTTGAGAACGCTCTGATGGATGTGCGCACCATCTTTAACTGGGACGTGATCGCGGGGCAGACCGTGGATGTGTATCGACGGGTCATCGAGGAACGCTCCCACACCGATTGGTGATCCTCTGGCTTTTGCACGACTGACGTTACACCCCCTCACGTCCGCATGTGAGGGGGTGTGTTATCTGTGCTCAGGCGTTAACGCTGGGGTCACGCAGAATCTCCAGTACCACGGGGGGCCGCCGCACCGCTGATGGCGTCCAACGAGCCGCTCCCTCCAGGGCGCGAGAGGCCGCCGTTGCCTGGGCATCACTGGCGGCATGAATCGTCAGCAGGGGCGCTCCTGGAGTGACATAATCCCCCACCGCGGCGTGCAGCACAATGCCCACTCCATGGTCGATGGGATCCTCCTTGACGTGGCGTCCGGCACCCAGATCCACCGTCACCATGGCGACGGCGCGGGCATCGAGCTCGGCAAGGTACCCTCCCTGGGCGGGCAGGTCGAGTTGAACGGGGCTGGCAGGCAGCAGAGCATAGTCATCCACAACCCTGGCGTCGCCACCCTGCGCTGCGATCCACCTCGCAAAGCACTCCAGGGCGCGCCCGCTCTCAAGGGCTGCCGCCAGTTCGGCGCGCACCGCCTGAGGCGTGCCGCCCTCTCTCCCCAACAGCACCATCTCGGTCGCCACGGCGAGGCAATGTTCTACCAGCTCCTGCGGACCGCGCCCCTTGAGGGTTTCGATGGCCTCGATAACTTCCAGACTGTTCCCGATGGCCCGTCCTAACGGTTGGTTCATATCCGAAAGCACCGCCGTCACCGCACGATCCAGCCCCTGACCGATGGCGATCATGCGCTGGGCCAGCTCTCTGGCCTGATCCAGCGTTTCCATAAACGCACCCCGGCCCACCTTGACGTCCAGCACCATGGCGTGGGCGCCACCGGCGATCTTTTTGCTCATGATGGAACTGGCGATGAGCGGCAGGCTGGGCACCGTGCCGGTGACATCCCGCAGCGCGTACAGCTTGCCGTCAGCGGGCACCAGCTCGGCGGTCTGTCCCACCACCGCGATGCTCGCCTGGCGCGCAACGCGCAGAAACCCGTCTGCCGTCAGGCCGGTACGGTAGCCCGGAATCGACTCGAGCTTGTCCAGTGTGCCTCCGGAAAAGCCCAGGCCACGCCCCGACATTTTGGCAACCGTCAGGCCCAGCGCGGCCACCAGGGGAGACACCACCAGCGTGGTCTTGTCGCCCACGCCACCGGTTGAGTGTTTGTCGACGATCCGCTTGCCCAGCGGTGCCAGGTCCAACGTGTCGCCAGAGTGCACCATGGCCAGGGTGAGCTCGACGGTTTCCTCAGGGCTCATCCCCTGAAAGTAGATCGCCATGGCCAGAGCAGCAGCCTGATAGTCGGGAATGGCTCCGCGACTGTATTGCTTGATAAACCACTGGATCTCTCCGGGGTCCAGAGTTGCCCCGTCACGCTTGCGTTCGATGATCTTGACGGCGTCCATGACACACCTCACCTTTGGCCGGACGTGCGCCGATTGTATCCAGCCGATGGGGAATCGGTCAAGATTGGCTCTGGACATCGCCGGGTCACAGGGTACAATAGGCTCAATGAGTGGAGTTGCCTCGGCGGTCTGAAGGCGGCCGTCGTCATTGCGAGACGAGGTACACCAATGGACGATTGCAGGATCACCGAGCCGGCCGCCCTGCATCTTGCCACAGTGGGCGTGAGCGAGCTGGAGGCCCTTGGTCTGGAGGCAGAGCTGGCCGCACGCATTGTGGGACGGCGTGCCAAGGTCGGAGCGGCGAGCAGCCTCGCCGACTTGGAAGGGATGACGGGGCTGGATCAGGCGGCCCAGGTCGTGTTACAGTCGGCGGCGTCTGGCATGGAAAGTGCTGCCGCTGAAGAGGCCAGTGACCAGCGCCTGGCCAGCGCAGAGCCTGGCGAGGTGGACCGTCCGGATTCGGCCCCTTCGGATTGCCTTGCTGCAATCGGGGGGGAGAGCGCACCTGGGCAGGACGAGCCGTCTCCCGACCGGGTGGCAGAGGCGATGGAACCGGGCGGGGGCGCAGAGTTGCAGCAGTGCCAGCAGGTACGGACCAGCCCTTGCGCAGATCAAGTGCCCTGCGTTGAAGTAGAGCCAGGCGTCTCTGAGACAGCAGCGCCCTCGGCAGAACAGGACCATGGGTTCGACACCGCACCAGAGCGGCTCGAGGAGCAGGAAGGCGCTCTCCACGGCGCTGAGGATCCGTCGGAAGTGGCCAGCGCGGTGCGGCCCACGGAGGAGCAGCCAGCCGTTGCCGCTCCAGACGCCTCGGCGCCCGATCGAGGCAGTATGCGTGGCGTCTCGCCGCAAGTGTTGCAGGCACCGCCCTTGGCTCCTCCGGAGCGGAACCGCACCCTCACAGCACGAGGAGGCTGGCGCGATATGGCCCTTGTGCTGTTGGGCGGTCTGCTCGGCGTCATCACCACCCTGGTGATCCTCGGCGCCCTGAGCGGCACGTTGAACTTTGCTTCCCGCCGTCTGGTGGACGCTCTCAGCCGCAACATGTCGACCATGCAGGCCAACCAGGAGATGACCTGGGCAGAGACCCAGTCACTGCTCCAGCGCCTCGATCAACTTGAGCGTCGGGTGGCCGCCGTGGAAGGGTTGGACGACCGGCTGGCGGCGATGGAGCGGGATTCGGCGGCGCTCTCTGAGCAATTTGCCCAGCTGGACGCATCGCTGGCCAGCATGGGGTCCGATCTGGCGCAGGTAGAGGGCGCGCTCTCTGACCAGGAACGCCTCGTCAACAGAGTGCAGGCCACCGTGAGCAACATGCAGGGCGACTTGCAGCTGGTTCAGCAGCATGTCACCCGCGTGAACGCGTTTCTCAAGGGATTACGAGAGTTACTTGGCTCTCTGGACGGCGCGGAGGAAGGAGCCTGACGCTTGTTCCGCAAGGGGGGCGGACAATTGGCCGTCGCACACCTTTATGGTAGTATCTGCCGAGCAGCAGATACGCAGGGCTGGAGGCTGGATGTTCGGTAAACAGATCGGCATCGATCTTGGTACGGTAAATCTGATTGTTACGGTCCGTGGCAAAGGGGTGGTGCTGAACGAGCCTGCCGTGGTGGCCATTTCGGTCACGGACAACCGTATTCTTGCAGTAGGCAACGAGGCGAGGGCCATGTTGGGCCGCACGCCAGAGACCATCGAAGTGGCACGGCCCATGCGCAGTGGTGTGATCGCGGACTATGTGGTTACCGAGGCGATGCTGCGCTATTTCATCTCCAAAGTGTGCCATCGTTTTGAGCGGCGCCCCGAGATCATGATCAGCGTGCCGGTTGGAGTTACCAGTGTCGAGAGCAGGGCGGTGCGCGATGCGGCTATCCAGGCCGGTGCGCGCAAGGCCTACCTCTTGCCCGAACCTCTGGCGGCTGCTCTGGGGGCTGACATGCCCATCGGAACACCCTCGGGCAACATGATCGTGAATATCGGCGGCGGAGCCAGTGAGGCGGCGGTCATCTCCATGTTCGGCATCGTCGTGTCGAGCTCGGTGCGCGTGGCGGGCAACAGCTTTGACCAGGCAATCGCCAATTATGTTCGGCGCAAGTACAACCTGATGATCGGTGAGCACAGCGCGGAAGAGCTCAAAATAGCCATCGGCAGCGCGCTGCCGCTCGATGAGCCTTTGACCATGGAGGTCAGGGGGCGTGATACCGTGGCTGGCCTGCCGCGCACCATCACGGTGACCTCTTCCGAGGTGACCGATGCCTTGGCCGAGTCGCTGGCCGCGGTTGCCGCCACCGTCAAGGCGGTGCTGGAGCGCACACCTCCCGAGCTGGCTTCGGACATCATCGATCGTGGCATGGTGCTTTCAGGCGGGGGCGCACAGCTGCGGAACATCGATCGCTACCTTACCCAGGAGACGGGCATTCCCTGCCACGTGGCGGAGCACGCGATGCTGTGCACCGCGCTGGGCGCTGGCGAGGCGCTCAAGCACCTGCCCATCCTCCGGCGGTCGCTCGCTCCCTTCTGAGTCGGGCCTGAAACAGCGAACGCCGCACTCTAGAGTGCGGCGTTCTTCTTTTTCCCCTACAGGTAATAGGTCATGGTCTGCAGGCGGGCGATGGGGTCGATGTAGGTGACGTGGACCCCCGGCGGCGTGGTGAGGGTGATGGGCGCATAGTTCAGGATCGCCCGCACGTTGCACGCGATCACTTGATCGGTTACCGCTTGAGCCGCCCGTGCCGGTACCGCCAGAATGGCGATGTCGATGCGGCTCTCACAGGCGACCTGGGCGAGCTGGTCCACCGACCGGATGACCAGATCTCCGATGGTCGTTCCGATGCGGGCAGGATCGTTGTCAAAAACCGCGACGATGTGGAAACGGTTGGCTCCAAACCCGGGATAGTTGGCCAGGGCATGTCCCAGCGCTCCTGCCCCGACGATGATCACCTGCCAGTCTTGGTCAAGCTGGAGGATGCGCTCTAACGTTCGGATGAGGTAGCCAACATCGTACCCCAGCCCCGGGCGACCAAATTCGCCAAAGTAGGAGAGATCCTTGCGGATCTGCGCCGGGCTGGCACCCAGCCGCTTGCCCAGTTCCCGTGAAGAGATGGTGGATTGCCCTGTCTCGGCGATGTGAAGCAACGCTTGCAGATACACGGGCAGCCGGCGCACCACAATGTCGGGCACACTCTGGGTCATCGGTGGCTCCTTGAGTAAAGCGTGCTCTAGTCCGGTGAGTCCAGCGCATCGACGATCCGCCTGCCCGCGAGGCGACCGAGCACGGACCTGTCCTGCCGTGACAGGCGGCTCTCCACCAGCAAATCGGGTCGCCGCTCCAGGGTGCGTCGTAGCGACTGTTGGCGTCGCCACTGCGCTACCCGGGCATGGTCCCCACTGAGCAGGACCTCGGGCACCGCAAGCCCTTCGAACACGGGTGGGCGGGTATAGTGGGGATACTCCAACAGACCACTGGAGAAGGAATCATCCACCAGGGCCCGCATGTCCCCCAGAACGCCGGGCACCAGCCGTGTTACCGTCTCAACCACAGCCATTGCAGCGATCTCGCCGCCCGAGAGAACAAAGTCCCCCAGCGACACCTGATGGGTGACAAACAGGTCGGCCACCCGCTCATCGATCGCCTCATAGCGGCCACACAGGATCGCCACGTGGCCATAACGTTCCAGGTCCGCAGCGGTCTCCTGCGTATAACGTGTGCCTGCCGGTGTCATCAGGAGCACGGGGATGCGTACTTGGCCGGTATGCCGTTGCTCATCCAGCAGGTCGGCGCCCAGCACCGCGCGCAACGCCGCCGCGATGGGCTCTGGCTTGAGCACCATCCCGCCGCCGCCACCATATGGCATGTCGTCCGTAACCTGATGCCGCCCCGGGGCATAGTCGCGGATGTTATGTATGTGGATCTCGGCCAGCCCTGCCTCCAGGGCTCGACCCACGATACTCTCCTGAAACACAGCCTGGAACAGCCCCGGAAACAAGGTAAAAATGTCGAAACGCATTGTTTGCCTCTCGCCGGATTCTAGTGTCAACCCGGCCGGCTCGCAACTGCAATGGCGTCGGCGTTATCAGGCGGACGCTTGGAGCTCACTGCCGGCCAGATATAATGAGAGTAACGACCGGAGGCGATGAGCAAATGTTGGGACAGGAAAAACGACCAGGCTTGACCCCGCAGGTGGCCTTTGCGGCGGTTATGGCGCTGGTTTTGGCGCTGTTTGGTGGATACCACCTGATTTTGGGCACGGAGGCGGCAGCGCCCATTCAGGATCGCATCCGTGAGCGGCTGGTCAGTGTATTGCCGGCACCCACCAGCACGCCCACAGGGACGGCGCAGACTGCTGAGCCTGTGGAGACGCCTACGCCGACACCTGAGCCGGGCTCTGGTGGCCAGGCGGCTGCGGGGCAGGCGCCCAGACCTGCGCTGCGCCCGCTGGACACCATTCGGCGGGACCACTATTGGCTGCAGCGACCGATCGCCCCTCCCGGCGACGACAGCGTGGCCCGGTTTTACCCCTACGGGTCGCGCATGGACGGATCCTACCCTGTGCACTATGGCGTCGAAATGGTCAATGCCGCAGGAACGCCTGTGCTGGCGCCGGCTTCGGGCGTTGTGGTGGTAGCGGGCTCGGACGAGCAGCAGGCCTATGGCGCGCGAGCCGGCTTTTACGGGCTGGTGGTGATCATTCAGCTGGACCAGCGCTACCAGGGCGCTCCGGTATACGTTGTCTTTGGGCACCTTTCCGAGGTCAAGGTGACGGTAGGTCAACCTGTGACCGCTGGACAGGTGGTGGGCTTGGTAGGCGACTCGGGTTATGCCGAGTCACCGCACCTGCACAGCGAGGTGCGGATCGGCAGCAACGACTATCGGGCTACGGTGAATCCGGAGCTATGGTATCAGCCCAGGCCGGGCTATGGTACACTGGCAGGGGCGCTGCTCGATGAGACGGGCCAACTGGACGATAGCGAGTCCAAGCTGGTGTTGCGTTCGGCTGGAGGCGCGGCGGAGGTGTTTACTTATCCCCTGGGGAACGTGAATCCGGATCCAGAGTGGACCGAGAACTTTGCCATAGGGGATCTGGCTCCCGGTCAGTGGACAGCAGAGCTGTTTTACAAGGGCGTGTTGATCACCAAAGAGTTCAGCATCACCCCGGGTGAGACGACCTGGCTGGTGATCCCCACCCGTTGAGTCTTGCAGGCAGGGAACCGACAGGAGGTAAGCATGGAGCTCGGTCTGGTAAGCATCGTCAAGCCCGCTGAGGCAAACGTCGTCCTCGGGCAAGCACACTTTATCAAGACCGTGGAGGACCTGCATGAGGTGCTGGTGGGCACCGTGCCGGGGATCCGCTTCGGCCTGGCATTTTGCGAAGCGTCAGGGGCCTGCCTGGTGCGCTCTTCTGGCACGGATGCCGAGCTCGAGGCGCTTGCTCAGCAGAATGCATTGGCGCTGGGCACGGGGCACGCCTTTGTGGTGCTCCTGGGGGAGGGCGTCTATCCCATCAACGTACTCAATGCGATCAAGGCCGTGCCCGAGGTATGTCACATCTTTTGTGCCACCGCCAACGACGTGCAGGTGATCGTAGCTGAATCGGAGCAGGGCAGGGGCATCTTGGGCGTGATCGATGGCGCGGCGCCCCAGGGCGTCGAAACGGCAGAGGACGTCGCCTGGCGCAAGGGGCTGCTCCGCACCATCGGTTACAAGCTGTAGAGCGGCTGGCGTCTAGTCCTCGCCTTTCCAGAGCACGTCCGTGTCCAGGGTGCGCATAAAGGCCAGGTACTCGTCGCGCGTCATGGCAGGCGCAAAGCCGTCCAGAACCTGCCTGGCGTC
>JAAYED010000096.1 GCA_012728955.1 Chloroflexota bacterium
CGAGATCTTTTTCGTCTGGGCTGAGCGAGATGCAGAAGCACAGCTGATACGGCCACAGGGAGCCCATCGCCCCCGCGTCCGTCGGCATCCACACGCCGCCACCACCATCGAGATCGCGGACCTGCTGGCAGAGCTGGTTCCCGACGTAGCCTGGAACCGTGCCGAACGGCTTACTCGCGTGGCCTATCTTCCGTCCTCAGTGGCGGCGCCCGTTTCAGCCAGCTGGCTCTACCGCGATGACCTTGACCTGACCGATCAGTCCATCGCCATTGAGCCCTGGCGCATCGAGGGATTGAGCATCCCGCTGCCCCAGTTGTTGCCTTTGCTCATTACCTTGCCTCTCGTCCATCGTGAGACGCGCACTGTCAACCGCTTGGGCAATGACCTGGTGTACTGGGGTTCCGTTGCCAAGTACGCTCTGGAGCTGCTGGCACGCCAGCGCTTTCTGCCGGGCCTGGCGGGAACGAACGGTTCCATGCGGGCGGTTTGGCTGCCCGTTATCGATGGCTCGGATGATCCGAGCCGGTTTGATGCGCTGGCCACGGCGATGCCTCCGGCTTGCAGGGCGGTACTGTCCGAGCAGGCCGCCCGGTTGGAGGAGCCCATCCTGCGACCACAGGCGGTGCTGGAGAGTTTTTTGAATGCGCTGGTGGACAGTGCCGTGCGTGAGTGGGGCTTTGCGGAAGCTGAGCATCCCACCATCCCCAACGTTCGCCGCACCCCCACTGGCTCGGTCTCGACGGCGTGGTGGCAGAGCCTCGGCAAGCATGCCGATGCCCGCGTGCCCCAGACGCGCCTGGCGGAGGTTGGGCGCTTTTACCAGGCCTGGAAGGACTGGACCTACAAGGCCAAGAGCGAGAGCGGCTCTACTTTCAGGCTGTGTTTCCGGCTGGAGCCGCCGGTCTATGAGCCGGAGGGCGAGCATCCCCATGCCACCCAGTGGACTCTGCGCTACTTTTTGCAGGCCATCGATGATCCCAGCTTGATGGTTCCCGCCTGGGAGGTGTGGCGCGAGCGCGGTGATGTGCTCAGCTACCTGAACCGTCGTTTTGACAACCCGCAGGAAAAACTGCTGGAGGGGCTGGGCATGGCAGCAGAGCTGTGCCCGGCGATACGGCGCAGCCTCAAGAACCAGTCGCCCGACTCGGCCACCCTGTCCGATCAGGAAGCCTTTCAGTTCCTGCGCGAAGTGTCGCGTCTACTGGAGGGTGCCGGTTTTGGTGTGATGATTCCCCCCTGGTGGAACACTCCGGATACGCGGCTGCGCGTCCGCGCGGTACTGCAGGGCGCTTCGGATGACAGGGGCGACGGCACGCTCAACATGGATTCGATCGTCTCGTATGACTGGGAGATGGCCCTGGGGGACGAGACGCTCACACGGGACGAGTTTGAGCGGTTGGCGGCACTCAAGACCCCCCTGGTTCAGGTGCGGGGGCGTTGGGTGTTGCTGCAGCCCGACCAGATCGATTCGGTGGTGGCCTTTTGGGAAAAACACCGCGGTCGCGGAATGCTTCAAGTGCGCGATGCACTGGCGCTGGCTCTGGGGGCGCAGGACGAGCTGGACGGCTTGCCGGTTACCGAGGTCAGGCTGGATGACACCATCCAGGAGCTCATCTCTAACCTCACCCACAAGACGCAGCTGGCGCTGATCGATCGCCCTGAGGGATTTCAAGGAGAGTTGCGCCCTTACCAGGTCCAAGGGCTCTCCTGGCTGGCTTTTCTGCGGCGCTGGGGCTTGGGTGCCTGCCTGGCGGATGACATGGGTTTGGGCAAGACTATTCAGGCCATCGCACTGGTACTCGATGAAAAGCAGCGCGAGCCGGACATGGCGCCCACCCTGGTGGTGTGTCCGACCTCCCTGGTGGGCAACTGGCAGCGCGAAATCGCCCGGTTTGCCCCTGAGCTGAAGGTGCTCGTTCACCACGGCACCGGCCGGGCGGGTGGGGTAGCTTTTCTGGAACAGGCACTGACCGCCGACCTCGTGATCAGCACCTACGGGCTTGTTCGGCGCGATCTGGAGGACCTCCTGCAGGTGCGCTGGGCAAATGTCATCATCGACGAGGCGCAGAATATCAAGAACCCTGCCACCAAGCAGGCGCGAGCGACCCGCAGGCTGCAGGCCGATTTTCGACTGGCGCTTACGGGCACGCCGGTGGAAAACCGACTGGCCGAGCTGTGGTCCATCATGGCTTTTCTCAATCCAGGGTATCTCGGCTCCAGAGCAGGTTTCCGCCGAGAGTTTTCCGTACCCATCGAGCGGTATCAGGACACGATGGCAGCAGACAAGCTGCGCAAGCTGGTGCGCCCCTTTGTGCTGCGCCGGCTCAAGAACGACCCGGAAGTGATCCGCGACCTCCCGGAAAAGTTCGAGCACAAGGTGTACTGTAACCTCACCCGTGAGCAGGCAACGCTGTACGAAGCCATTGTGCAGAGTGGCATGTCTGCGTTGCCCGGCGACGGCGTGGATGGCATCCAGCGGCGGGGCATGGTGTTGGCCATGCTCACGCGACTCAAACAGGTCTGTAACCATCCTGCCCTGTTTCTGGCCGACGGCTCTGAGGTCCGCCAGCGCTCTGGCAAGCTGAATCGTTTGACCGAGATGCTGGAAGAGATTCTGGACGTGGATGAACGCGCCCTGATCTTTACCCAATACGCGCAGATGGGCCACATCCTCCAAGCCTATCTCCGCGATACCTTTGGGGAAGAGGTACTCTTTCTGCACGGCGGTACGCCTCAACGGCAGCGCGATCGCATGCTGGAACGCTTTCAGGAGGATGGTGACGCGCCCCGCATCTTTGTGTTGTCGCTCAAGGCGGGGGGCACGGGCCTGAACCTGATGCGTGCCAACCATGTGTTTCACTTTGATCGCTGGTGGAATCCCGCCGTCGAGAATCAGGCCACCGACCGTGCCTATCGCATCGGCCAGACCCGTGATGTGCAGGTGCACAAGTACATCTGTCTGGGGACGCTGGAGGAGCGCATCGATGCCCTTATCGAGAGCAAGCGCGAGCTGGCCGATGCAGTCATCGGTCAGGGGGATGATTGGGTGACCGAGCTGACGACCGAAGAGCTGTATGATCTGATCGTGTTGCGGTCAGAGGCAGTGGAGACGGAATGACGAGCTTTTCCAATGGCATCCCGGATCGTGGTCAAGGGGTACCTTTGAACGGCGACGTGTCGGCAGAGGTGGGGCGCACGAACGGCTCGTCGGGTCGCGCCGAGCACAGCTGGTGGGCGGGAAGGTGGATGCG